>NZ_JAKIVI010000010.1:0-141262 GCF_023614015.1 Acinetobacter sp. ACZLY 512
GCCGCTAAGTGATAGTGCAAGCACCATCACTCCGCTCGACTTGCATGTGTTAAGCCTGCCGCCAGCGTTCAATCTGAGCCATGATCAAACTCTTCAGTTAAAATCATTTTGTGCCTTTCTTAAAGAACAAGACACCAATTCTGGCTCATCAATTTCCTGACTTAAATTTCGCTCAAATAAACTTCGAGTAATTTAAACCAATCAATCAATGATAATATATATCGATTAATCAACCAGTAAAAATCCACACAAGTTGTTCTTCTATTCTCTTAATGATCGATTTGCTCTTCGTCAGAGACAAATTCAACGCAAAACACTTTCTTTCAACTTAACCCTGTAAGCTAAGTTGCTTTCGTGTATCGCGTCGGGATGCTGCGTATTCTAAGCAAAAAACCAACCAACGCAAGTATTATTTTAAAAAAAACAAACAATAGTTTATTTTTTAATCAAAATTATATGATTTAGCTCAATATCGATCATATAACAGTCAATTATACCCGATTCATTGAATTAATTTAGATCAGATTTACTTTTTATTGCCTCATAATATGTAGAACGTATTCTCGAAGTCGAAAAAATAAATGAACACACGGCTTAGTGAGCATTTTAAGCCGTGTGATTTCGAATGGTTATGATCTCTTTAGAAGCTGAGTTTTTTAAAAAGCTAAAATGCTGCAAGACCAGTCTGAGCACGCCCCAAAATAAGAGCATGTACATCATGCGTACCTTCATAGGTATTGACTACTTCAAGATTCACCAGATGGCGGGCAACCCCAAATTCATCACTGATTCCGTTGCCCCCCATCATATCGCGAGCTAAACGTGCAATATCGAGCGCCTTGCCACAGTTGTTGCGCTTGATGAGTGAAGTCCCTTCGACTGCCGCCAATCCTTCATCTTTCATTCGGCCAAATCGAAGTGCGGCCTGTAAACCTAATGCAATTTCGGTTTGCATGTCGGCCAATTTTTTTTGTATAAGCTGGGTGGCAGCCAGCGGTCGACCGAACTGTTTACGATCCAGTGTATATTGACGTGCAGTGTGCCAGCAGAATTCTGCCGCACCCATCGCACCCCAAGCAATGCCGTAACGGGCACTGTTTAAGCAGGTAAATGGACCTTTTAAACCTCTAATATCTGGAAAAGCATTTTCTTCAGGTACAAAAACATTATCCATCACAATTTCACCGGTGATAGAGGCACGTAGTCCAACCTTGCCATGTATGGCTGGTGCCGATAAACCTTGCCACCCTTTTTCTAAAATAAATCCGCGAATTTCGCCAATATTGCCTTCACTCGATACTTCTTTGGCCCAAACCACAAATACATCGGCGATTGGGCTGTTCGTGATCCACATTTTTGCACCCGAAAGACGATAGCCTCCATCAACTTTTTTTGCACGTGTGATCATACTTCCAGGGTCTGAACCGTGATCTGGCTCTGTTAAACCAAAGCATCCAATATATTCACCTGTAGCGAGCTTCGGTAAATACTTTTGTTTTTGTGCTTCAGATCCAAATTCGGAAATTGGCACCATCACCAATGAACTTTGTACACTTGCCATAGATCGATAACCCGAATCTACACGTTCGATTTCTCTTGCAATTAATCCATAGCTGACATAATTCAGACCGGCACCACCATACTGCTCATCAATGGTTGGGCCCAAAAGACCTAACTCACCCATTTCACGAAAAATAGCTGGATCTGTTTTTTCGTGACGAAACTGTTCTAACACTCGAGGCATGAGTTTATCTTGACAATAGGCATGTGCAGCATCGCGAATCATGCGCTCTTCATTCGTGAGCTGTTGCTCAATTAAGAAAGGATCATCCCAATTGAAGTGGACGCGTGCTGTTTTTTTTGTATGATCGACCATATGATTCATTGCTTTCCTAGCCTAATGATTGAACTGTTATTTCTTCATCTTAGGCTGTGTTAACGAGTACCACAAACGATAATTTCGCATGTAGTCATGCATTTTTCTCATATCTTATTTTTTGCTTTTCAATTTTCTGGTTTAGAATAAAAGTGCTTTTCGAGTTTCAGATGGATTTATTTAAGAAGCCATTTTTCAATATTTAAAAGAATGATCTAGGATACATAATATGCGACGAATGATTCCTTCTTTACAGGCATTATTATGTTTTGAATCGGCCGCCAAACATCGTAGTTATACAGCAGCAGCCCAAGAATTATCGATTACCCAAAGTGCTGTTTCTCGGCAAATTCAGCAACTTGAAGACTTTCTTGCTGTGGCGCTTTTTGCACGAGCGCGTCATGGAGTTGAGCTTACACAAGCAGGTGAGAGTTATTTAAAAACGATCAAATCACATTTACTCGGTATCGAACATGCCACATTGGATTTAATGGCACACAAGGGGTTAGGTGGAACACTAAAACTGGGCGTTGTTCCAACCTTCGCAACACGATGGTTACTGCCGCGACTTCATCGATTTAATCGTTTGTATCCTGAGATTACGATTCATTTAGAAACCAGTACCAAACCCTTTTTGTTTAGTGAGCATATTTTTGATGCTGCAATTTATGCCGGCACTCCTGCACAAATTGAAAACTGGCCCGATGCCAAAATTCAGTTTCTTATGGAAGAAGCGTTAGTCCCCGTCTGCTCTAAAACACTGATTGAAAAATATTTTCCAGAGTGTGTGTCAGGCGGGAATGAAAGTTTGGATTTGACTGCAGAACAAATCAGTCAGCTCCCTTTACTTCAGCAGACCACTCGCCCCTACATCTGGAATGAATGGTTTGCTCAAGCAGATTATGCCTATCCTTATGCAATGGACGGGCAACGCCATGAACTTTTCTCAATGCTGGCTGTCGCTGCGATGCATCATTTAGGCGTTGCATTAATACCGCCTTTGTTACTTGAAAAAGAGCTTGAACAGGGTGACTTGATACGAGTGTCTCGTGTGGAACTTGTTGGTACTCGTTCATATTACTTTGTTTCGTCTGAGCAACATAAAAACGCATTGATTGTAAAATTTACTCAATGGCTCGAACATGAAGTCAGAGAATTTGAATCTCAGTTTCTCTAAATTCTTCGTTTTAAAGTTGATCGCTAAATCCTACGTAGCGTGAAAGCGATTGCACACCTAAATCAGCTTTGACAATCACTTGAACAGGATATGTAGTTGAAGTAATTGCATGAAAAATATTCATATCTGGATCTTCATGTAATTCATCTACAGGTTGTTGCATTTGCGCTTCAAACCGATCGGAAACAAACTCGAATCCTAAATCCATCGCGACAAAGAGAGTATGTTCGCAGGGCTGAACATATTGTTCTTGCGACCAGTCAATAACTGGGTGTTTGCATATCGGGCAATCGATATTCACTGATGCATCTGGTTGAAGAATTAATTGATAAGTCATATTTCATTCTCTAAAAGGTCCACATAGTGTAAAAGAAATATTTGTTTGCATCTAATCGTTTTAAATCGACTGATGTCGGATTGATCTTGCCAGTGTAGCGTGCTTAAGTGAGTACTAAGCGCAGTGCTGTTACTAATGTCATGTCATTCAATACTGGAGCATTCATGTCAACTTTGGAAAAAGCAATCGGACTTGCAGCAAAAAAACACGCGGGACAAGTAGACAAAGCTGGACAACCTTATATCTTGCATCCATTACGACTTATGCTTCATTTGGATACTTTAGAACAGAAAATTGTTGCAGTGATGCACGACTTACTTGAAGACACCGACACCACAATTGTCGATCTAATTTCATTGGGTTTTAGCCAAGATATTATTGATGCAGTCATTGCGCTCACCAAAAAACCCGGCGAGAGCCGGTTTACAGCCGCAAAGCGAATTGTAAATAACCCATTGGCCAAAGCAGTCAAACTAGCCGATCTAAAAGACAACATGGATTTAAAACGAATTAGTCACCCTACAGCCCGTGATTTTGCGCGTTTAGAAGAGTATAAAAAAGTGCAAGCCTATTTACTTGATCCAAATTCGTCTATTTTGGCCTAAATTGCATGATTTACTGAGTAATCACATATCCTCAGAAAAATATTGGGTATACTTTGAAAAAATTTAAAAACCCCTATTTTTAGAAATATGGACATGCATCATGCTCACAGATTTAGACGATTTTTATTGCTTTGCTCTTGTGGTTGAACACGGTGGTTTCAGTGCTGCCGAGCGTGCCACAGATATTCCAAAGTCAAAATTAAGTCGCCGCGTATACAATCTTGAGGAGAATTTAGGCGTCCGCTTAATTCAGCGTAGCTCTCGACACTTTGCAGTGACCGATATCGGGATGAATATTTATCGGCATGCACAAGTGATGATGAATGCCGCTCAAGCCGCACATGATCTGGTAGATCACTTGAGTATCCAGCCTCGTGGCGTGATTAAAGTGAGTGTTCCTGTCGATATTGCACAAAATCAGATGTCGAAACTGCTGCCGAATTTTTTAAAACAGTATCCTGAAATTCGAGTTCAACTGATCATTAGTAATCGACGTGTTGATATTGTCAATGAAGGCATAGATATTGCGCTTCGCGTTCGCTCAAATCTTGATGATGATCCGAGTCTGGTGTTACGTCAATTCTCCATCATCGAGCAACATCTTTTTGCCAGTCAGGCGTACTTAAACGAATACGGCTCTGTTAAAGCGCCTGAAGATTTGCATCATCATCGGATTTTGAGTTTATCGGATGAGCATTTAGATCAGCAGTTTAGCTTGTACAGCCAAAGCAATGAACTACAGAAAATCAAAGTCAATCCGGTGGTGATGGCATCTAACCTTTCTGTACTTGCCAATATTACCGCACAAAACTGCGGTATCGCGCTACTTCCCGATACCATTGCCAGCGACTATGTTAAATCGGGTGAATTGGTTCGCGTCTTACCTGAATGGAAAGCACCGCATGGTGTCTTTCATGCGGTATATCCTTCACGTCGTGGATTACTGCCCGCTGTTCGTGTGTTTATCGATTACTTGGTTGAGCATTTAACCGAGCGCTGATATTCGCTTAAGCAAAAAGACTTACTTCTGACTTAGAAAAAAATCTGCCATGAGCTTGGTGGCCCATGATTGTGTGCGCCACCCCTCATAAAACGCACAATGACTTCCCTTCTTGGTGGTCACCACGGCAATGTTCTGCATAGCCTGAATTTCAGGCAGATAAGGTGCAAAGTTGTCGATATGACACACTGGATCATCTTGCGAATTAAGTACCATCAATGGCACTTTGATTTGCTTAAAAACGTGCATGGGATTGGTGGCCAACGTATAGTCTTGATAGTTTGAAAAACCAGCAAGCTGATAGTAGCGAAGATGAAACTCGGTTAAATTTTTAGATGTCAGGAGTTCTTTTAAATTATCGATATGTGACCAACCTTGCAGGTGTTTCTTAACAAAGCGATTGATTATTTTTTTTGCCATATATCGACTATAAACCGGATGAACTTTATCAAAACCCGTTTCAATGTTGTAACCTGGACAAAATGCAAATGCGGCTTTAAAACATGACTGATCTGCAACTTCACCCAAGTAACGCACCAGTAGACCCGATCCAGCCGATGATCCAACAGCATACAAATCTGATTGGGGGAGCTTAAGACGAATAAAATCAAGTTGTTCTTTTAAGTCTGCAGTTGAGCCAAACAAGTTAAATTGCGGTATAGAAAAGTTTAAATCGGCATGTCCACGGCGCACACAAAGTGCAATCCGCCAGCCAGTAAAGCGGTGTAAGTCACGAACCAACTCACGCATACTTGACGGAGAACCGGTAATGGTATGCAAGATGACAATCGTCGGCGTGTCTGCGGGTAAGTGCGAACCGACCCATGTAATTGCCGTTTCCCCGCCGTCTTGCATCTTTAAATAATCGATATGATCATATTGCTGGCGGATAAAGCGTTTTTTAACCAAATCAAAATAAAGAAGCTGAAGATGCTCGTTAAAGAGCCAAGGTGTCGGGCGATACTTAGCATTTAATTGGGTGAGCTTTTGCATGTGCTGATGAAGACCGCTCTCAGGATGCAGATAGATTTGGGGATAATCCGCTCCTGTCAAACGATCGAGCGTATCTGTTAGTTTTTTTAGCACATTTATCTTTTTCATGAAATGTATCAACTTTATGGGAATTTAGAACAACATTCGAAAAATTAGCGAACCGATATTTTAAAAGGCCTAGACCAATCGATAGCCTAAACCTTAAGGATGAACAAAAACTTAAATCATAGCCGCAAGTTCTGCACCATGACGGATAGCACGTTTGGCATCTAACTCACCCGCTTCTTTGGCGCCACCAATCAAATGTACATTTTTGCCAAGCTGCTTGAGTGGTTCATACATCGCCGTAAACGATTCTTGTCCCGCACAGATAATGACATGATCGACATCAAGTACTGTGGTCTTTTCACCGACCTGAATATGTAAACCCTGATCATCAATTTTTTCATACTGTACACCGGCAATCATTTTCACATTACGATTTTTTAAACCTGTACGATGAATCCATCCTGTGGTTTTGCCCAGTGTTGCTCCGACCGAACTGGCTTTACGTTGTAGCAAATATATTTCACGTGCACTGTGCTCAACCGCCGCAGTTTTTAAGCCACCGACTTGGCTATAGGAGGTATCGATTCCCCATTCGTCATAAAACTTCTTAGGGTGAATACTGCCGCTTTCGCCTTCATGGGTAAGAAACTCTGCGGTATCAAAGCCAATACCACCCGCACCGATAATCGCAACTTTTTGACCGACTGGCTGACGGGCTTTGAGTACATCGAGGTAACTTAACACTTTCGGATGCTGGATACCTTCAAGATTGAGATGACGTGGTGTAACGCCAGTTGCAATAACAATATCATCGAAGTCTGACTTGGCTAATTCGTCATAATCGATTTTGTAGTTTAAAACCAGCTCAATGTTCGGTTGCAGTTCAATCTGGCGATTAAAGTAACGCAGGGTTTCGTAAAACTCTTCTTTACCTGGAATGGTTTTGGCAATATTAAATTGCCCGCCAATTTGCTCAGCGGCTTCATATAATTTGATTTTATGACCACGACTGGCAGCATAGGTGGCAAAACTTAAACCGGCCGGCCCTGCGCCAACGACAGCGATTTTTTTCGGTGTAGCCGCTGCTTTAAAATTGAGTTCGGTTTCATGGCATGCGCGTGGATTAACCAAACATGAGGCCACTTTACCATTAAAGATATGATCCAGACAGGCTTGATTGCAACCAATACAGGTATTGATTTCATCACTACGTCCCTCGCGAGCTTTTAAAGCAAATTCTGGATCGGCCAGCATCGGGCGTGCCATTGAGACGATATCGGCATGTCCACTTGTCAGTACGTACTCTGCCATTTCAGGGGTATTAATACGGTTTGATGTAATCAGTGGCACTTTCACGTGAGGTCGAATTTTTTCGGTCACCCATGTAAATGCTGCCCGCGGCACTTTAGTGGCAATGGTGGGAATACGTGCCTCATGCCAGCCAATTCCAGTATTGATAATTGTTGCACCGGCTTTTTCAATTTCTTTGGCTAAATGAATGACTTCATCTAAGGTTGAGCCGCCCTCGACCAGATCAAGCATCGACAGTCGGTAAATAATAATAAAATTTTCACCAACCTCTTCACGAGTACGCTTTACAATTTCAATTGGAAAGCGAATGCGGTTTTCGTACTGACCGCCCCACTCATCATCTCGATGGTTGGTTCGAGCAGCAATAAACTCATTGATGAGATAACCTTCTGATCCCATAATTTCTACGCCATCATAACCCGCATATTGTGCGAGCTTGGCACAATTGACAAAGTCGGATATTGTCTGCCAGACCTCAGCCGAACTAAGTTGTTGCGGCTTGATCGGGTTAATGGGTGCCTGAATGGCGGACGGCGCGACAATTTCTTGCTGATAAGAATAACGACCGGTATGTAAAATCTGCATGGCAATTTTACCGCCAGCGTCATGCACAGCTTGTGTGATAACTTTATGTTTTTCCGCTTCTTCAAGCGTATCTAGTTTTGAAGCATGTGCAAAAGTTCGGCCTGCATCATTTGGCGAGATACCACCCGTCACAATAAGCCCCACTTCACCTTGAGCACGCTCTGCATAAAATGCAGCCATACGCGCATATCCACCCGGTGCTTCTTCAAGTCCAATATGCATCGATCCCATTAAGATACGATTTTTTAATGTAGTAAATCCTAAATCTAATGGTGCCAATAAATGCGGATAGTGCGTTGACATATAATCTCCCTGGCTGGCATAAGCGCGCTTTATGCAATATGTTGCATAAACTTATAAACAAAATTTGCTTTCTATGCAACTTATTGCATAATCTGAAGGGTCACATCGAGTTTTAGGATGGCTATGTCGCTTTCGCATGTTTTACTGACCAGCTTATTGGAGAAACCCAGTTCCGGATTTGAACTCGCCCGACGTTTTGATCGCTCGATGGGATTTTTCTGGAACGCCAGTCATCAACAGATTTATCGTGAACTCAGTGCGATGCTGGCTAAAGGCTGGATTTCAACCATTGATGAAGCCTCAAGTCACACGCGTAAAAAAACCTATCAGGTGGAACAACTCGGTCGAATAGAACTTTCAAGCTGGTTGCTCCAGCAAAGTGAGCCCTCTCAACTCCGTGATGATTTGATGGTTCGTTTACGTGCAGAAGCTCAACTGGGTGGCAATCAAATCTTGCCTGAACTCGAGCGACACTTGGCAATTCATCAAGAAAAACTGAAGCTCTACCAAACCATCTACGATAAAGATTTTAAACACAACACATCAGAAAACCGGGTATTGTTTATTCATCGAAAAATTTTAGAATTGGGCATTACCATGGAGCAAGAATGGATCAAATGGCTCGATGAAGTCATTCCTGAATTAAATGCACTAATTAACCAATAGGATCAGCCATGCCTTTTTATACTATGCCGGATCAAGAGCAATTATTTGTCAGACGTTTTGGATCAGGCGAGCCAGTGTTGGTACTTTCTGGTTTAGGTATGTTGAGCTGGCAATGGCTTCCCTTTTTACTTTCATATACCAAAGGCTTTGAGTTTATTATTCCTGAATGGCGTGGTTTTGGTCGATCACAACATTGTGCGATACCGCAAGAGCTAGATTCTATTTCTAGCCACTGGCGTGATGTTGAACACTTGATTGACGAGCTCAAACTGACACAGTTTACCCTTATCGGATACTCGATGGGTGCAACCACCGCAATGCATGGTATGCAATACGGCCATTTAGGACAGAAATTAAAAGGTTATTTACATATCGATCAAACTCCAAAAATACGTGTCGATAGCACGTGGCAGTTTGGTCTTTTTGGTGAACGTTATACCGAATTTAGACGTTTTCTTCATTTGATTAACGCACTTTTACAATCACATGCATCCGTTCAATATTTAGAGGAACTTCCGCTGACTCACCAACAGGAGCTGGTTGAAACATGGCTGAAGTTTATCGAGTTTCAAAGCAGCAACTCATTTATACCCAAAATATTCAAGCTGGCTCTGCAATACCCAAAACTTCAAAAACATGTACTCCCGATTCAGCGCTTAGATTACCTCAGATGGTATGTACAAAATTATTTGAATCATACCGAAGATTATCGAACCGCTTTACAGGCACTTGAATGCCCCACCACATTTTTCATTGGAAAACAGTCGACACTTTATCCAGAACAAGGTCAGACATTAATTGCTCATCAGTTAAAAAATGCTCAGCCTATTTATTTTGAAAAGTCTGGTCATACACCGCTCATTACGGAGCCAAAAAAATTTAGAACCGAGATTGGGCATTTTTTGAAGAAAGTACACTAGTTTGAGAAAAACTTCGTCTCAATCGCTTTTATCAATAAAAACATAGAATTATGTTAATATTTTCATGCTTATAAAAAAGACAATAAATGATGTTGGCATTTTTAGGATTTACAGAATAAATTCAAAAACTTAATAAAATTAACGTGAAAAGTATTATTTAAAACTCTGTATAAATAAATAGAATTCTGATTTTTTACCCTAGACAGTCCCGTCCTGCTGTAGTTTGATGCTTTTGTTAGACAACAGGTACAAAGGTATCTGATCACGTCAAAAAATATATGATGACCATAACTAGACCGACCATAAGGATATTTATTAAATGAGTGAAGTGGTATATAGCAAAGAAGAAAAACGCAAACGCGTTATGGGAATTGTCGGAGCATCTTCAGGGAATTTAGTTGAATGGTTTGACTTTTATATCTACGCCGTTTTTGCCATGTATTTTCAGCGAGCATTGACTGCACCCGACATGAGTTCAACCGCTCAAGGTATTTATGTTTGGGGCGTTTTTGCAGCCAGCTTTTTTATGCGCCCAATTGGTAGCTGGTTATTTGGTCGAATTGCCGACAAACACGGCCGAAAACAGTCGATGGTGATTTCAATTAGCCTGATGGCGGTCAGCTCCTTCTTATTTGCCGCACTCCCGACCTATGATCAGGTTGGTATTGCAGCGCCCTTTTTATTATTAATGGTACGCTTGCTACAAGGTTTATCGGTTGGTGGTGAATACGGTGCTGTTGCTACCTATATGAGTGAAATTGCGCTTAAAGGCCAACGCGGTTTTTATGCGTCGTTTCAATATGTGACCCTTTCAGGCGGCCAGCTCTTGGCAAGCTTGCTCGGTGTGATCATGCTGGCCTTTATGACCGAACAACAACTCATGGATGGTGGCTGGAGAATTCCGTTTGTGATTGGCGGCATCGCAGCAATTATTTCACTTTTAGCACGAAGTAAACTTGAAGAAACCTTGTCGCATGAAGACAGCGACAAAAAAGAATCGGGTTCGTTGCGCGAGCTGTTTAAAAAGCACTGGTTTACCTTTTTACTAGTGGTGGGTTATACCTCGGCAGGTTCCTTAACCTTTTATGTCTTAACCGTATATTCAAAAACCTATATCACCAGCTTGGGTATTGAAGGCCGAACTGTTGGCTATATGATGACCTGTGCACTGTTTATTTATATGATTGCTCAACCACTGTTTGGAGCACTCTCTGACCGGATTGGTCGTCGTGCATCCATGCTGCTTTTTAGTGGATTGAGCATTGTATTTATTTATCCAGTTATGGTCATTGGAATGCGTCAGTTTAGTGATTCACCGGTAATCGTGACGGCTTTACTGGTTTTTCTGATGATGATTCTGAGCCTATACACTTCTATTAGTGGTTTAATTAAGGCAGAAATGTTTCCACCACATGTACGGGCATTGGGCGTTGGGTTTTCTTATGCTGTCGGAAATGCCATTTTTGGTGGTTCAGCGCCAGCGGTTGCCCTGCAATTTAAACAGGCAGGTATTGAAAACGAATTCTTCATTTATGTGATGGTGATGCTTGCCATCTGTTTCTTCTGTAGTTTTAAATTACCGAAAGAACCAGAATATTTGCATCACGACAAATAAATTTCAAATCCGCCTTCGGGCGGATTTTTTATATCAAGGAGAACATCATGAAAAAATTAGTGGTTTTTTCTGGTGCCGGTATGAGCGCCGAAAGTGGTATTCATACATTTCGAGATAGTGATGGACTGTGGGAAAATTACAAAATTGAAGATGTGGCAACGCCAGAAGCTTGGCAAAAAGATCCTGAACTTGTACAGCGTTTTTATAATGAACGGCGTAAAAACATTTTGAACGCGACGCCTAACTCGGCACATCTGGCGATTGCCGCTCTAGAGCATCAATTTGATGTGAATGTGATTACTCAAAATATTGATGATCTGCACGAGCGTGCTGGCTCTAGCCGTGTTTTACATTTGCACGGCAATATTCGATTTGCCAAAACCAGTGGTCCAGATGCACAAATCACCCAAGAGCTATATCCTATTCGGGGCAGCGAATTAAAACTAGATCGGGATAACTGTAAAGATGGCTATCCACTTCGGCCACATGTGGTCTGGTTTGGTGAATCTGTACCTGCTTATCAAGATGCAATCCATCAAATTCGTCAAGCCGATATATTTATTGTGATTGGTTCAACCTTAAGCGTTTATCCAGTCGCGGGTTTAATCCACGAAATATCTGGCTCATGTGAAGCGTATTATATCGATCCAAAAGCCGATTATCATCGCGTTCCAAAGCAGTATCAGTTGCTCAAAATGACAGCATCTGAGGGTGTAAAAACACTATCCGAGACGTTAAAAAGTAAATAATTTGACCATTTTGGGTGCTTTTTATCCACACATCACCTTCAATTTGTTCAATGCTTACACAATTGCTCACTTTTTAAGATACACAAAATTACAAAACTGCTTTGATTTTCATCCTTTCGATTTAAATATCATCATTTTTTGTATTTAAATCCATCAAATGGCTTTTTATTTTTATTTTCGATAAATAATACATTGAATTTTATAGGTTATTAATTAATCTCTACACACAAGATATTTTTACATAAAATTACATAACGTATACTTAAAGTTAACAGTTATTATTTTGGCATCCGTGTTTATATCTCAGCCTTATTTTTAGGCAACCAAATTATTATTTGGACTGGTTGAATTACACACGTAAAAGTACATAAGGATAGGTCCCATTCATGAATTCTATCAATCCAACCGTGATCACGTTTGTATTTTACATCGTGGCAATGGTCTGTATTGGTCTCTATGCGTATAGAGCCACAACTAATTTTTCAGACTACATTCTGGGCGGACGCAGCTTAGGAAGTTTTGTTACAGCATTGTCGGCTGGTGCATCAGACATGAGTGGTTGGTTACTCATGGGCTTACCAGGTGCGATTTACTTATCGGGTCTTTCCGAAGCATGGATCGCAATTGGTCTGATTATCGGCGCATGGTTAAACTGGTTGTTTGTCGCAGGCCGTTTACGCGTGCATACTGAGGTGCAATTTAACGCACTCACTCTCCCCGATTATTTTACCAATCGATTCAATGATACGAAAAAATTACTTCGCGTATCTTCTGCGCTGATCATTCTGATTTTCTTCTCGATTTACTGTGCTTCAGGCATGGTTGCAGGCGCACGCTTGTTCGAAACGATTTTTGGTATGGATTACACCATGGCGCTCTGGATCAGTGCGATTGCCACGATCAGTTACGTGTGTATTGGTGGCTTCCTTGCCATTAGCTGGACCGATACGTTTCAAGCTGCCATGATGCTATTTGCTTTATTGCTCACGCCTATTTTTGCGTATTTAGCGATTGGAGACGGTCAGCAGCAATTTACGCAGCTCATTGAAACAGCTCGTCCACAAGCCATGAACATGTTCTCTGGTGTGAGTTTTATTGCCATGATTTCAGCAATGGCATGGGGCTTAGGCTATTTTGGGCAGCCGCATATCCTCGTTCGTTTTATGGCAGCAGACTCGGTCAAATCAATTCCAGCTGCACGTAGAATTGGTATGTCTTGGATGATTCTGTGCTTAGGTGGCGCTGTCGGAGCAGGATTTTTTGGTATTGCGTTCTTCCAAGGTCATCCTGAGCTTGCCGGAAATGTGAGTAAAAACTCTGAATTGGTATTTATGGAGCTTGCACAGATTTTGTTTAATCCGTGGGTAGCCGGTATTGTGATGGCAGGTATTCTTTCTGCTGTGATGAGTACGTTGAGCTGTCAGCTTCTGGTCTGCTCGAGTACCTTAACCGAAGATTTTTATAAGCCATTCTTTCGCAAAAATGCCTCTCAAAAAGAATTGGTCTGGGTTGGTCGCTTGATGGTTCTGGCGATTTCTGTATTTGCAATCTGGTTGGCAAGCAACCCGGAAAGTAAAGTTTTGGGCCTTGTAGCGTACGCTTGGGCTGGCTTTGGTGCCGCGTTTGGTCCGTTAATTATTTTCTCGTTATTCTGGAAACGCATGACTTTAAATGCTGCGGTTGCAGGTATGATTGTAGGCGCAGTGGTGGTGATTGGCTGGAAAAACCTATTTGCGTCAACGGGTATTTACGAGATTATTCCTGGTTTTGTCTTGGCTGCAATTACCATTGTGGTTGTGAGCCTCATGGGCAAACCACCAACACGTGAAGTTACGGATCGTTTTGAAGAAGCCGATCGTCTTTACCATAGCTCGAAATAATGCATCATATGATCTAAAAAAAGGGGCGTTATGCCCCTTTTTTTGTAGTGCGCTTATTGAGCTTAATTCGAGAGGTTTCTTTGACCACTTGCATGACCGGATAACTTCGCGTTTCCTTGACTCCAGGCAATTGCCACAACGTTTGCCCAGCAAACTTTCGGTACTCTTCCATATTGGCACTGCGAATTTTCATTAAGAAATCAAAACCGCCGCTGGTCATATGGCATTCAATAATTTCAGGATATTCCGATACAGCCTCAATAAATTCGTCGAGTCCATTCGATGTGGTTTTATCGAGTAATACTTCCACAAATACTAAAAAACTCGCATTGAGCTTTTCTGGATTGAGTTTGGCTTGATAGCCCAGAATATAATTCTCCTTGGTTAGTTTCTGTACACGCGCCATGACCGCAGTAGGTGACAGACTGACTTCTTCTGCGAGTTTTATGTTTGAAATTCGACCATCTTTTTGAAGAATATCGAGAATTTTCAGATCAACCCGATCTAATGTTGAAATTGCCCCATCCATACAAAATTTTTCCCTAAAAAATGCCAAGAATATAGCGAGTTATTCGGTAATTATTCTGTAATCATAAATTATCTAAACCTCTTTAGACAATATCCTTAAGAGATCGTCATTGGAATTTGACATGAACATGATGGACAGCAACCCGAAAATGCATGAAGCACAACCTAACTTTGGTTACATCACGGAATTTAAACAAAAAACCGAGCTGGAAGAACGAATTAACAGTGCTTGGCGCCGTGCAGAACCAGAAGTCGTCGAAACCTTATTGAATGCCGCGACAATTTCAGATGAATTGAATCATCAGATTCATGAAGTTGCGTTTAATCTGGCCAACTCATTACGTGAGCGTAAGAGTTCTGCTGGTAAGGCAGGCATTGTGCAGGGTTTATTGCAGGAATTTTCGCTGTCCTCGCAAGAAGGAATTGCACTCATGTGCTTGGCAGAAGCACTTTTACGTATTCCTGATAAAGCAACACGCGACTTACTGATTCGTGACAAAATCAATCAAGGCAACTGGAAAGACCATGTGGGTCAAAGTAGCCTGATGTTTGTCAATGCAGCAGCTTGGGGCTTAATGCTGACCGGTAAGCTGATGGAAACGCCTAAACAAGGAAGTTTATCGGGCTTGCTCACCTCGATCATTGCTCGTAGTGGTCGTGGTGTCATCCGTAAAGCAGTTGACGTGGCGATGCGCATGATGGGCGAACAGTTCGTGACAGGTGAAACCATTGAAGAAGCGCTGAATCATGCTAAACCGCTTGAACACAAAGGCTTTCGCTATTCATACGACATGCTGGGCGAAGCTGCTCTCACCGATCATGATGCTGCACGTTATTTTAACGATTACACACAAGCCATTCATGCGATCGGCAAAGCCGCTCAAGGTAAGGGCGTGTATGATGGTCCAGGAATTTCGATTAAGTTATCTGCACTGCACCCTCGTTATCAACGTGCTCAAATTGCACGTGTACATGATGAGCTTTATGGAAAAGTCTTTGAACTGGCACAACTGGCGAAACGCTATGACATTGGACTCAACATTGATGCAGAAGAAGCCGATCGTCTTGAAATCTCACTCGAACTTTTAGAACGATTGTGCTTTGAGCCAGAACTTGCAGGCTGGAAAGGTATTGGGTTTGTCATTCAGGCTTACCAAAAACGTTGTTTCTACGTGGTCGATTACGTGATTGATCTGGCCAAACGTAGCCAGAAACGTCTGATGATTCGTTTGGTAAAAGGTGCTTATTGGGACAGCGAAATCAAAAAAGCGCAAATCGACGGGATGAGCGACTACCCTGTATTCACACGTAAGGTTCACACCGATTTATCTTACATTGCGTGTGCCAAAAAATTGCTGGACGCACCAGCCTATATTTATCCGCAATTTGCAACACACAATGCACAGTCATTAGCCACCATTTACCATCTGGCAGACCCGAGCAAGTATTATGCAGGTCAGTATGAGTTCCAATGTTTACATGGCATGGGAGAGCCGTTATACGAGCAAGTCGTAGGTTCGCGTAGCGACAATAAACTCGGTATTCCATGTCGTATTTATGCACCAGTGGGTAACCATGAAACCTTACTCGCCTACTTGGTACGCCGCTTGCTCGAGAATGGTGCCAATACCTCTTTTGTTAACCGTATTGCCGATCAAAACCTAAAAATCGAAGCATTGATTCAATCACCATTTGATGAAATTCATGCCACTGCCAAACGTGAACAACACATTGGTCTCAAACATCCTGCTATTGCACTGCCATATGCATTATATGGCGATGCACGTCAGAATTCGAAAGGCTTTGATCTTGCCGATGACAGCAGCCTGATCGCCTTAAATGAAACGGCACAGGCATTGCAGCATCAGGTGTGGAACAGTCAGCCCTTGCTTGCAGATGCATCGCTTGAGTTTGACGTTACATCACAGGCCATTTTAAACCCTGCTGTTCATGCAGACTTGGTCGGTTATGTACAAGAAGCAACTGAAACACATGTTGAGATTGCTTTACAGGCAGCAATACAAGCACAAATCGGTTGGTCAGGCACCCATAAAAGTGAACGCGCAGCAGCATTAAAGCGTGCAGCAGACTTAATGGAAGACCGCATGCAGGCGCTCATGATCCTTTTATGTCGTGAAGCCGGTAAAACGTATGCCAATGCGATTGCCGAGGTACGTGAAGCCGTCGATTTTCTACGTTACTACGCGACTCAGATCGAGAGCATCAATGAATCTACAACGATTCGCCCACTTGGCACAGTGCTCTGTATTAGCCCTTGGAACTTCCCTTTAGCAATTTTTTCAGGTCAGATTGCAGCTGCCTTGGTGGCTGGTAACTGTGTCATTGCAAAACCTGCCGAGCAAACGCCTTTAATTGCTGCTGAAGCAGTGCGCATCTTGCATGAAGCGGGTGTTCCACGTGCTGTACTGCAACTATTGCCAGGGCGTGGTGAAACGGTTGGTGCTAAGCTTAGTTCAGATGATCGTGTTCAGGGCATCATGTTTACCGGTTCGACCGAAGTCGCGAAAATTTTGCAAAAGACAGTTGCCAAACGCGTTTCACCGACTGGCGAGCCTATTCCGCTGATTGCGGAAACGGGCGGTCAAAATGCGATGATTGTCGATTCATCGGCCTTAACCGAACAGGTGGTGCTAGATGTCGTCAACTCGGCATTTGACAGCGCCGGCCAGCGCTGCTCTGCACTTCGTATTTTATGTGTGCAAGAAGACAACGCTAAAGTGTTAATTGACATGCTCAAAGGTGCGATGCAACAACTTTTGGTGGGTAATCCGTTTATTTTGAAAACGGATATTGGCCCTGTGATTGATGGCGAAGCCAAACAAACCATCGATCAGCATATCCAAAAAATGCGCAGTAAAGGCTATCCGGTTCATCAGCTTGCTTTAAATCAAGATGCCAAAAGCCAATTGGTGCTACAAAACGGAACGTTCGTACTGCCAACCCTAATTGAACTTCCAAATCTCGATGATTTAGAACGCGAAGTATTTGGTCCGGTATTACACGTTATTACCTATAAGCATGGCGAAATTCAGGCTTTACTTGAGCGGATCAACGCCAAGGGCTATGGTTTAACCATGGGACTGCACACTCGAATTGATGAAACAATCAATACCGTGGTGGAACATGCAGAAGTCGGCAACCTATACATCAACCGTAATATCGTAGGTGCTGTGGTGGGGGTACAACCTTTTGGCGGAGAAGGCTTATCGGGTACTGGGCCTAAAGCCGGTGGTCCGCTTTATGTATACCGCTTGATGAATAGCTGTTCAGAAAAAAGCTTAAATGTGCCTTTTGGTGTGCAGCCAGACCATCATATTCGCGCTGAACGTCCAAAACTGTTTAATGAGCTGCTGAGTTGGGCTAAACAGCATTTACCTGAAGCGAACTTCCCTGCAATTGATACAGTTAGCGTAGGTCACGCGTTTGATCTGCAAGGCCCGACTGGCGAAATCAACCGCTATATGATGCTACCGCGCAAGCGTGTTTTGACGGTTGCAACGAATCATGTCGATGTCGTGCATCAAATGCTCGCGATTTTTGCAGTACAAAGCGAAGTGGCCATTTTGGAAGGTCACAGTTTTATGCAAAGTTATGCTTCAAAATTGCCTCAGGCGATTCGTCAGGCAATTATTGAAATTGGTCATGTCGAGCATGGGGATTTCGATGCTGTCTTGCATCATGGTACTGCCGATCAACTGGAAAAATTGCAAACACAAGTTGCAGCACGTCAAGGAGCTATTGTAGGTATTACGCATATGCAAGATTCAAGTGTCCGTATCCCACTTGAGCGACTATTGATTGAACATGCAATCAGTATTAACACGGCTGCTGCTGGAGGTAATGCCAGCTTGATGACCATTTCGGAATAGATGATTATTTCAAAATAAAGGTCTTTTCACTAAAAGCACGCCAAGTGAGAAACATGGCGTGCTTTTTTACATTGAGCGCATTAAAAATATTATGGCTGTGCTTAAATTATGGCTGTGCTTAAAGCCATGATAAGTTTTCTCCCTGATAGTTGCTTTTTTTGCTACTATTTGCGCTTTGACGATTCTTGTTATTTTTCATATTTATGTCTCAAACGTATCAGCAACAGCTTCAAGATAAAATTGAACGAATCACCCGCCAATTTCAGGAATTTAATGCGCCAACATTGGAAGTATTTGACTCGCCAGAGCAAAATTTTCGTATGCGTGCCGAGTTTCGTATCTGGCATACTGAAAATGATTTGTTCTATGCCATGTTTGAACGCGCAGACAAAGGCAAAAATAAAGCTGTGGTACGTGTTGATACGTTTCCAATTGCTGATCAAAGCATTAATGCACTCATGCCTGTTTTACTGGCAGAGCTCAAGGCGAATGCTGTGCTATCACAGCGTATTTTTGAAGTCGATTTTTTGGCGACACTGAGTGGTGAAATGCTGGTTACGCTGATTTATCATCGTAAACTAGACGCTGACTGGGAAGCTGCGGCCAAAGCACTGGCAGATCAACTCAATATCAAGATCATGGGACGTAGCCGTGGTCAGAAAGTCATTATCGGTGATGACTATGTGGTAGAGCAATTACAGGTTCATGGCCGCACTTTTAAATACAAACAAATCGAAAGCAGCTTCACCCAGCCAAATGCCATTGTTTGTCAAAAGATGCTCACTTGGGCCTGCGATACCATTCAGGGTGAAAATCAGGATTTGCTTGAACTCTATTGCGGAAACGGTAATTTTACCTTGCCGCTTTCATTACATTTCAATCGTGTGTTGGCCACTGAGCTTGCAAAAAGTTCTGTTTATGCTGCGCAGTGGAACATTGCACAAAACCAGATTAATAACATCCAAATTGCCCGACTTTCGGCCGAAGAGTTTACTGAAGCCTATCGCGGTGAACGTAGTTTCAGACGCCTTCAAGAAGCGCAAATCGAGCTTGATGGCTATCAATTTGATACGGTTTTTGTCGATCCACCACGCGCCGGAATTGATGATGATACTCTTAAACTTCTGCAAGGTTTTGAGCGTATTTTATATATCTCGTGTAACCCGGATACCTTATACGACAACTTAAAAACCCTGACTCAAACACATCGAATTAGCCGCTTCGCTTTGTTTGATCAATTCCCGTTTACCCATCATGTTGAATCGGGTGTATTACTCGAAAGAATTTAAACAATTTATTGCATTGTAAAGAATAATGAATAGGTTATAGATGTAACCTATTCTTCTTTAATCATTTTTTATAGTTAAAAATCAAATTAAATCAAAGATCAAGCCCCTAGCCTTGTCATAATTTCGTTAAATTTTAAATTTACCATCGGAAAATTTAGAGTTTGATTGTTGCTTTTATCACTTTGGTCATCTTGTATTTTTATTTAATTTGGCTATATTTCGAGCTATGTTAAGTTGATTATGAAGGCTCTATGAGTTTTTGGCATAAACTGTTCTCATCAGATGAGATCAATAACGAGCATAAAAACCAAATTGCTTGTGTTGAAAACGATTGTTCTTGCAAAACAAACGAGCAGCTCGTTGCTGCTTTGGCAAAAGCAACTGATGAAGATATCATCAAAGGAATTAAAAAGGTTTTGGTGTCTCGCGGTTACAGCCGTAAAGAGTTGAATGAAATAAATCATCGTCCGGTGCAATAGCCATTTTACCTGTGTAAATTGATTGCATGATCCAAAAAAGCTGATATCTAAACAGATGTCAGCTTTTTTGTTTTCTAGGCGTTTGTTTAATGATTTTAAAATATACAAGCTCATCAAAGCCGACTTGACTTCATGCGCAGGGTCACGTAGAAATCACTCACTTTGTTCATGTTTATGGATCTTTAATGGCTAAACGTAAATACCAGAAAGAACTTTTTTCTGTACGCAGAATTGATCGCGAATGGTGGGTTGTGCAACAAGTAGATCCAACAGTAGCAGTAAAAAAAGTAGAAAAAACACAGACACGCTGTGTCGCAAATCAATATGCCGATGATTATGTCGAGAAGTATTATGTCGACTTGTATCTGAAGCAGCAAATGCAGGCTGCATCTAAACCACATTAAAATAAAAAAACCCATAGCACTGGCTATGGGTTTTGAGGATCACGCTGTAATACTACCTCTGGTAGTGATGATTATTATTGTTTTATTGAAGAGCCTTCTCGAACTCTTCGGAAATCATCATAAAACAAAAAAACAATAAACACAAACAATTCTCATTATCAAATTCAAATTATTTTATCTTTTTTATTGATCAAGGAATTGTTTACTTTAAGATAAGGTACGTTTTTATTCTAAAAAACATCTTCCACTCAACGATTTTAGAGATGAGTACAATATTTCATGGGAAATCTTGAAGCTTTTAAAGCGTTATTTTTAGGTTTTATCGAAGGATTAACAGAATTTTTACCGATTTCGAGTACAGGACATTTAATCTTATTTGGTCATTTAATTGACTTTCATTCCGATAGCGGTCGAGCATTTGAAGTCGTGATCCAGTTAGGTGCCATTCTCGCGGTGTGCTGGCTGTACAGAAAAAAAATTATCGATTTGGTGAAAGGCTTTTTTAGCGGTGATGCAGAAGCACGACATTTTACGTTTAGCGTTCTGATTGCTTTTTTCCCCGCGGTAATTATTGGCGTATTGGCCGTCGATTTCATTAAATCGGTGCTGTTTAGCCCAATGGTCGTGGCGGTGGCGCTGATTGTAGGTGGACTCATTATTTTCTGGGTTGAGTCTCGTGACTTTAAGCCATCTACTACCGAAGCCACACGCATTACTTTCAAGCAAGCCATCATTGTGGGTTTTGTGCAGTGTATTGCCATGATTCCAGGCACATCTCGTTCAGGTGCAACGATTATTGGTGGTATGCTTTCAGGTTTATCTCGTAAAGCAGCGACCGAATTTTCGTTCTTCTTGGCCATGCCAACCATGCTGGGTGCAGCCACCTATGACCTCATGCGTAATGCCAGTATTTTAACATCGGACAATATGCTCAATATCGGGCTTGGATTTGTTGCAGCTTTCATTTCTGCATTATTTGTGGTCAGAGCACTGGTTCGATTTGTTGAGAAGCATACTTTACGCGTATTTGCTTGGTACCGGATTGCACTCGGTGCCATCATCATGCTGGTGATGTTTTAAATATAAAAAAGCTCAGAGTATGCTCTGAGCTTTTTTTTTAAATTGCGATCAGCTTCACTACAATGTGCTGCGCCTCTTCAATTTCATCATAATGCGAATATTTGCGATTCAACTCTTTATACTTCAAACGAAAATTGCGCTGATTTAATGTTAATTGATCAGGGATTTTGTCAAAAAAATCTGCTGGCGCATCGAGCTGCTCTTCATGCAAAGGGGTTCCAAGCTGATAATCGTCCCCTTTAAGTACTACATATTTGACTGTTGTTTTCATTCAAATTTACCCATTTTTTTCACTCCTTTTCTTTTGTATTCTGTACTAAATTGAAAATGGTTCATAGCGTGATGACAATTTAAAACAATTCGATGAAAGCCGTTTATTTGATTTGTTGATTTAACCTGTTGCGCCTTATAACTACATCTTTATCTCATTTTGGTATTTTGCTGATTTTCTGCTACTCTTTTGCAGCTTTTTCTCCTAGCGCGATTTGTTCTGCAATAAAGCGCTATCGTGCCTGTCAATAAGGATAATTTTTGATGTCGAAGCCATCTGTTGAAGCATTACGTATTGTGGATTGTACGGAACAACAACATTCAACTGAGATTCTGGATATTCTCAATGATGCGATTGTGCATTCAACTGCATTGTACGACTACAAACCCCGCACGCAAGAAAGTATGGTGCAATGGTTTAAAACCAAACGTACACATCAATTTCCTGTCATCGGCGCAGTCAATGCGCAAGGTCAATTGATGGGCTTTGCAAGCTTTGGCACATTTCGGGCATTTCCGGCTTATAAATATACAGTCGAACACAGCGTTTATATTCATAAAGATTTTCGTGGCCAAGGCTTGAGCACCGTGCTGATGCAAGCACTGATCGAACGAGCGAAAGCCGCTGATGTACACGTGATGGTCGGATGTATTGATGCAACCAATGTAGCCAGTATTAAATTGCATGAAAAACTCGGATTTCGTTATTCGGGCATTATCACCCAAGCGGGATTTAAATTTGGACGCTGGCTCGATGCCGCGTTTTATCAGCTCACGCTAGAAACGCCAGTTGAACCATATGATGATGTTTAACGTTTTTTAACTTAATATTTAATAACGCAAGCTATACGTTTGATCACGATCTGGCGTATAAATTTCACGCCCAGTTCACACCTTTTCACCTACCTTTGATTGATAAAGATAAATCAAGGGTGAACCCAATGATGAAAAGAATCACGACACTTGCCGTCTCGGCCATTACGATTTTGAGTCTGAGTGCCTGTAAAAGCATGCCAGCATATACCAGTGATTACACTAAAGCGCGTGAGCAAGTGAATGGTGTAGTGATGGATGATCAAAAAGCTATGGACATCGGCCAGCGATTTGTGGGTGCCTTTAATACCCTCGGTACACCGTCATTTGTGAAAAATGCCAGTAATCTATATGCCGATCAGCTTTACATCAACGATACTTTATCTCAGTTTTCCAATAAGCAAGAATTGGTGAAGCATTTTGAAGGTATGAACAAACGCGTGAGCAACGTGACCGTAAAACTCATCAGCGCGACCCATCATGAAGACTCCGCATATATTCACTGGCACATGGCCTATGACTTCAAGATGTTCGGTAGTACCAAAACTATGGACTCCTACGGTATCAGCGAAATTAAAGTAAATCCGCAACAACAGATTATTTTCCAGCAAGATTTCTGGGACCCTGCTAACGGCTTATTCCGTTCATTACCTGTATTTGGAGGAGCTTACAAATGGGTACTACCATTCAAAAAATCGTAATTGGTAGTGTGTTGGGTGTGTCATCATTATGGATGACACAAACAGCATCGGCCAGCGAATTAAAAAAATGCAGTACAGCACCAATTGTGGTGACGCTCAAAAATGTCGGTAAAGTCAGCTACTATGCGCAAGATTGTGCCAAGGCATGGAATACGCAGGATATCCGTCTTGACTTCTACTATACCCGTGATATTCCAGAATGGGCATTTAAAAAAGCGGCCACACATTTTCTGGAAAAAAATATTTCTGGCTTTAGCAGTAAATCCCCTTTGAACCAGATTACCGCGCTCTATCGGCCAGTAAAATCGGGAGATTTGTATAGCATTGGCTATCAAATGCAAAATCAGAAACTGGATCTGGTTTTAAACAATAAACCGCTTGGTTCAATTACCGATCCGCATGCCAATGATTATTTTAAAATTTGGTTTGGTGCAGCGCCATTTAATGCTAAGTTAAAACAACAACTTCTCAATTAATGGATTCGCTTCATCTTATGAGCCATCATTTTATACTCATGGTCGAAGATCATTTTGAGCTGGCTGCAACGGTTTGTGAGTTTTTAGAGGCGCATGGTTACGTGGTTGACCATGCGCGTAACCTTGACGCTGCCAAAAACTTCTTAAAGTCACAGCCTTTTCATTTGCTTTTATTAGATGTGAACTTACCAGACGGTACAGGCTACCAGCTTTGTGACTGGGTACGAAACGATCAAGGACTGGATTTACCTGTACTCATGCTCACAGCGCGTGATACTGTTGAAGATAAACTTCAGGGGTTTTCTGCTGGTGCAGACGACTACTTGATCAAGCCATTTGACTTCAACGAACTGGTTGCCCGCATTCGTGCCCTCATTAAGCGTGCTTCTGGCGAGGTGTCTAATAGCCAAATCAAAATACACGATCTTGTATTAGACACATCTACTCAGCGCGTCATACGAAACGGTCATTCAATAGAACTGCCACCGATTCAGTTTAAATTACTCAAAACATTAATGCGTCAGTCACCTAAAGTAGTGACCAAGCAAGAACTGATTATGGAATTATGGGGTGAAGAAGAGCCTGAGAGCGATGCACTCAGAAGCCATATTTATAATCTAAGAAAAATGATTGATAAACCCTTTGAACAAAAACTATTACACACCGTTTCGGGAGTGGGTTTAAAGATAGCAATTGAACAAAGCGCCTCTTAACAAAGATAAACCACAACAATCAAACCTGTAGTATTTTGTAGCATTAACTCTGGATGGGTTAAAAGATAATATTGACGGTCGAACAGCTCTACTCGCCAGTTGAGCTGTTTACACAGTTTTTGCACCAGTTGTAAACCAATTCCATGCCCTTTTACATCGAGCTTCAACTGAGATTCATTGAGCTCTTGCACTTTGGCATCGTTAGGTAAATCCAATCCAATTCCATTATCGGCAATAATAAGGCTGTTTTTTTGCAAGATTATATCGATCTGGGTACCTTGCGAATAATTTAAAGCGTTACGCAAGATATTACTGAGCACCATTTTGGTCATGGAAGGATATAGCCAGCGCTTTTGCTCGGCTTCTTCGTACTGAATTTCAATATCAATGCCTTTGACCTGACTCATATCGGCCAGATCCATCACCAGATCATCGACGATTTTAGACAAATAATGATGTTCAGTATTTAGATTACTGGTGGTATTTCGCGCTATTGCCAAAAGTGTATCGACCAAAAGCTGCATGTCCTCAATGGTATTGTGCATACGCAGCAAGGATTTGTCTTGGCCAAACTTAACTTGACATAACTGTAAATTGCCCTTTAAGATCGTCAGCGGTGTGCGCAGCTCGTGGCTTACATCCCCTGTAAATTCGCGCTCTCGGCGGATAAATTCGGTCAAAACTTGATGGTACTTTTCTAGCGCCTGCTTAAGATATTCTGCTTCTAAATTACCATTGGTACTGATTTGGGCAAATGGCGATTGCTCGGTTTGATGCGCCCAATCGATTTGTTCAAGCGCATTGGCCAATCGTGTAATAGGAGAAAAATAGCGCTTTGCCCGCCGGTTTGACCACCACAAAAAGCTGTATAAAACAGATAAGCTAAACATGAGTGGTGCAAGACCAAATAGCCAGATCAATTTATTGACGTTGCTTTCACCAAAAACCAGCAAGACATGCTGACCATTTTTCTCACCATAAACTGTCATACGATCTTTACCATCAATAAACATCCGGTTTACACCAGGCTTGAAGGTATAAGATTTAAAACGCGGCGGTGGGTTATTGGTGAGCCATCGATAGCCATACAAGTTTTTGGTATCGGGTAAATTCGCATTCGGGTTACGCTGAACGCGAATCCAGTAATGCTCCATCTCCTGCTCAAGGGCAGTTTTTAATAAAGAGCCTTTAATGACCCATGCGCTGCATGCCAAGCCCACCACAATCGACATTGCAATCAAAACAATTTGTAGCCAATAGTATCGATTAAACACATCAGCCACAGGATGATTGGAATGGTCGTTGCGGTAGAACTTCAACATATTTACAACTCAATAACAGCCAATGTGTGGGTTAGGCCGCCTTCTTTTTAAATAAGTAATGCCCAACGACCCACTCTTGACCTTGGTCAAATCCAAACAGCTCGGCACAGGCCATAAAGAATATGCGCCAGCGCTGCCACCATGCATCTGCATCTTGTGCATAAATTTTTTCAAACAACGGTTTGAGTTCAGTTTCATGCGCATCCATGTTTTCAAGCCATGCATTGGCAGTACGCTCATAATGCTCACCTGACCACTGCCACTGCTGGCTGAGCTCTAAATGATCCTGAAAATGTAAGAATGTCGAGACCGACGGCATCAGACCACCAGTAAAGAAGTATTTCGACATCCAGTCATATTCGTTCTTAATTTCAAATGGGTAATGCAAGAATCGGTGACAGAAAATATGACACCATAATAAGCCATCATCTTTCAGCCATGTTTGAATTTTTTCAAATAAACGCTGGTAATTGCGCACATGCTCAAACATTTCGACCGATACCACGCGATCAAACTGCCCTTTTTCAAGTTCAAGTACATTCACATCACAGGTCAGGATTTCAATATTATTGAGTCCACGCTGTTTCGCTTGAGCCAAGATGTGTTGACGTTGTGTGGCCGAATTAGACACGCCCTTGATTGAGGCATTTGGGTAACGCTCTGCCATCCAGAGTGTAAAAGAACCCCAGCCACAGCCCAGCTCTAAAATCTGCTGACCATCCTTAAGCTGAGCGCGTTCACAGTATATCTGTAAAGCAAACTCTTCGGCTTCGTCTAGGGTGGTTTTGGTAGTTGGGAAGTAACATGCGCTGTATTTTAAACGTTTGCCCAATGCGGCCTGAAAAAATTCGGTCGGTAGTTCGTAGTGCTGCTCATTGGCTTTGTCGGTTTCAATGGCAATTTCACTGTGCTTGAGGGTATTCAGCACATCCATATAACGCTGGGCGGCCTGTTCAGGATCATAACGACCTTCCTGAATCAGACGTTTTTTACTGAGCGCACGAATAGCCGCACGAATGGCCTGATCGGGTACAAGGCCACTCTCGACCAGTTTGAGCGATTGTTGAATGATAAAATCCATATATTGACCTATTGTTTTGGTTTTCTAGGAATAAACATTGAAGTTCGTTGCTGATAGTCACGATAATTTTGACCACGGTTCTTTAACGCTTGTTGCTCACTAAACGGAATACCTGTGATGTAATACAAAAATAACCACATCAGCAGCGGATAAATCCATAGCACATATACACCCACTGCCAAGCCTAAAATCGGGTAAGCAAACCAGTGCAACCATTCAAAAAAGTAGTTGGGATGCCGAGAGTATCGCCATAAACCCTGATCCATTGTTTTGCCACGATTGGCCTTGTCTTGCTTGAAACGGTAAAGCTGCTGATCTGCGATGCTTTCTCCGGCAAAAGCAACCAGCATGACAAGCGCGGCAACCAACATCGCGGGCAACATAAAGCCTGACCAGGCGGAAGTAGGCTGATTGAGCAAAACCCACATTGGAGCGAAAAATAGCAGTACTAAACCTGCCTGAAACAAGAAAAAAAGTAAGAAGCCGACATGCTGGAACTTGCCCATGGCTCTGCGCATATTGGCATAGCGTGTGTCTTCTTCAGTCTCGGCAAGATAACGCCGAAACAAATGCTGAAACAGGCGTAAAAACCATGCACCGCTTAACACACCAATAAATAAACGAATGGCAAGTGGTGCGGTATCAATCAACCAAGCTGAAAGTAAGATATTGATCGCAATACAAAAACTCCATGCGACATCAACAATTCCCACGCGACGATTGAAGGTTGCAACCAGCCAGCATACCAACATGATCGCAACATCTAGAATAACCAGATTCCATAGCATCACTGATCTCCTTCATTTCCAGATCGATCTCAATATGGACTGGCTTCAAATAGCATATGCACATCGCTAATGACGCCTTCTCTGAAGCCCCCTTCGCAGTAACAGAGGTAAAAATCCCACATACGAATGAAGCTTTCATCGAAACCAAGTGCCAGTACGTCTGCTTTAGCTGCTAAAAAGCGTGCTCGCCAATGATGAATGGTTTGGGCATAGCTTAAACCAATATCATCGAGCTGTTTCAGACGCAGTTTTTGGGTTGATGCTGCCAAAGTCATGACGCTGATAGACGGAATAAAACTGCCCGGGAAGATATACCGCTTAATGAAATCAACTGTATTAATGGCTTTTTCATAGCGTGCATCTTCAATGGTAATTGCTTGAATTAGGGCCAGACCATGCGGTTTAAGAAGATTGCGGCACTGGTTAAAATAAGTTGGCAGGTACTGCTCGCCCACCGCCTCAATCATTTCAATTGAAACCAGTTTGTCGAATTTGCCTTCAAGAAGACGATAATCTTTAAGCTGCACATCAACTCGATGGCTTAAACCAGCTGCCTCAACGCGTGCTACTGCTTCATCATATTGCGCTTGTGAAATGGTAATCGTGGTGACTTTACAGCCATAATTTTGAGCGGCGTAAATTGCAAAGCCCCCCCAACCGCTTCCAATTTCGACCAGATGATCGAGCGGTTTAAGCTGGAGTTTTTGGCAAATCTGCTCTTTTTTCAAATCAGATGCCGCTTCAAGCGTCATGTGCTCATCGGTAAATACCGCACTTGAGTACATCATCGAGTCATCGAGAAATAGCTTAAAGAAGTCGTTGCTTAGATCATAATGCTCGGCAATATTTTTACGACTACCCGTGATTGAATTTTGTCGTGATTTGTACCAGAGTTTTAATAAGCTTTGGCTTGCTTGTGCCACCACATTTTGATTGATTTTATCGAGTACATGTCGGTTACGCGATAAAATCTGAATGAGCTCAACCAAGTGGTCGGTGGTCCAGTCACCGCGAATATAACCTTCGGCGGCACCAAGTACGCCATTTTTAAATATCAGTTCAATCAGTGCCGGATTATGCACCTCAATGGTGGCATGAAGATCTGAGGGCTCACCCACAGTTCCGTTCCAAACACCGCGAAAAGTAATCTGACCGTGCTGTATTTTAAGAAGCCCTCTTAAAATCAGCGGTAATGTATCTTGTTCACCGTAAAGAAATGTCTTAATCATGGGTTATATATCCTTATTCTTTTTTGGGTGACGATAAAATGGAACTTTCTTGCGCCACAACTGGAAGGCTTGTAAATAAATCGAAGCTAACATTTTAAAAGGCTCCACACTATAACGAAGAGCATATCGATATTGCTGTGAAGGAAACGTGATGGGGTCTAAGGTGAAATTCATCGTGGCATCGAAGATCAGTTGTTGCTGTTCATAAAGCTGCATATGAATCACATTTTGTATATTTGAATGGCTGAATTTCCACTGATATGCCAGTGCCATAGGCATAAACGGCGACACGTGAAATGCCTTATCAAACTTAAACTGATAGCTCTTAAAATGCTGAATCTGTGCGTCTTGCTCGCGGCAATCATGCACGTAAACTTGACGCTCATTCCAAGGCGTATTGGTAATTTCACTCAAAATAAACTGAAGCTGTTGATCACGATTAAAAACGTAATAAAACACCACCGAATTAAAGCGAAATCCGAAATAACGGGGTAAAGCCAATACTCGAATTTCCCAGTCGGCCCGAGCAACGAAATTGGCATGTTCCAAAATTGCTTTTTTGACTCGTTCTCGAATACTACCGCTATACATCGTCAAGAAATCATCAGGCTTTATGCTCAAAATATTCCAACGCCGTACTGACCATAATTTACATGTTTGAGCGTCGTGTTCAATTTGATCTGGATTGAACCATAGGTAGGTCAACTCAGATTCAAAAGCATGTGATTTTGGTGAATAACGGCGGTGGCGAATTTTTGCAGGCGCACGTGCAAGTGAGGTCCAGAGCATCTGTAACTCCTTGTGCGATTAAGCATCAACCTGAATTTGATCGACAACACGCTGAGCACTTCGGGCACCATCTTCATGAAAGCCCCAGCCCCAGTAGGCACCACAAAAAGACGTTCGATTGACCCCGCTAATTTCTGACCAGCGTAACTGTGCATCAATCGCAGGTCGGTCAAATACCGGATGACGGTAGTGCCGTGTCACGAAAACCTGTTTCAGATTAATCGGCATGTTCGGATTGAGTGTAGAAAAAATCTGAGATGAACATGACAAATTTTGTAGACTGTTCATCCAGTAAGTAAAACCATAGTGCACTTTGGCACCTGATTCTTTTGAATGCTCAGGCGTCACGTGGACATGCCAACTGGCCCACTGACTGCGCGATTTCGGCATAATCGAAAGGTCTCGATGCACTACCATGGTATTGTCTTGATAACTAAAACTACCCAGAATATCTTGCTCGAGCGGCGTTGCGTCATGCAGCAACGGTAAACAGTCATCTGCATGCGCCGCAAAGATGACCCAGTCAAAATTCATGACCTGATCATCTGTATGAATTTCGACATGATCGTCAAAACGCTTTACCTGCTGTACAGCCGTATGCTGCCAAGCAATATTGCTGCACTGCGCTTGAATGGCTCGAATATACGTTGCAGAGCCACCCTTCACTGTTTTCCATTGTGGACGGTCTTTAAGCTGTAGCATTCGATGATGCTGAAAAAAACTGACCACGAATTTATACGGAATCTCACCGACTTGCTCAACCGGACTCGACCATAGCGCACCGCACATCGGATATAAATGCTCTTCACGAAATGCGTCTGAATAACCATGCTGATCGAGATATGCCTCAATCGTCATTTCAGAATCGACTTCATCTATGTTTAACGCCTTGTTGGCTTCATAAAAACGAAGTAAATCCGAGATCATGCTCCTAAAACGCGAATTTGCAAAATTCTGTGGCCGGGTAAATAACGACCATTTTTTAGAAGGATTGTATTGTAAACCACTCACCAGATTGTTTACTGAAAAGCTCATGTCACTGTCTTGAGCGCTTACGCCGAGTTCGTTCAGCATCGCACAAAACAATGGATAATTGTGGGCATTAAAAACGATAAATCCACTATCAACTGCCACATGGCGGCCATCGACAAACAAGTCATGAGTATCGGTATGACCGCCAAAATACGCATTTTTTTCGAAGATCGTGACGTCGTGATGTTTTGAAAGCTTCCATGCGGCGTACATGCCGGAAATACCAGACCCAATAATGGCGATTTTCATCGAACTTCTTCACTCTCAATTTTTTCTATATTTAGTTGTTTAAATTCACGAGACGAGACATGTTGACGCGCTGCATAAACACGCTCTGGGACGTCTTTAATGCCCCACACCAGCCCCATCCAAGACATGATTTTAAGCAGGTAATAGGTAATATCTATTTGCCACCAAAAGAAGCCTTGGCGTGTACTTCCTGCATAATAGTGATGATTGTTATGCCAACCTTCACCTAGAGTAATCAAGGACAAGAACAAATTATTGCGGCTTTCATCGTCTGTATTAAAATCACGTGAACCATAGCGGTGTGCCATGGAGTTGATACACAAGGTCGCATGCGTGAGCAGTACTGTTGAAATCACAAAGCCCCAGACCAAGAGCTGTAGGCCATTGGTACCAAGTTGAGGCGCATAGACTGCCAGTGCTTCACCCAATGCATAGATACCAATCGCAGTAAACACCACGACAGGTAAACTAAAGCGATCTAACCAGATGAGTTCTGGAAACTTGAGCCAATCTTTAATGATGTTTTTACGCGTACCAAAATTTTCTTCATTTAAAAACCAGCCCACATGGCTATACCAAAAGCCTTTGGTCGATGAATGTGGATCTTGGTCGGTGTCGGTGAAACGATGATGATAACGATGGTGCGCCGCCCACCAAAGAGGCCCGCGCTGTGCACTCATGGTCCCAATTAAAGCAAACAGAAATTGAACCGGACGCGAGGTTTGAAAGGTTTTATGCGACAAATAACGGTGAAAGAATGCCGTAATGGCAAACATACGAATAAAATAGAAAAACACCATAAATAAGATGGCAAACCATGACACACCGACCCAGAAAGCCGCCAGACATGCCACATGCAAAACAATAAACGGAATAATTCTAAGCCATTGAGTTTGATGACGTTGACTTAAATTAGACGTGATTGTTTCTTGTGCGTTGTCTGTCGTCGACCAGCTATCGATCCATCGTAGAAAAAATTTAGACATTGATTCTTCCTGATCTGCAGCATTTCTCTCTATGGTGTCATTGTAGGAGATGCGATATGAAGTTTATGTGAAGCATTTCTCTTAAGAGTCGAACCGAGTCAGTGACTCGGCTTGACCTATGCATGACTCATTATTTTTGTGGAGTTTTGACCAACTTGGTTACATCATAGCCATAATCGCGCGCGGTTTGTAAATAAGATTGGTAGGTAGTTGTATCTAATTGTGGGTTACGTGACAAAATCCATAAGTATTTGTGTGATGGGCCACCGACTAAAACCGTTTGATAATCCGGATCAATCCGAAGTACCCAATAGTCGCCTTTGGTAAAAGGAATCCAGCGTAGACCTTTTGGTAAGAAACTTACTTTAAGTTTGCTGTTACCTGCATTTTGAGGATATGCAACACCTTCCGAACGAATCATCTCGCCAGATTGGGTGCGACAGCTATTAATGACTGCAACAGTCCTATCTGCATTGAGTGCATAGGTTGCAGAAGTATCACTGGCACATTTGCGCTGGAAATAGACTGGCAAATGCGCGATCTCATACCATTTTCCGGTATATTTATTAATATCGATCTGCTCTACGGCTTTCGGTGCTTGCGTTTCAGCGTGCGCTGCAATGGCGCCAAAAATACTAGAACATACAACAGTTGAAATGGCTAATGTTTTACTCAAAGATTTCATGAAATTCACCTTATGTTTTTTCTATATTTTTAAAATACTGTATGTGTATGTGAATAAAGCGTGAAATGTACAACATCACTTATGTTTGTGGCATCACATTTTCATCATTTATGAGGTATTGTAACTAGCTTAAAGCATTTTAAACAACTGATAAATCTAAATTTTAAGATTTTAAAGATAAATCACCAAACAAACACTTCTGCTCAAGCTAATGAAAAAACAACTTCGCCAAAATATCCACATTTGTACTACACTCACAAAGAGATACTCAAGTTTTGAGTATTTGGATAAATCATAAGGACATATGCATACATTATGGATATTGATGATGAGCTAACGCTTAAAAAGATTCAGATTTTTTTAGCTTTTATGCGCTGTGGAAATTTAACAAAAACTGCAGCTGAAATGCAGATCAGCAATGTCAGTGTGCATAAGGCATTACACTCTTTGGAAAGTGCGCTACGTTGTCCTTTGTTTAAACATGAAGGCCGAAGCCTAATTCCTCTCAAAAGTGCTTATGTCTTGCAAGAAAATGCACAAAAACTAGTCCAAGACATGATCACGACTGTGAATAAAACCCGTGAAGCGGCTGGCTTTGCAGCGAAGGTTCTGCACCTCGGTTCGTTATATTCGCTCACCGTAAATACGATTCCAAATGTGATTAGTCGTCTGAAGCTGCGTCGAGGCGAACTCGATATTCAATTACTCTTAAGTTCGAATCTAGATTTGGTTAAAAAACTGAAATCGACTGAACTCGATGCAATTATCGTGGCCTTGAACGCCACCACAGACGATCCAGATTTTGAAAGTTTACCGATGTTTGAGGATAAAATTTTCTTAGCCGTCAATAAAAACTCAGCGCTTGCCAATATGCATGAAGTGGATTTGGCTAGCTTAAAAGATGAAACCTTTTTAACTTTGTCAAAAGGATTTGCTACACGCAGTGATAGCGATGAAGTTTTCGAAAATGCAGGGATTGACCCTAAAGTGTTTTTGGAAGTGAGTGATATTTTTACTCTGATTAGTATGGTCAGTACTGGCGTTGGACTTGCCCTTTTACCTGGTCGAATCTCGACGATTCACGAAAGCTCAGTGAAACTCATTCCATTAAAAGGTGCAAAACAGATTAAACAAGAAATTGGTTTGGTTTTTTTAAAAAGTAAGGAGCGTGATCCAAATCTGCTGGCTTTAATTGCAGAATGTCGCATGTTTGCAAAACAATACTTACATTCATAAATTGTCGGCAACTGGTCAATAAAAACCACTTGCCGAAGTTTCTTTTTAAGTGCATCAACCAAAAATTGCATTGACTGTCAGGAAAAAAACTGACGGACCGAGTAAGCATCCGAGTCCTGTATAAAAGGTTGCGACCAATGCACCATATGGAACCAATCTGACATCTGTACCTGCTAAACCTGCTGCTGTACCACTGGTTGTTCCGGCCAAGCCACCAAATACCATTGCTGAACGTGGGCTTTTCAAATACATGAATTTTGCCAGTAACGGTGTCCCCACCATGAAAAACACCGATTTAATTAAGCCAATCGCAATTGAAAGCGCAATCACATCAGAGCTTGCCCCTATTGCAGTGCCCGTAATTGGCCCGACAATATAAGTCATCGCACCCGCACCGATCGTGGTCATTGAAACAGGATCTTTATAACCTAAACACCATGCCACAATTACACCAATTGCAAAAGGTACAACGCATCCAAGCATAAGTGCGATTAAACCGATCTTGCCGGCTTTTTTGACTTCTTTTACATCTACTTCAAACGCAGTTGAAGCAATAGCAAGATCACGAATCATGGCACCACCCAATAGTGCAAATCCTGAAAAAATTGCAATATCAGAAATATCTTTGGTGCCATGTGTATACACGCCAGCAAAATATGCGACCACCAACCCTAAAGTAATTGCAATCGCTGAACTTTGTAATTTACCTTTGGTCAGATATTTAGATAAAAGATGTGAGACAAACATCATCAAACCTGTGATCGCCAAGGCGGTCACCAGCGCATTCTTGGTGAGTACTGCAATTAATGTATCCATGTTGAAGCTCCTTTTCTTTATTCAGTTCTTTTTATGCTGTTTTTTCGACTCTTTCGATTGTCCATTCATATGTTTCATAGTCGCCACTAATACTATTGAGATAACGAATCACCAATACGGTTCCGACCAATGAAGCCACTGAAACAATAATCCCGAGCACACCGCCTGATAGTGCAGCCACCACATTTTGTCCCGCGGACATCGCCACAACAATCGGAATATACATACCAGACCAGTACAACACACCAAATTGTGTCACTTGAGGTAGATAGCCTTTTTTTGCCAACAACTCCTTCATCAGAATAAGTAAGATCATTGAAATGGCTACACCACCGACATTGGCTTTTACTCCAAGTAGCATTCCAAGCGTATTACCCAGATAATCGCCGAGTAAGTGACAAATGGCTAAAATCGCTGTTCCATAAATAATCATTTTTAACGTCCTCTATCCATTGAGTTTCTTCATTTTTTGATAACTTCAAATGTATCCTTGCTGGATGTGCATCGCCGTCATCAGACTTTCCAACTGTGTATTCTGAAAGGACAACACGGTTCCTTCTTTGAACGTTTTTTTTGCCAAGCCAGTTAAGACATTTCCTGGCAATGCTTCAATGTGCAATCGGGCGCCTCGCTCCCATGCAGCGCGCACGGTATTGTCCCAACGAATCATCCGGCACATATTAAACACGATATCGTCTACGATCTGCCGATCCGTAGGCAATACTCTGGCGCTTGTACCACTTAAATATTTAATGCTGGGTTGTTGTGTACGAATCCCCTCCATCATCGTCGCCAGTTGCTGTGCCTGTTGTGTAAGTAATTCACAATGCGATGGCACACTGATTTCGACTTTTTTACATACAGCGCCATTTTGCTGAGCAAGTGAACCCACTGCTTGCATGGCGTTTATTTCACCCGAAATTACAATTTGGGTTTCAGTATTAATATTGGCAATATAAACTTCAGCGTGTGTTGATTTTACGGCGTTTACCCACATCTCGACACGCGCTTGATCTGCACCCAAAATGGCCGTCATACCATATCCAGAAGGATATGCTTCCTGCATGAGTTGTCCGCGCTTCGCAACCAGTTTTAATCCATCTTCAAATGTTATCACCTTGGCAGTCGTGGCTGCGGCCCAAGCTCCAATTGAAAGTCCAGCAACAAATTGGGGCTGGCCCGCATGTTCTTGTAAAAGTGCCGCACTCACCACGCCGGCAATATATAAACAAATCTGTACGGCATAGGTCGATTTCAGTGCATCTGGCTGATCAAGCAACAGCACATCTTGATCTAATACATCAGAAGCTTGCTGAATATAATGTTGCACAAGATGATGCTGAGGCAGGTCGTGCAACATATTCGGATGCTGCGCGCCTTGTCCCGGAAATACCCAAATTGTGCTCATATCGATTCTTCCTTACTACCAAGGGTTTTCAATCAATACCGCAGCATTCGATTGCTTGAGCAGTACTTTGCCAGTCGCCCTTGCCCATTCCTTTAAGGCAACGCCACCCCGCGGTGTTTGTAATTGCACATCTATTTTCAAAGCCAATTGATCTAAATGCTCTAGTAACCATGTTGCTTGTTTCTTACACATTGCTTCAGGTGTACGGATAATCAGATCAATATCACTTTGCGGCGTAACGGTTTTCAATCCGGTTGCCAGCTCAAAACCGACGCTCCCGGTATATCCCCAAGCCCAACCTGATTGGTGCATCAGGATATTTATTTGCTCAAGCCGATCTTTTAAATGTGGAAATAGATTTAAATCAACGTGTGCCAATTGTTCCGGTTGCACACATTTTGTAATTGCATTGTAATTCAAATGTGTAGCAAAGCGCTCCCCGCGTGATCTTCCTCGAATTCCAACGGGAATCATCTGATTGATCATCACATCACGTCGAACCACTACAGGATGGCCATGTGATACAGCCGCAATCACCCATTGAGGTATATCATGACCCAGCATTTGCCGTGTTATACCCCAGAGTAAATCATGTGGCTGTATCGAATTCATCATGACCACTGCGCCTTCATTAACTCACGAACACGCAAAGAGGCTTGACGATTTTGAGCTTGCAAGCGATGCGATAAATCACAGCGCCCCTGCTGCTGAATATCCTCAAAAGCTCCTGCGATTGACTGAGTCACAGACTCTAAGTCATGTTGGGTTGGATCTTCAGCCGATTCCACCTCAAGTAGACCCGATAATAATCCTAAAGAGGCATAGCTTTCGATATCATAAGCCATGGGTGGAATACGCTGAGCCAGTTGCTCAAGTTCTTCAACCGTACGCAAGGTCACGCGCGCAGCAGATTCTTTGCCCATAGCATGTACCATAACGCCAGAATCTTTGAGCGCTAGTATCCGATTGGCCTGATAACCATGCGCCAAAAAAGCACCAGACATTGATTTACCTACCAACAGGCTCACTACTGCATGTCCTGCAAGACGAGCACGTGCATAGCTGTCTACGGCTGCGGCCAAGGCCTGATGAATTCCTAAACTTTCTTCGCGTCTGCCATATGCCTGACTCGGTACATCTACCAAGCAAAGAATGCCACGCTTTTTAGATGCATCTTGATCTTGTTTGATCAACTGGTTTACTGCATGGGCAAGTCCCCAACCTTCAAGTAGTCCCACTTCTCCATTACGCGCGCGTGGAAAACGATTTTGAGTGTCCGCCGTTATGCAAAATACCCGAACGATCTGGTTATTGATCTTGCCTTCGGCAATCTGCAACGATTCAATTCCGCTTTCGATTCGCTCAAAACTCTGGGTCAGTCGATCGAACCATAGTTTCCCCCGAGTAGCCTGTTTGATTGCATTAACATCCATATTCATGCTTTTTCTCCCTGATACAATGCCTGTACTTCTGCCGGACTGATCTGCTGCGTGGTATCTAGGTGCTGAAGCTTTTCTAAGTAGTGTTCTGCTTGCATGCAACGCGGTCGTTGTGGTGATCCTTGCTGAATAAATTCGATGATCTGTGCCTTAATTTGCTCGCGGTTGTCATCGATATAGGCATCGATCAGGCCAGTTTTAAAGCGCTGTTCACCCCCACAGATACTCCAAATAAACGGACGATCTTTTGCGTTATACTCTTGTAAACCCGCTTCTTGCTCAATGACTTGCGGACCATTTAGTCCTAGGCGCCCTTCTTGTGTCATGATCAGGTAACTGCATAAACCTGCAGCAATTGACATGCCACCAAAGCAACCAACACTTCCGGCAACCACCCCGATGACAGGTTGATACTGACGTAACGCAACGATTGCAGCCTGAATTTCTGCAATTGCTGCCAATCCAAGGTTGGCTTCTTGTAACCGAACACCCCCCGTTTCGAGCAATAAAATCGCGACGGTAGGAATGTGATTGCGGTTGTCTTCGACGGCAAGCTCTAAAGCGCCTGCAATTTTAGCGCCTCCAACTTCACCAAGACTTCCTCCCTGAAACACACCTTCAATTGAAATGATCACCGCTGGCCGACCTTCAAGCGTCCCCTTGATCACTACAACGCCGTCATCGGCTTGCGGCACGATATTTTGTTTGATTAACCACGGCGACATGACACGTGCAAAAGGATCGAGCAGTTCTTTTTGAGATGTTGCATCGAGTAGGCTTTTGGCACGGTGGCGAGCATCAAGCTCAATGAAACTGTGTTTTTTCAGTAAATAATCAATATCAGCCATGTTGCACCTCTTCAAAAGCCTGCTCGAGTCTTAAACGGACAACGCCCGGTGTGGCACCAAAGTCATGGATTTCGATGTTGACTGCACATTGCTTCGACTCTGAAAAAATACGTTCAAATAAATTTTTCCAGCGCTGCTCACTACCATCGACTGAGGTGATCACCTGAATGGTGGTGACATTCGACGAACTGGGTTCCATCAAGATTTCAAGATCTCCCGATCCGACACACCCCACCAATGCGGATTTCGCTGCCGCCTCGCTGGCTGAAAATTCAAAATTTAATATTTCCATGCTTGTAATCCTTGCGTTTCATTCCAGTTGATCTGCTCGACTTGATCGAGAAACAACAGCGAAGCCAGTAAATCTGCGGCACCTCCTGCCGATGCGCGAATCATCATCAGCGCTTGTTCATAATCAAGCAGCGCACGGTATCCTTGTTGGCTCGAACAGCCACCTAATGCCAAAATATTTAGCGCGCCGGTTTGGACACAACTCAAACCATCCAGTCCTGCACGGTGAATCACACAGGTGTCGTCTAAGTGTGCCATCATGGCCAGTAAGGCATTAATCCGGGCTTTGTTTTCTTCAATGTGATGTGCCCGACTACGATTTAGCTCGGTCAATCCGTAGGTGGTGAGCACAGGAAATGCCTGTTGTGCCTGATGTTTTGCACCTTGAATGCCAAATTTTTTCTGGATCTTCTGACCATGACTCAACACAGCCTGAGCTGGCACAAAACGATCTGTTAAGCACGCAATCTGTGCTGCAATCTGGCAAAGATGCTCTACATCATGCGCATGCTGCTGCGACAGCTCCAGTGCGGCTGCGGTGACCATGAGGCCCATCGACCAAATTGCACCACGGTGCGTATTTACACCGTTTGTTATCTTGAGCATATGCTGCTCGCCATCACGTCCAAGCTGCCCTATCTGTTCGCGCAGTGCTTGTGAAACGTGACCATGCGCTTGGGCTGCTTCTGCCATGGCTTTAAACATCGGGTAAAGGCTATTTGCAGACTGCTCCATCAATTGAAGTGTCAAATCGTGATGAGCGCCACTACCGCGACGATCCACCAATGCCGGCTTAGGTGTCAGATTGACTTCATCGGTTAGTGCTTGTACTGCTAGATTTGCAATTTGTTCTGCCCGTGTAAGTGCGGGTGTTTTGTTTAATATGGCATTCATTACCAGCTCCTAAATTTCGCTGGGGGCTGATACAAACCATCTGACCAAGTCACCAAATCTGCAATATTCTTCGCGGCCAGCAATTCACGTGTCGCATCGGTACGCTTGATCCCTAGATCTTCTGGAAAAACGACCAGTCCTTCTGCACGAAGTTGCTGGGTCTTTTTGGGATCTTGCTGTAAGCCAATTTCGGTCACGCCAGCAACTGCTGCAATCATGGCACGACGCTCTTCCTGACTACGTGCCTTATATAAGTAGGCGATACCTTCCTCGGTTAATAGATGCGTGACGTCATCACCATAAATCATGACAGGAGCCAGCGGCATACCCGCTTTTTTGGCCACCTCGACAGCATCAAGTGTGTTTACAAATGTAGGTTTTCCACCTTATTGATAGGTCTCGACCATTTGAACCACCAGCTTTTTACCTCGCGCAAGGTAAGTATCGGTATCCGAATGACCTTCCTGGCGCATATCCAGCCATGCTGGTGTATCATGACGACGACCTCGCGGATCATGACCCATGTTGGGTGCACCACCAAAACCTGCTAAACGGCCTTTGGTTACGGTCGATGAATGGCCATCACCATCCACTTGTAAGGTTGCCCCTATAAATAGATCAACCGCATACTGCCCTGCCAGTTGGCACATCATCCGGTTAGAGCGTAGTGAGCCATCTCGACCGGTAAAAAATACGTCTGGACGCGCAGCTACATATTTTTCCATTCCCAATTCGGTACCGAAACAGTGCACACTTTCAACCCAACCGCTTTCAATGGCTGGAATAAGAGTTGGATGTGGGTTCAAAGTCCAGTTTCGGCAAATCTTGCCTTTGAGGCCCAAAGACTCGCCATAGGTAGGTAAAATCAATTCAATCGCAGCCGTATTAAATCCAATACCGTGATTCAATGACTGAACCTGATGCTTTTCATAAATTCCGCGGATGGCCATCATCGCCATCAGTACATGTACGGGTTTGATATGTTTGGGATCACGGGTAAATAGCGGTTCAATATAAAAAGGCTGATCAGCCACCACCACAAAATCTACCCAAGAGGCTGGAATATCCACACGCGGTAAATCTTGTACATCATCGACCAGTTCATTGACCTGTACAATCACAATTCCATCACTAAATGCAGCAGGTTCAATTAATGCAGGTGAATCTTCGGTACTCGGTCCGGTATAAATATTGCCCTGACGATCCGCCATAAAGCCTGCCGACAGCACCACATTGGGAATTAGATCGACCAGTAAACGCGAATAAAGCTCGATGTAGGTGTGAATGGCGCCGATCTCGAGTAGACCATCTTCAAGTAACTGGCTAATACGAAGGCTTTGTGTACCTGCAAAAGAAAAATCGAGCTTTCGTGCTATGCCTTTTTCAAATAAATACAGATGCTCTGGACGTCCCACACTTGGCATGATCATATGTAAATCATGCAACACTTGTGGACTGGTTTGTGCAAGTGAACGAGATAAAAAATCGGCCTGTTTTTGATTATTGCCTTCAAGCACCACTCGGTCGCCCGGTGTGATCAAGGTTTCAAGTACCTTAATGATATCTTGGGTTGGAATCACGACACCGTCAGTATATTGCTGTGCCATTTCCAGTTTGAGTTGTTTACTGTGACGACGCTTTGTCCATAGGCGTTCTTTATGCTGAACAGAACCTTCCATGTAATTTTCCTTAATGGTCATGTCTTGATCTGTTCTTATAAAATGCTTTTTTTGCGCTTGAATCAATCAAGCAAAATGCAAATTCATTAACCTAAAGTTAATGTTTTTTGCTCTTTTTTGAGTCTTTAGAATGTAATTGAGTAATCAAGTCAATGCTCATGATATGCCAGATTATTCGAGCTTGATTGAATTACGAAAGGACGATCAACTTGACTGGCAGTTTCATTTACACTATCAATGGGTTGATGGAACAGGAATAAACGTCAAATAATCGATTGATGTAAACTTATTATTCTGTTGATCTTTACAACAACAGTTCAAACAAATGTTGCATGATATGGTTGATTAAGAAAGATATAAAAGGGAAAAATGTCTCATGAAAATGATTAATGCCGATTTTTCCAAAAAGGTCATTATTAAACCAGATGATTACGCATGGCTTCCATCGCCAAATGGTGAAGTCGAACGTATGATGCTTGATCGAATTGGTGATGAAAAAGCACGTGCGACGAGTTTAGTTAAGTATGCGCCAAAAACGGTATTTCCAGAACATTCGCATCCATTGGGTGAAGAGCTATTTATCCTATCTGGCACATTTACCGAAAATGGAGAACAGCATTATCCAAGGGGTTGGTATATCCGTAATCCACATAATTCAAAGCATATTCCTTCTAGCAACGAAGGTGCGTTGATTTTTGTCAAACTGATGCAAATGGGCGAAAACGAAACCGAAAAACTGGTGATCGATACCAATAATCCCGACAATTGGATCGTCGTTGAAGGTCGCACGATTTGTCCACTTTTCAGTTCCTTGACAGAAAATACGTATTTAGAAAAACTTTCTGCACAAGATGTACTCCAGCAACAGTCTTTCAGTGGTCTAGAAATTTTGGTGATTCAAGGTGAACTGCTGAATGATGATGATCATTATCCAGAAGGAACTTGGATTCGATTTCCAGCCGACGCAACACATACACTTATCGCTTCAGACGCAGGTGCTGAGCTTTATATTAAATCTGGACACCTATAAAAAAACCTCGATTAATCAATTGGGAGAAATTAACCGAGGCAAACGAGAAATATTTAAAGCCCTAAATCTGACAATCCCGGATGATCATCTGGTCGGCGACCGAGCGGCCAGTGGAATTTACGTTCGCTCGCTTGAATTGGCATATCATTGATACAAGCAAAACGACGATGCATCAAACCGTTTTCCTCAAATTCCCAATTTTCATTACCATATGAACGAAACCAATTGCCAGAATCGTCGTGCCATTCATACGCATAGCGAACCGCAATACGGTTGTCGGTAAATGCCCATAGTTCTTTGATCAAACGATATTCAAGTTCCTTTTTCCATTTACGAGAAAGAAATGCTTTTGCCTCTTCTCGGTTTGTCGCAAACTCTGCACGATTACGCCATTTTGTGTCTAGGGTATATGCCAGTGATACTTTATCGGCATCTCGACTATTCCAACCATCTTCTGCAAGCCGCACTTTTTCAATTGCCGTTTCACGTGTGAAAGGCGGCAGTGGTGGTCGATTCTGTTCTTGGGACACGGGATATCCTCCAGAAAATTTAGATAAAAAATAATCCACTGTTTTAAGCTTTAGACCGATTGACTGGCCTGATTTAACAACAATTGCGCGACATCTTTTGCGCTATCGGCAGAACTCATATCACCCATCACATGCGAGGTGGTAATTGCTCCTTCGATCAAGATAAGCAACTGCTTGGCCAAGACCATGGGTTGCTCAACATTCATTTGGCTAGTGAGCTCAAAGATATAATCCAGAAGTTTCTGTTTATGCAGCTTTGCAATATGCCGCACAGGGTCTTCTGGATCACCAGTTTCTCCAGCAGTATTAATAAATGCACAACCACGAAAACCCTCAGACTGAAACCAGTTTTTGAGTGCGCTAAACATATTTAAAATACGCTCAGCGGGAGTTTCCCCTTTGTCACATTCGGTTCGAAACCAATACATCCAGCGTTCATCACGCGCATTTAAGGCTGCCGCAGCTACGTCATCTTTGGTCGCGAAATAACGATAAATACTTTTTCTTGCCACGCCTGAGGTTTTAACCAAAAGGTCCATACCCGTGGCATGAATACCCTTTTGATAAATCAGCTGCTCGGCAGTTTCCAGGATCTTCTCCCGGGTATTGGTGTTTTTTGTGTTCATAAAATCATGGTAGAACAATCGTTCTACCGGAGCAAGTTTTTTCTTTCAAATGAATTTAAAAATCAAAAAAATTTAATCAAGATTTTGAAATTTGTATGATTTATATCTGTAGGTATCTCTAATTGAAACCGCTGAGTTAGATGGTGAGTTGTTTTTGTATAAAGTTTCAATCCCGTATATGAAACTCCACTGAAACATACATCATATTGCGCTATGGTAAAATTTTGGCTATACCAAGCTACAAAATGTCTTTATTTCACATATTGTTAGCTTAAATTATTGTCAGTTTTAGATGACTATTATTTCCCAAATACAGGAGATCTCATGAGTAACGTGATTGATTTGTTGAATGATCATAAGAGTGAACGTAGTTTTACAGATGAGGCAATTGATGATGCAACTCTAGAACGGATCATTAGCACGGCTTATCGTGCACCAACATCAGTCAACTCACAGCAAGTTTCCATAGTGGTGATTCGCGACGAAGCAAGACGTGCTGAAATCTCTAAGATTGCAGGTGGGCAACCTTGGATTGCCCAAGCACCCGTGTTTCTGGTCTTTGTGCTAGATATGTATAAGAGTCATGTCGGATTGGAATTAATCGGAGATCAGCAAATTGCACATGAAAGCGTGGAAAGTGTTGTCGCTGGCGCGACTGATGTAGGAATTGCATTAGGCTCTGTGATGGCTGCTGCACGCTCGGAAGGCCTTGGAATTGTGCCTATTGGTGGGATTCGTCGTGATTCCGATGCCATGATCAAGCTGTTAAAGCTACCCAAATATACCTATCCTGTCGCGGGTGTAGTGATTGGTCATGTAGATGTTCCGTCACATCACAAACCACGTCTTCCATTAGAAACCTTCCGTCATGACGAAACCTATAAGACAGATGGTCTAGAAGAAAAAATCTCGAAGTACAACCAAGAAATAGTCGAGCATTGGAAAGATACTGGTCGTACCGATGGTGATACATGGAGCGCTAGTGTAAGTGGTTATTACAAGCACATTTATTTTCCCGATGTACTCCCTAACTTGATCAAGCAAGGATTTGGATTTAACAAATAAGCGAACCCGACTAAATTGCCAGCATGATGTGATATGACATGCTGGCGTTTACACAATTGAATTCATTCACCCCAAAAGCTTAAAAAGTAAAAATAGAATCGAAATCTTTTCTCAATAAAAAAAGGCATAGGTTTATAGCACTCTTATGTTTTTGGTCTTTATTTCACCATTCATTCCGGTATTCCTTTTTGTTAATTCTTCTCAATTTGTTAAGATGCTGACTGTAGATTTGCTAAAATTTGGCCAGTAAACAAGATATCAAGACAAATCTTATGCGCGTGGCTCAAAGGTTTTATCTGTATTTGGCTTTAACCTAATGATGGCATCCCCCAACCGATTTAAAAACCTGAAATAAAAGGCTTTACACAATTGAAATTAGACAGTTCAACACCTGACCTCTCCACACTAACACCGATGATGCAACAATACTTTAAGGTGAAGATGGAACATCAACATGCGCTGTTGTTTTATCGCATGGGTGACTTTTATGAACTCTTTTTTGAAGATGCCCGTAAAGCTGCAAAACTGCTCGGCATTACCCTGACCCATCGTGGAAAAAGCAACGGCGAACCGATTCCAATGGCGGGTGTGCCCTACCATGCTGCTGAAGGCTACTTGGCGCGGTTGGTTAAAGCTGGCCAAACGGTGGCAATCTGCGAACAAGTTGGTGAAGTCACAGGTAAAGGCCCGGTTGAACGAAAAGTAGTTCGTATCATCACACCAGGAACCATTACCGACGACGCATTGCTCGGAAGTTATCAATCTTCAAATCTGGTCTCGGTTTGCATTCATCAAAATAAGATCGGTTTGGCACTTCTGGACTTAAGTGCAGGGATTTTTAAGGTACAAGAACACGCGTTTCAAGCTGAACAACTGGCCATTGAGCTTGCTCGCTTGATGCCAAGTGAAATTGTAGTTGATGAGGATTTGGTCGATCAAAATATCCTTGAACAAATTAAAAAGCAAATTGAATGCCCAATCACCAAACGCCCAAATGTTGATTTCAATTTAAATAACGCCGAAAAAACCCTGTGCGATCAACTCGCTGTTGGCACGCTCGCTGGATTTGGACTCGATCATTTACCACTTGCAAAAGCATCAGCAGCAGCGCTGATTCATTATGCCAAAGAAACACAAAAAACGGCGTTGCCTCATATTCGTTCGATCCAGCTCGAACAAAGCACCGACTTTATTGCGCTAGATCCCATTACTCGCCGTAACCTAGAAATTGTCGATCCGTTGTTTGAACATGGGACATCACTTTTTCAGCTTATCAATGACTGTCAAACCGCAATGGGCGGACGTCTACTCAGCCGCACGCTCATGCAACCCATTCGTGATACTGCTATTCTTGATGCACGGCTCGACGCCATTCAACATCTGCTTAATGGTTATCATGAAACACCACTTCAACTGGTGCTTAAAGAAATTGGAGACATTGAACGCGTCCTTAGCCGTGTCGCGCTAGGCAGTGCCCGCCCTCGCGATTTGGTACAGTTACGCCAAGCCTGTGGTCAAATTCCTTTTCTAAGACATGCTTTACAGCCAGTTTTTCAACAACAAAAATCGGCATTGTTGCATGATCTTGACCAACAGTTAGGTGATTTCAAAGCACTGCATCAATTACTTAATGCCGCGATTGTAGAAAATCCACCAGTCTTGTTGCGTGATGGAAATGTCATTGCAGAAGGTTACGACGCAGAACTCGATGAGTTGCGTCAAATTCGAGATCACGCTGGACAATTCCTGATTGATCTTGAAATTAAAGAACGTGAATTGAGCGGTATACCTACCCTTAAAATTGGCTACAACCGGGTAAGTGGTTACTACATTGAATTGACAAGAGCGCAAGCAGAACAAGCGCCAAGTCATTATATCCGTCGTCAGACTTTAAAAAATGCAGAGCGCTACATCACGCCTGAGCTAAAAAGTTTTGAAGATAAAGTGCTATCGAGTGAATCGCGTGCGCTGGCACGAGAAAAACTTTTATTCGAACAACTCCTAGACACACTGCGTCATAACATTGCCAATTTACAGATGATGAGTGCCGCAATTGCGCAAATCGATGTGTTAAGCAACTTTGCCCATCAGGCACGTTTACTGCATTGGAACCGCCCAAGTTTTGGGCCAGAAACCGGCATTAAAATTACGGCTGGTCGCCATCCGGTGGTGGAAGCACTCAATAAGAGTCCATACACCCCTAACGATACCTTTTTAGATACGCAGCATCGCATGGCGATTATTACTGGCCCCAATATGGGCGGTAAATCCACATTTATGCGTCAGACAGCGTTGATTAGTTTACTGGCTTACTGTGGTAGTTTCGTGCCAGCACAGACTGCAAAACTTGGCCCAATTGATCGTATTTTTACCCGAATTGGTTCAGCCGATGACTTATCGACAGGTAAATCTACTTTTATGGTCGAAATGACCGAAACCTCGCAAATTTTGCATCATGCCACCCATCAATCTTTGGTACTCATGGATGAAGTTGGGCGTGGTACCAGTACCTATGATGGCTTATCCTTGGCTTGGGCATGTGTGCTCGATCTAACCAAACGCATTAAATGTTTATGTTTATTTGCAACGCATTACTTTGAACTCACCGAGCTAGGCCATGAACATGGTATTGATAACTATCATGTAACAGCAAAGGAAATTAATGGAAATCTGATTTTACTGCATAAGGTTCAGCACGGCCCAGCGAGTCAAAGTCATGGTCTACAAGTTGCAAAACTGGCGGGTATTCCTGCAAGTGTAATTAAAGAAGCACAAAAGCGCCTTAAAATTTTAGAAAAACAGCAGCTTGATCACGCACAAACAGCGGTTCAAACTGATTTATTTGCTGCGGTTGAACATACTGTAGCCGATGAACAGATGATCGAGGTTAAAAAACCATCTCCTGTGCTCGAACATCTTCAGCAGCTCGATGTGGATAGCTTAACACCTCGACAGGCTTTAGAAGCTCTCTATCATTTGAAAGAACAGTTAGATCACTCATCGTTATAATGTGAGCCAATCAGGGTGTCTGCTATGGATGCCCTTTTTTATCTCTGCTTGTAAAATGAGCCTATACAAATGTTAAAAAACGTGAGTGTATAAGCTCACAACCATACAAGTACGTCATAATCTGTTATAGTTATTTTGGCAATCAATTATAAAAGCGGCAACAATTCTAAAAATCATTAAGGTGAGACTATGCCAGCAATTCAGCTACTATACGTGAGCAAAACCAATAGTGAACATCATCAAATCAAAAATGACCTGATGGAAATTTTAACTGAGGCTGTTCAATACAATTCACGCAATGGTATTACGGGTGTGCTGTATTATGGTAATGGTTATTTTGTGCAGTGCCTTGAAGGCGAAGAAAAGACAGTACATGATATTTTCTACACCAAAATTATCAAAGATCCACGTCATCAAAACTGTGAAATTTTAGCGTCGAAATATATCGATCATTCACTATTTCAACGCTGGAGCATGAAATTTGCGCCGATTAATAAAAAAATGAAGGCCTTTTTTGAACAGCACCATATTGATGAGTTTAATCCTTACCTTTTAACACATCACACCACAGAACCTTTCATTCAGTTATTGTCTGAAGAACTTCATCAGGATATCCTGCATTATCCACAGCAAGGCTATTCAGATTGAGTTGACCAAAGGCAACGCTAAACCGGAGCTAAAAAATAAATCAGGACAAACAACTGACCGACAAAGCTTGATTAAGAATCGATATCATTTAAATATTTGTTTTTACAGGTATAAATAGGAGTACAGCTAATAAAAAGTGTGCAACAAAACAAGCAATAAAATACTATAAATCAGTTATTTAAATCCATTTCATGGATTTAAATAACAAATATCAATAAAAGGAATTGTTCGATTGCGAGTTTTTTGCCTAAAATAGGCAAGTTTTAACGAAAACCATATTTTAGGTAGCTGTCGCCATGACCTTTGTTGTCACTGAAAACTGTATTAAATGTAAATATCAAGATTGCGTAGAAGTCTGCCCAGTTGACTGTTTCTATGAAGGTCCAAACTTTCTTGTCATCAATCCAGATGAGTGTATCGACTGTGCGCTTTGCGAGCCAGAATGTCCTGCAAACGCTATTTTCTCTGAAGATGAATTACCTGAAGGTCAGGAAGTCTTTATTGAACTTAATGCAGAATTAGCACAAAAATGGCCAAACATTACCCAAATTGGTGATCAGCCTGCAGATCGCGAAGAATGGAATGGCAAAGCAGATAAGCTTCAATATTTAGAGAAATAATCAATTAAGGATCAGCACTGTCTGATCCTTTTTTATACCTCAAATCAACATTTGATTGCAAAAATTTCATAATTCTAAGACCATTTTAGATTAAAATAACGACTTTAAAATAAGTTGTTGATTTTGTTATGTCTAAGGTTTTGAAAGGTTTGTTTGCATTCAGCCTGATTCCGGTCATGATGGTTGGTTGTACCACAACCTCTCAAAAAAAAGCGACAATTCATGACATTCCTCGTGGTCATCGTATACACATTCCTCAAGAAACAATTTCAATTGAACGCCCTGTTCGTCCTAAAATAACCCCAAGTTCATACTTATACTGGCTCGAAAACCCGACAAATCGTGCGCAAGTTCAAGATTATCAGGCGTTTTTAACTCGCAACGATGTTGCCAATATTGTGCCAAATTACGAATTACTCCGTACAGCACGTGACTGGCAAAAATGCGGTCGCTCAGAATATGCCGTACCTAATCGTGAATTATGGAATAACGCCCTTCCTACACTTCGTGTCTTGAAATATCTGGTGGCTGCCAAAATTTTGACAGACTTTGAAGTCACATCGGTTTACCGCGATTTACCACTTAATCAGTGTGCAGGTGGCGCAAATTCCTCTCGCCATCTATTCAATTCAGCAATTGATTTTAGAATTGGGCCGGAAATTCCTCAGCCGCAAGATTATGCTTTTATCGAAAATACCAAATTTAAACTCTGTCAATTTTGGTCACAACACGGGCAAAGCTTGAATATGGGGCTAGGCTTGTACAGTACTGGACAAATTCATATCGATACGCAAGGCTATCGTACATGGGGGCCTGACCACAGCAGAAACAGTTCGATGTGTAATTTTTAATTGATTGATACGAGTGGCACCCAATAGAGATCGATTTGATCTCTTTTTTTATTTTATTTTTTGATTTCCTTGCCAAATCTCATAGAATTGTCAGGTTTTTAAATACACTTCCCTCTCTTAGGACTAAAGGTATACTTGCAATGCAACAGCAGTGGAACGACATTGATCACTATATTGAATCAAAATTAATTCCAGAAGATGCAAATCTTAAATTTGCCCTGAACAATACCTCAGCTCAGGGTTTTCCAGATCACTTGGCTGTTGCTCCCAATCAAGGCATGTTATTGCAAATGCTCATTCAGATGAATAAATGCAAACGCGTTTTGGAACTTGGCACATTTGCAGCGTATAGTACTTTATGGTTGGCACGGGTGCTTCCAGAAGACGGTTATCTCATGACTATTGAAGGGCGAGACAATCACGCTGCACTGGCACAGCAAAATATTGATCAGGCGAATCTAGCCGTACCAATTGAGTTAAAGGTGGGCCGTGCAGCAGAAATTTTAGCGGCAATAGACGCCAGCACTTTCGAACCTTTCGATTTTATTTTTATAGATGCAGATAAACAAAGTTATCCTGAATATTTAGAGTTAAGCCTTAACTTGTCGCATTCGGGCACGGTGATTGTTTTAGACAATGTGATTCGCGCTGGCGCACTTATCGATGCTGAAAACCAGCGTCCAAGTATCGAAGGTATCCGCTCTACTTTTGAACTCATGCAGAATCATCCGCGACTTTTGTCGTCTACAGCGCTTCAAACTGTGGGTTCGAAAGGACATGATGGTTTCGCAATCGCGATTGTCAAATAGCGATCAAAAAACAGACTTAAGTATTTTCTGTATTTAAATCAAATATTTAAATACAATATTTATGTTTTTCCATATAGTTATCCACAACATTTGCGGATAACTATTGTTACATTATTTGGCAACCAGCAACGGCACACTTGCATTTCTGAAAATTGAAGTGGCAATACTTCCCAAAAAGAACTGATGTAATTTACTGTGACTAAATGCACCCAGTACAATCATCTGAATACCAAGCTCTTGCTGATACTCAAGAATATTTTCAGCCACATCGCCATAACGGTACACGGTTACCACATCAAGTCCTGCTGTTCGAAGGTACTCTTCGGGGTCTTTGAGTACTTCGGGATGATCCCCTACATACAATAAATGGCATTGTAAAGTTTTGAGTAAATCACTTTGGGAGATTCGTTGCATGATATTTAAGCATGTTGGTGAATACTCGTAGGCAAAGATAAACCGAGTCGGAATTTTAAAGTTCTCACCCACCGTCATTACGGTACAGTTCGCTCCACGAATAAAATTCTCTACATTACTTCCTATAGGCTTATTTTTTTCAGCGGCACGCTCACCGACTTTACCAATCACGACAAAGTCTGTTTCTCTGAGCACACTAAAACTTTGCTCTAAGAAATCACCTTTCTCCTGAATCTTTGTACTTTCCAACCCATACTTATCTAGAATCATTTCCGAGATATGTTTGAGTAGGTTATTACTATAATCGATTGCTAATTCACTTTGTTTTTGTTCAAGTTCTGCAAGCTCTTTGAGCAACATCGCGTTACTTTCAAATCCGATGACGCCACTAATTTCACCTAAATGGTAGCTTGCAGGATAATAATCTAATACTTGTAAAAGCACCAATTCCCGTTTGGTTTCTCTTGCTACCCACGCAGCTGCTTCTGCAATTGCATTGATGCAAGGTGAAGAATCAATACATGCGATTACGCGACTCATACTTGCCTCTCTTCTTTAAGGTCTTTGTGCCTAGAGATTTTTTGACATGTTTTTAACTTATCATATTTATTTCAGAATAGGATTTATTTCAGTTATTTTTTTAGATGTCTAGAATATATAATCCTTTTAATATTACTTTAAGCCCATCAAGGTATGTTTGTGATAAGATTCACATAATTTAACTAAAATATAGAAAAGCTATCAAAAATAAGAATTTAAGCAGAATTTACAATCATAAAATAGCCGACATTTTTAATTTATTTATTGAGATTTATCACTTTTTTCATTAAAAAGGTTATGCAAATTATTCTTATGCTAAATAAAAAAGAGGGTTATCATGTTTTCATTATTTACTGGGAAACTTAGCAGTGTTTTAACAACTGTATTTCAAGGACTGACTCAAGCTGTGGGCAAAATTGTTGATGCTGTTGTAACAGCAGCTGAAACAATTACTGATGTTGTGGTCGACTCAGTCGTTACACCTGTGGTTGACGTTTTAGACCATGTTCCTGTTTTGGGTGATGTTGTAGGTTCAGTCACTGGCCTTGTTACATCTACAACTGATAATTTATTCGATACACTTCATAATACCGCTGCAAACATTACTTCTGGCGATCTTGCTGAAACTGTTGGCGATCTTGTTACAGACACCACTGGTTTAGTGACTAACTTAGTGACTGACACAGCTTCTACGCTTGATTCAATTTCAACAACACTGGTCGATGCTGCTCAAGACATTCCTGTAGTCGGTGAAGTGGTTGAATCTGTTTCTAATCTTGTGACTTCAACTTTAGAAAATGTTTCTACAACTGCTGAAAATCTGTATGGCAACCTTGTTGAAGGTGATTTACTGGGTGCTGTAACCGATTTACTTTCTGATACAACGTCTGTAGCGGGTAATCTGGTAACTGACGTATCTACAACTGTAGGTGATGTTCTTGACAGCACTGACGTTGTTACAAACTACGTGACTCAAGTGCCTGTACTTGGGGGTGTAATTGCGGGTGTTCTAGATTCTGTAGACAACGTTGTAGATACCGTTGGTGACGTGGGCCAGTATGTTGCTGACGTTGATCCAGTTCAATTGGTCAGCGATCTTCTTAATGCACCAGCGGAAACACTAGGCACAGTTGTTGTTGATGTTGCGGGTGTTGTTGCCGATCTTGCTGACGACCTTAACCCATTGGTTGCTTCTACTGCTTCAACACCAGTATTGGGTGCAGTAGTTGAAACTGTAACTGATGCAGTAGATTTAGTTTCAGGTACAGTTGCATCTGTAGGCACAGGCTTACAAGGCTTTAATGCACTTGACGAATTGATTAACAGCACTCTTTCTCCTGTTTAATAACTTAAATTTTACATGAGAAAAAAAGGCCCTAGTTCATAGGGTCTTTTTTATTGTCGTAATCGAATAAATCGAGCAGGATTTCCTGCAACAACATGCTGCGAGTCGATATTTTTAGTCACCATACTGTTCATACCTACAACTGCATGCGCACCAATTGTCACGCCATCTTTCACCCCTACATGCGCTCCAAGCCAGACATCCTTTTCAATACAAATGCCCTGTGATCTTACTGGCTGTTGATAAATGGGTTGATCAAAACTCATACCATGATCAAAGGCATATAAATGACAATACGCCGCAAGACGCACTTGATCACCCAAGGTAATGCCGACCCTTCCACCATCTAATATGCAATGATGGTTAATGGCAACTTCAGATCCAATATGCAATGGACCATGCAATACACAATCGGCTGCAATAAAACTGTTATCGCCGATGATAATTTTTCGGCCCGGCTCGGCAAAAATATGTGCAAGAGGCGATATAAAGCAGTTTTGACCAATTTCAACCGTTTCCATATCCATCAGATAAGCCTGATAGTCACGTTGCCATTCATCAGCCCATTCCCGATGTTTGGGTTTTAAAGTCCAGTACAGCCATGGCATGTAATTCAAACGATGTTTGTGCTGCTCTCGATATTTGAGTAAAGGATCATTGTTCATCTTGCGGTTGTATTCTCTTTAATTTCTCTCGCCCCCGAGTGACATGATTAATCTTGAGCGATAATGGCTCAATCTGATCAATTTCGACATCAGCCTCTACGATTACACCCTCAGCTGTAAAGTAGCTGGTATACACGGTTTGATGTTGTTTTAGTTCATATTCAAGAATCGACCATTCATTGAAATGGCAATTAAAGTGAATAGATTCTTTATGGATAAGCGGTTTTTTCTCTGCACGTGACAGGCATTGCCCCGCACAGCCACCATAAGCACGTACCAGCCCACCTGTACCGAGCTTGATGCCACCAAACCAACGGTTGACGATTACCAGAATATTCGTCAGCTCATTTCCTTCAATTGTCGCCAGAATCGGACGACCTGCCGTACCGGAAGGTTCTCCGTCATCATTAAAACGTAATTGATTACCGATCTTCCATGCCCAGCATTGATGTGCCGTCGAGTGATCGTAATATTGATCCAAGTATGCTTTGATCTGATGCTCGGTCTCTACAGGAATAGCGATTGCCTGAAAGCGACTTTTTTTTATTTCCTCTTCATATGAAACAACTTCGCTAATCGTAAACGCCATATTACCCATCACACACTGTACAAGACCGAAATTATACGCAATTTCTAGATATAATTTCGATAGAAAAAAGCCCCGATCAGTGTCGGGGCTTTTTTACTTAACGCTCTCGCAGCGCTTCTTTCGCTTTGTTAAATGGTTTTAACAAGTAGTCCATAATGGTTTTTTGTCCGGTTTTGATATCAACCGTGGCCACCATACCTGGCGTAATTCCAAATGCCTTACCAGATTTATTGTAAAGTTTATCAGAATCGGTACGAATATAAACACGATAGTAGAACTGATCCTGCTTGACTTCATCACGAATCGTATCTGGTGAAATAAACGTCACCTTGCCTTGCATACCACCGTAAATCGAATAGTCATAAGCGGTAATTTTAACCAATGCTTCTTGCCCCGGACGAATAAAAGCGATATCACGCGGTAAGATACGCGCTTCAATTAGTAATTTTTCATCCAATGGCACAATGGTCATCAGTTTACCGTTTTGAGGGATAACACCGCCCAAAGTGGTCACTGAAATTTCTTTGACTACACCGCGAACCGGTGCTTTAAATACGGTACGAGATAAAGTATCGGTACGCCCTTTAATCACCTGTTGCTGGGTTTGAACATCGGTATTCGATTTTGAAAGCTCTTCACGTGCCTTTACATAATAACTGCTACGCGCATCATTGATTTTATTTTGTAAATCATTTGCTTCACGCTTTAAACGCAGTACCTCAACCTCACTGGCTGCACCTTTAGCCACTAATGGCTCGGTCATCACCAGTTCTTGTTGAACTAAACGCAAGGCTTGTTGCAAACCCGAAACCGTTTCTTCTAAATTCGAACGACGCGAGTTATAAAGTGCAGTTTCCTCTTGGACCAGTTTTGGCTCCTTTAGCACCTGCTCAGGAAAAGATAACGGTGTTCCATTCACCTCAGCACGCAAACGTGCCGAAGTGGCTTGAGCGGCAACCAAAAGTGATTGCGACTCGCCAACATTGGATTCAAAACGTGTTGGATCTAGGAGTGCAAGTATCTGACCTTTCTCAACAATATCGCCTTCTTTGACATCCAACTTCGTCAAGATACCACCGTCTAGAGATTGAATGACTTGCTCTTTCGATGACGGAATAACTTTTCCTGTACCCGTTGATACTTCTTCAAGCTTAAACAACCACGCCCAGACAATTAGAATCAGTAAGGCAATCCCCACAATCCAGATAACGAAGCTGGCACGAGGTAAAGGTGGCTCTTTATATGAAACATTTAATGAGCGGGATTTTGCTTGTTGTTGATCGCTCATGATTTAATCCCCTGTGCTGGCGCAACTGCTTTAGCCTGAGTTGATTGATTTAAGATTTGATCACGTGGACCATCCATCACGATCTTGCCATCGTTAATCACAATAATTCGGTCAACAAGTTCAAGTACTGCTCTACGGTGAGTTGCCACCACCAATGTACGATGCGCCAACCATACTTTTAGATGATCGATGAGTTGTTTTTCTGAAACATCATCAATGGCAGCCGTTGGCTCGTCTAGTAGTAAAATGTTGGGTTGACGAATGAGCAAACGTGAAAGTAACAATGCCTGACGCTGACCACCCGAAAAACCAATTCCACCCTCTAAGATAAGATGATCGAGACCTTCTTTTTTCTCTTCTACAAAGGCCAAAGCACCTGTTACACGTAATGCCTTGATGATATCTTCATCGTTGGCCAAAGGAGCACCTAGCGTCAAGTTTTCACGTATCGTGCCGTAAAACAAGTTGGCATTTTGGTTTAAAAGCCCCATATCACGACGCACATCTGCCGGATCAATCATTGAAAGTTCAAGATCATCCAAGGTAATTTTTCCATTGACCGGAAATTGCATACCAGACAAAAGCTGTAGCAAGGTCGATTTACCTGCGCCATTACGGCCTAAAATGGCAACTTTTTCACCTGCCTTAATTTTTAGTCTTGAAATCGTAAGGTTCGGTTTGTTGTCTTCTGGATCATATTGAAACACCACATTGCTCAACTCATAATCGCCATGAATCACTGGCTTATGCACCAAATGAGCACGATCTGGTTGATCCACGGATTTTTTCATAAGCTCATCAAGGCTGCTTTTGGCTACTTTGGCTTGCTGTAAACGACCTAAAACTCCAGTAATATTCGAAATAGGCCCCAGCATACGCGAAGATAGAATCGAACACGCAACTAGCGCACCTGTGGTCATATCACCATCCATGACCGCAAAACAACCCACCAAAATCACCAAGGCGTAAGTCAGCCCTTGTAGCTTTTGTGTCCAAGCAGATAGCACACCTACAATTTTACGCTGCTGCATACTGTAATCTGCAGACAGTTCGTTCATGTGGTTCCACTGATTTTGAAAGCGTGATTCTGCACGGAGCAGTTTGATATCTTCAATGCCTTGTACGGCTTCAACCAAAATAGCATTACGAATCGCAGATTCTCGCATACCTTCTTTAGCCAGTTTAGCGAGCTGCTTTTGTGCCAAAATACCCGGCAAAATCATGAGCGGCACAATAACCACAACCACCCAAAAAACATGACCGCCAATGATCCACATGATCACCAAAAACAGGATAAAAAACGGTAAATCAGCAATCGCTGTAATGGTCGTCGATGTCACTAGCTCTCGAACACCTTCTAATTCACGAATTTGCGAAATAAAGGTGCCTGTCGATTTAGAGCGTTCATTATTTTTAATACGCAGTGCATGACCAAATACACGATCAGAAATTTTAAGATCTGCACGCTTTCCAATAATATCCGACAAGTAGATACGACTGACGCGTAAAATAAACTCAAAGATTGCAGCAATAAATACACCGCCAGCCAGCACCCAAAGTGTTGGGATCGACTGGGAAGGCACGACGCGATCGTACACCTGCATCGAAAATACAACCGTTGCAAGCGCCAAAATATTTGCAATTAAGGATGCAAACATAATGTCGATATAGCGCTTCCAGTCTTTGAGTACAATTGACCAGAACCAGCTCGCCTCATAAGGTTTAATGTATTCATCAACACGCGCATCGGCAATCGATGCTTCTGGTCGTAATATATAGATATTTTTGACCAGTCCTTTTAGGCTTTCTATTGCAAAACTTTGTGATAGACCATGATCACCACTGAGCTGAATGCTCACATTACCCTGCGCATCCGCCTTGTCAATTACACCAATCTGGCCATCTTTAAATTCGGCAATCACGGGTAAACGCCATGGATTGATCAAGTCTAAATCAAACTTGGCAACACGTAAGCTCAACCCCATTTGTCTGCACATCAACGACAATACCTCTTCAGGATTGTGGTTTTGATTCCAATCGAGTTGCAACCGAATACGTTCTTCAGAAGATTCAATTCGATAATGACGTGCAATGGTCAGGACAGCCTGCAACCATGGTTGATATTGAAATGTTTTTGTCATGGTTGCACCTCAAAGCCCTGGATTGAAATATTATTGAGGCCGTAGGCATCTCGTGTTTTTCCAGTGGTCGAAATATATTGAACAAGACTTGAATAAATGTCGTAACGTGCATTCTCAAGCTCGTTGGCAGACGAGTGAATCGCTTGTTCAGCATTTAATAGGTCAAGTGCAGATCGTGTGCCGAGCTTGTATTGTTCTTGGTAAAGTTCTCGTGTTTTCACCGCAGTAATTTGACGGGCGCGTAACACCTTAATTTGCTCTTGCTTATTTTCGATATTTTCACGTGTAATTTTGACATTATCCATGACATCTAAATAAACTGAATTGACTTTAGATTTTGCTGCTTCTTCGGCAAAGCCCGCAGAGCGAATTTGAGCTGAAATTGCGCCACCCTGATACAGTTTAGTATTGGCCTCTAAAGCAACCGAACTGTAAAATCCGTCATCTTTGTTGTTATTTGGATTGGTGCCATTGACTGCCTGACTCACCGAACCGACCAAAGAAAGCGTAGGATAACGGCTTAAATCTGTTCTTTTTTTATCTGCCTTGGCCACTTCCACTTCGGCCTGTGCGGCCAACATATTTGGAATCACATTAAAATCAGGTTCTTTATACAAATCAGAGACTTCAACCAGATTTTCTGGAATCGTCCATGATTTTCCCATCGAGTCAAAACCAAGTAAAACAGTCAGTCGTTGCTGATTTTGACGCAATAACGAACGCTGCGCGATCAGCGCCGATTGAGCCGATTCAACATAAGAGCGTGCCTGAACCGGATCTGCCTGACTACTGATTCCCGCTTGCGCTCTTAATTCGGTAATTCCCAAGATGCGCTGTAAACCTTTTACTTGCTGCTCTGCAATTGCTACCAGTTTTTTATAGCGTTCAATATTCACAATAGTAGCAGCTGTTTCGGTTGCAATTGAATCAATACTGACTAACACATTGGCTTGTTGTAGCTGCAAACGTGCTTCTTGCGAGGTCACATTGGATTTAACCTGACCAAAGTCATAAAGCAATTGTGAAGCACTAATCGTAAACATTTGACGACCGCGCTGTTCAGACGATGCCAGATTACCACCAGTCGAAATACCACCACTGATTTGTGGATAATACTGCGATTTTGCTACATCAATATTTGAGTTTTGTGCCGCCATCGTTGAAATGGCCTGACCAATTGAAGGGTTTCGCTTTACGGCAATCTGGACTGCATCGACCAAATTAATTTCACTGAGCCTCGACTCGACCGGACCGGTGTTTGCATCAGGTGCGACCGCGCCATAGGTCACTTGCGGCAATCCCTGCACAATAATCGGATCTAACTTTACAGTTTGAAACTTTTGTATTTGAACTGTCTTGTAATCATCGTTTGGTTTAGATTTAAATAACCCGCTGATCTTGTCTTTTAAATGAAAACCAGATGTATCGGAAGGCGCTGCGAATACCGAAGAGGTCACCATCGAAATCGAACTGCATAGCAGTAAGACTCTCAATGTTGTGACCTTTTTCCCCGCTTCACTCATATGAGAAATTGATATTGGTCGATGCATAGTAAATATTTTTATGGTTAAACGGCAGTAAAATTTTCACATATTTTTATCACAAAAAATTGCATTATGCTAAATAAATCACATGTTTTAGATACATTTTTTCTTATTATGAAAAAATCCAGTAGCACTGTGTAACGATTCTGTCATTACTCAGTTCTACTGGATTGAATGAAACCAATTAATCTAGTTCATACGCAAAAATTAAACCGTAAAGTCATCACCTAAGTAAACTTTACGTACTTGCTCATTTTCTAGAATTTCTTGTGGTGTACCCTCGGCAATAACCGCGCCCTCACTAACAATATATGCATGTTCACAAATAGCCAGTGTTTCACGTACGTTATGATCCGTAATCAACACACCAATGCCTCGATCTTTTAAGTTACGAATAATATCTTTGATGTCTCCAACAGAAATTGGATCGACACCTGCAAACGGTTCATCGAGGAGCATAAATTTTGGATCGGCTGCTAAGGCACGCGCGATCTCAGCACGGCGACGTTCACCACCCGACACACTCATGCCCAAAGAATCTTTGATGTGGGTAATCTTGAAATCATTTAACAACTCTTGAAGTCGTTGCTGACGCTGTTGTTTATTCAAATCTTTGCGTGTTTCCAAAATTGCCATAATATTTTCAGAAATGGTCAGCTTTCTAAAAATCGAAGCTTCTTGTGGCAAATACCCAATCCCTTTACGCGCACGCTCATGCATTGCAAGATCTGACAGGTCAAGATCATCAAGATGGATTTCACCTTTATCCATGCGAACCAAGCCCACCACCATATAGAAACTTGTGGTTTTACCGGCACCGTTTGGCCCCAGCAAACCGACAATTTGCCCGCTTTCCATCGTAAAGGACACATCCTTGACCACCCAGCGTTTACTGTAATTCTTTGCAAGGTGCTTGATACACAAAGTTTGTGGTTTATCCAAAGCTTGCTCCATTAGTCACGTGCCCCCGGGAAACTTTTAGAGGCAGATGGTGGAATCACTAACTGCACACGATTCGAGCCTGAACCTTGGGCCTCGATATCACCTTTGTTCATGCTGTAGCGAAGCGTATTACCACGGACACTGGCACCATCCTGATTCAGATAGGCATTACCTGTTAAAGTAATAATGCCGGTTTCAGCGTTATAGACAATCTTTTGTGCTTCGCCACGCGCAATTCCTTTTTGAGCACTGATCTGCTGTTGAAATTTTGCTGGGCGACCTGTTGCATTTACAGTTTGTAGCTGACGCTGTGAATTTAGCTGACCCACAATCGAATCTGCCTGTAGCTTCATAGTGCCCTGTTCAATCATCACATTGCCCGTATAGGTCGTGACACCTGTTTTTTCGTTATAGGTAGCTCGATCTGCAACCAATGAAATAGGCTGATTACGATCTGATGGTAAAGCAAATACGCTGCTACAAGAGATCCCCAATACGGCAACAGACACACCTTTTTTAAGGAAAGCTGAAGAGCAAAAAAAGTTAAGAATTTGGCGCATACTTTCCTCGAATATTAAAAAACTCGTACTGACCCGTGTTTAAATTTGCTTTTAATCCATTGCTGATAAAAGACGATTGCGGTGAGTCAACATTCACTTGATGTGAGGTCTCAATCAGTTTTGTATCTGGATAAGTGGTTAACTCATCGGTTTTAAATTCAATTTTACCTTGGTCAGATAACTTTGTGGCGACAACCTGATCTGACAGCACCACTTTTGCATTGTCATTGTAGCCGTGTGCATATTTTGAAAAAAAGGTGGAGTCAACGCTACCGTTTTTGTAGGTCGAAGCATTCAGATTTTCAAGTTTTGAGGTCTGATTTTGCATGTTTTGCTCTAACCGATCCACTTTGGCACGAATGTACAGATGACCCTGGTCGTCGGTTTGAGTGAGATAAACACCTTCCGCAGAATAAGTCATATTTCTTGCCGAATCGACATTCAGTTTTTTTGCTTTGCCACTGTAATAGTAATAGCCACCACTTACAGACGCGATGACAACAGCAGCAATATAAAGCGCTTTAGTATCCATGAACGGTGTGTCTGACCTGTATCACTCTATAAGAATATTAATGGGGTACACTGAGATATTTTGCAAGAAGTTCTTCGTAAACTCCTTTTGCATTCAGTAACATATCACAAACTTCACGTACTGCACCACGCCCGCCCATCGCCTGAGTAACCAAATGCGCACGACGTCTTACCTCGACATGACCATTGGGCACGGTCACACACATCCCTGCAATGGAAAAAGCCGACAAATCAGGCCAGTCGTCACCCATGTATAAACAATCTTCCGGTGACAATTCAAACTGCGCACATGCTTCTTTGAGCGCAACACCCTTATCTTCACGTCCTTGAAAAACCAGATCAACACCAAGATCAGACATGCGTTTTTCAACAATATGACTTTTACGACCAGTAATAATGATCACCTTTAAGCCTGCCTGCTGGACTAATTTCATGCCCAGACCATCACGGATATCAAAGGATTTAATTTCATCGCCTGTATTGGTGAGCGTAACAAAACCGTCGCTTAAAATACCATCTACATCAAGCACCAATGCTTGAATATGTCGTGCTTGCTCAAGTAATGCAAAAGACGCCATGTTTAATTTACCCCTGCTTGAATCAGGTCATGCATGCTGATAACCCCAATGACTTTATTTTGATCATCGACCACCACAAATTGACTGATTTTTCGTTCATTTAACTGCTGTAATGCTTCAACTGCTCTTGCTTCTTGTGAAATTGTGGCCGGATGTGTAATCATCACATCTTGAACAGGCAAATTCACATCAAAGCCTTGTTGTTTATCAATTAAACGGCGCAAATCGCCGTCAGTAAAGATGCCCATTAAGCGATCCTGCTCATCTACAACGGTTGTGAGCCCCAAGCGCTTATTGGAAATTTCGTAAAGCACCTGATTCATTGGCGTGTTGGGTGACACTTTTGGAAGCTCATCTGCGGTGTGCATTAAGTGCTTTACATGCAACAGCAAACGCTTGCCTAATGCACCAGCCGGATGCGAACGTGCAAAATCATCTGCGGTAAAACCGCGCGCTTCAAGTAATGCAACAGCGAGCGCATCGCCAAGTACCAGTGTTGCCGTAGTGCTTGAGGTCGGCGCTAAACCTAGCGGACATGCCTCATCCGATTCGCCTAAAGTCAAAGCAACGTCGGCATTTTGCGGCATTGGTCCTTTATCATCACGACTCATGGTAATCAACGGCACTTCAAGATGCTTAATCAGTGGCATCAGCATCATGATTTCGTCACTTTTACCTGAATTCGAAATCGCAATCAGCACATCGCCACGTACCAGCATTCCTAAATCACCATGCCCCGCTTCACCTGGATGCATAAAAAATGATGGCGTTCCTGTTGAGGCAAATGTTGCTGCCATTTTACGACCAATATGTCCCGACTTACCCATCCCCGTAATCACAACACGGCCTTTACACTGCAAGATAATTTCACAGGCCTTATTGAATCGCACATCGATTTGTTTGGCCAACACATCAAGTGCATGCTGTTCAATAGCGATCGTTTCGAATGCGATTTTTTTAAAATCGGTGGTCATGGTCATAAAAATAGCTCGAATAACTTCAACTTAAGTGCGAATTGCAGCTTAGTCTTTGACGCAAAAAATTTGCGTTATTCTAACATAGCTCTGATCAAGACACGTTTTTAAATGTACAAGTTTTCACAAGCTTAGAAATTTGAGTGATAAAACTTTGTTAAAAATCTTGCTTACGTTATGATGTAACACTGTTTTTGGTGAGTTTTGAAGACCTTTATGCAACCATTTGTTTTATACAACTCAGAGCAACGTAAGAAAGTTGAATTTGTTCCGCGCAGACCCGGTCAGATTGACATGTATGTCTGTGGTATGACGGTCTATGATTATTGTCATATTGGACATGCTCGAGTAATGGTTGCATTTGACTACATTATCCGTTTTTTACGTAGTCAGGGCTGGAACGTTCGTTATATCCGCAACATCACCGATATTGATGACAAAATCATCAAGCGTGCGAATGAAAATAATGAATCAATTCATGAGTTAACTGCCCGTTTCATCGACGCAATGAATCAAGATGCAGCGCAACTGGGCTGTGCCGAACCGGATGAGTCACCAAAAGCGACCGAATATATCGATCAAATGCAGGCCATGATAAGTACTTTGGTCGATAAAGGTACGGCATATCCAGCAACAAATGGTGACGTATATTTTGAAGTGAACAAGTTTGAAAAATACGGACGCTTGTCTGGTCGTAAGCTTGAAGACATGCAAGCGGGTGCAAGTGAACGTGTCGATGTGGAAGTCGAGAAAAAACATCCCTTTGACTTTGTACTTTGGAAACATGCCAAAGAAAATGAGCCTTCTTGGGCTTCACCATGGGGCAACGGTCGTCCAGGCTGGCATATCGAGTGTTCCGCAATGTCGACATGCTGCCTAGGCAATCACTTCGATATTCACGGCGGCGGCTCGGACTTAACATTTCCGCACCATGAAAATGAGATTGCGCAAAGTGAGGCTTCAACCGGCGAGCAGTATGTCAATTACTGGATGCATGTTGGCTTTATCAATGTTGACGGCGAAAAGATGTCTAAGTCTTTGGGTAACTTCTTTACTATTCGCGATGTTATGGATAAGTTTCACCCTGAAGTGATTCGCTACTTTATTGTGTCATCGCACTATCGTAGCCCAGTCAATTTTTCAGATACCGCACTCAAAGAGGCAAAAACTGCATTAAGTCGTTTTTATCATGCATTTAAAGCTTATGAGCAAGTGTTTGGTCAAACCAAGACCTCTCATTTGGAGCAAACATATGTAGAGCGCTTCAATACGGCTATGCGCGATGATTTCAACACGCCTGAAGCCATGGCTGTATTGTTTGAATTGATTCGTGAGCTAAATCGTGCAGTCAAGGAAGAGCAATCTGATCTGGCAACAACACTTTACTCAACGCTTCGTGCTTTGACCGATATTTTAGGATTGGTACAGCATCATGTGGATGATTTCTTAAAATCTACCATTGGACACGAAGATTCTGGACTTTCCGATAGCGAAATTGAAACACTGATTCAACAACGAGCGGATGCAAAAAAAGCCAAAGATTTTGCTGGTGCAGATGCAATTCGTAAGTCTCTACTTGATAGTGGAATCGTTTTAGAAGATACACGCCAAGGAACTGTATGGCGACGTGCTGATTAATTCAGCAATTCCTCTCGTGATGTATTGACAGTCAAGACAAACTGTATATAATGCACCACACATTGCGGGAATAGCTCAGTTGGTAGAGCACAACCTTGCCAAGGTTGGGGTCGCGAGTTCGAGTCTCGTTTCCCGCTCCAAAATTTTTAAATTTGGATTTACAGGTCATATAACATTCAATGTTATATGACTTTTTTTTGTCTAAGAATTTTGTATACGCACTGATAATAAAATTGCTGCCAAGTTGGCTTAAAGAGTTTAGTTAATTTCTATGATATAGAGTATAAACTTGACAACACTTCCCTCATAAACAGTATTTCTAATAGACTGTCTTTTAAAATTCTAAGCAACCAAATCATCAGTGTTTCAATGAATAGCTTTGTTTAATGATGAAATGATATGGATTCAGAATACACAAAGGGCTGAGTTAGCATCATCTGAACGAGAAAAAGTCTAAAATTCAGCAATAAAAAAAGCACCCGAAAGTGCTTTTTTTTAATTGTTACTTATTGAGCAACAATATTGACAGCGCTTGGACCTTTCTGGCCTTCAACGATACTGAATGATACACGCTGACCTTCATGAAGCGTTTTGAAACCTGAGCTTGCAATTTCTTTGAAATGTGCAAAAACGTCAGGACCTGAATCTGGTTGAATAAAGCCAAAACCTTTAGTTTCGTTAAACCATTTAACGGTTCCAGTAACTGTGTTAGACATAATCTTACCCTATATTTTTAATAGTAAATTGCCAAATAAAATTTGACCGATATAACTTTGAAAATTTAACAAATTAAGCTCAAGAATCTAAAAAACGGAGGATTATGAATAAAACTTCGATACTTTAAAAGGTTTAACTAATTGTGTCATTTCTCTAGCTAGACTCTATACTATCCTAAAAACCGCATCAAGTATATGCTTATTTGATATATATATACTTACAAAAATAAAAAATGATTACGCAAAAATCGATAAAAATTAGAACCTTAAAAATATCATTAAAAAATATTTTCTATCACATTAACAATTATATGTTATAGTCGAATTTTAAAATGCATTAATTTTATATTTATTTTCGGATGATCCATCATCGGAATTTCAATGTAAAATAATTTTCTTATCACCTTCCTATTTTTTAATTAACTAATTAAGTTATAAATATTTTAATTGAAATAAATTTAACTATTTAAATAAATTAATTAATCTCAATTTAGGCCAAAAGGATACCTTATGTCTAGGTCTACCATGATTAATTATAAAATCACGATTCAAGATGCAAATAATTTCATCAGAAAAATCATCAAAGTAAAAGATATTCAATTTAATAAAGAACTTCTTTACGAAACAAATGAATGGTTATGGATTTTTGAAGACAATAATGAGTTTTGTCCATTTGAGCTCTGGAGTTTTATGGATCGCGTAAAAGTACATGATGGACTCATTTTTAATCATAAAATATATAAAGTCATTGAGGTCACTAAAATGAATAAAATAAGATATATATAATAAAAAAGCTCATATTATGAGCTTTTTTATCTATTTTTTAACCATACAGCTATCATTTGGTTTTTAATATTTTTACAGCAGTACCAGGCTCATGATTGTTTAATGCGAGCCAGAGCACTTTACTGTTATCTACATGCCCTTTAGTCATGACACTTGCAATATCTACCTCAAAATTTTGCAAAACGTCATTTGCATAGTAAACGAGATTAAATACTGATTTTATTTCAATGGCTTGTTTATTGATCATCACATTCAACTTTCACTATTTTTTCATGTAAAAAAATTAGATTGTAATTTATAGAGTTTATTAAATTCGGTGTAAAAAGACTTTCCATCTAAATTTAATGCCAGAACCGTACCAGATTCTAATTCAACTTGCTTCGTCACCTCAACCAAGGTCTGACCATGCAAGTTACTTTGGACTTTTTTTAATGGCACAATATTCACGCGAATAATGTCGCCATTTACTGCTTTGGCTGTTGTCCAGCCGTTCATAATATTCATTATAAAACCCATATTTATGAGCTTTTGTAATCAGAAAAGATTAATTTACATGTATCCAACTTGGATAGTGATAAGTTAAAGGCATCTCGCCTAAGATCTATAACAGTTACATCAGCTTTAATGACACATAGGTGTCGATTGATCATATTTAGTTTGATTCAACATAGCAGCCTGATTTGCTCAAACTGCTATTCACCGGTGTACCTTTTAGGTACACAATGCGTTAAAGATTTGAATTCATATAAAATATTAATTACTTTTATAAAATGTGGGAGCGCAAGTCCATTAACAACTCAAATCTACTTGTTCTGAATCGGAACAATTTCGGCTAAAGTTATAGTAACACCATTTCTCAGTAATACCTAATTTAAGTCGCTTTCAGATACAACTCTCATTCGTTTTAATTGCTTTATAATTCGGCTTAATATTTAGCAAATTAAGCAAAATTGAAGCATATAAGTTATATCCTGAATTTTTGAAGACAATTGAAAAATAAGAATAAATAATATATTTCACATGGCGTTATTTATCGCAAGTTTTGAAACATTGAAAACGTAATAGCTTTACCTTTCATGTCATTAAAATCTTTATACAACGTATTGTTTTTAATAAATAAGTTGAAGTATTTATTTTCAGATAACGCTTTATCATCTTCTAATGAAAAAATAGTGATACCAGCTTTTGAAAATAGATCGTCTAAATTTTCAAAAGTCGTATTCTTTTGAAAGAAATTCTCAGAAAGTATTCTTCTGATACTTACTTTTACTGTCATTTTGAACCTCACAAACGAAACAACTCTTTCAAGCATACACATTTAAAGGATGCTATTGGCAAAATAATTTTTTTGTTACAATATTTCAATAAAATCAAGATTTTGATGCTTTTAAATTATTAAGCTGCTGTTTCATATAACTGACTAAATTATCAGCAAATTAAAAGTGTAAATCTTAGTTCTCACCCCAATTTTTAATACTCATTTTTATAAAATTTTTCATTCAATTTTCATAAATTTTTCTATTTTAATTAACTTTAAAAAAACCCTTTCGGGGTTTTTGCATCTTCTAACTTATGTCTACTTATAGATGATTCAAATAAGAGACGAAACATATGATAAACATGAAATTCATCAATCAATATCTGATATCTTTTCGCTACTTAAGAGGCTTTAGGTCTGATACTTTTTCGGCCTTAGGTTGCATCGTTTTACTGCTTGAGTAGATAAAGTAAAGCGCTATACCCAAACAAATTAATGCCGCGAATCGTTCAATAGAAAAAGGCAAAGCTTCATTATTCAACCAGCCAAAATTATCGATCAACATACTCATGAGCAACTGACCGAAAATCACAGCAACTGTTGCAACAGCAGTCCCGATACGCTGTACAGCCAGCACCATAACAACAATATATGGCACACCACAAAAAGCACCTAATAATTGCCATTTAGGTACATCAAGCAAAGTCAGTGAATGTCTGGGTTCGAAATAAAAAATTAATAAGGCAGTAATTAATGCGCCAACCGAAAAGGTTAAAAACGCACTTTTAAACACACCGACTTGGCTTCCAAGTTGGCCATTAATTGCAGCTTGAACACTCAACATGGCACCACCAAACACTGCCAATAGAATCATAAATGTTGTGATCATATTCGCTATCCTCGTGCAACCAAAATAAGTGCAATCACAATAAAAACTAGAGCAATAAGACGTTTAGAATCGATTTTTCGATGAGATACACCCAATAGACCAAAGTGATCAATCATCAGACTTTTAAAAATCTGTCCGGCTAAAATACCAATCATGGTCATGGCTATGCCAATCACAGGTGTAGTAATGGTCAGAATAATCACATAAATCGGACCCAATACACCGCCAAGCAACTGCCAAGAAGGTATCGAGAAAAATGAAGGCGTATTTCGCGGACTAAAAAACAGCATCAGTAAAAATGTGAGCGCTGCGCCAACTCCAAAAATACTGAATGTTGCCCATAGCTCCCCGACTTGTGCACCCAGTGGGCCTAATAACCCAGCTTCGACAGACAGTCCCATTCCACCTAAAATGGTTAACAGAACAAAGACCAATTGCATGATTAACCCGATCGTTGTATTGAAAGCAACGCATATTAATCTAGCCAATTCATTTTAAAAACCGCATAATTTATAAATCACTTTTGCAGATATTGCACAAATGAATCTTTCACATTCTATTGATATACGTGCGCTTCGTTTATTTGTTCAGGTGTATGATGCGCAAAATTTTTCTACTGTTGCCAGAAAAGAAGTGGTTTCAGCATCGTTAATTTCAAGAACCATTCAACAGCTTGAAAATGCACTGGAGCAGCAACTTTTTTATCGTAATACACGGGCAATTACCCCCACGGAATCGGGTCATTTGTTTTATGAATATGCCAAGCGTATTCTCGATCAGTTTGACGAAGCTCAAGAAGCTTTACAAGATAAGACTGTTGAGCCATCTGGTCTCATTCGAATTAATGCGCCTGTATTTTTTGGTCAACGACATATTGCACCGTGGTTGACAGGCCTCTGTAAGCGCTATCCAAAACTTTCGATTGAGCTGATTCAAACCGACGAATATATCGATCCATTTAGAGACAGCACCGATCTGGTTTTTCGTATAGGCGTACTCAACGATTCCTCTTTACACGCGCGAGTATTTGGTGCACAAAAATATTATCTTGCGGCATCACCTGAATATTTATCCAGATACGGACAACCTCAACAACCCACGCAGTTATTAGAGCATAAAGCGCTTGTTTATAAAGGGTTTGAAGGACCAAATCGCTGGTTAATTAAAGAAGCAGACGGCGCATGGACTCAATTACCAGTCCATGCACTCATGACATCGAATAATGCTGAGAGCCTTATGCGTGCAGCACTTGATGGTCTGGGTATTGTCATGTTCCCAGATTGGCTCATTGGAGAAGCGTTAAAGTCAGGTGATTTAGTTCAATTACTTCAACCGCATGAAGTCTCGATTAAATCCCAACCTCAATACATTGCGGCAATTTATCCAAATGCACGCCATCCACCCCTGAATGTTCGTGCAGTCATCGATTACTTTAGCGAGATTTATGGCACTCCACTTTACTGGCAGTATTAATCACTCAGTAAAATTAAAATTAAACTGAACTCATTTAATGAGCTACCAGTGCCGTGCCAAGTTACTTACATACAATTCCAGAACCTTCTTTATAGTAATCCGTCGCGGTTTTGAGCTCTGCCAACAATTTGGTTTCATTAAACTGATTTGGCTTTAAATGAACCAGCGCCGGTATGTATTCAGATTTATAAACATTGGGCCAATCGACGCACAAAATCTGGACGCGCTGGGTTTGCGAAGTATTGGGATTGTCGAGCAAGTCCATAAAATGACTAATTTGTTTGTCCGATTGTTCAAACTGGGCCTGATAGTTAATTGCTTTTGGCGCCTTTTGTGCTTGAACAGCTTCGGAGCTGTGCATCGGTGCAGAGGCCGAATGCACTGCGCTCGATACATGATCTGCCGATGTCTTTGGCTCAGGTTGTTCTGGTGAACGATCACATGCAGTAAGCGATAAACTAAGGAGCAAAAGCGCGAGACTATGACGTTTCATCATGATGTGAGTGGCTTAAAAGCTTGAGTATAAGATGACTTTTCATCTAACACTACTCGATTTATAGCAACTTGTTTAAACAACTCTCAATTGATTCATAAAAAAATACCCGCTCGAAGGCGGGTATCTTGTATCAGTTTAGTTTGGTAGAACGTGCCATCACCTGTTCAGGCACATTTTGTTTTAAAATCACTGCAAGTGTTTTTTCATTTTTTGCAGTATCAATGCCATTACTTGCCAATACTGCATTCACATCTTTAGGGCTTAAAGTAAACATGGCGCCAGTCATTGGATCTACAACCAAGATTCCAATCAGACCACCAAAAATAATATTACCGAAATACCAGCCATTTAAGCGTGACTTAACTTGCATGGTTTGAGTTTGATATCCATCTTTAGAAAATGAGACTTGATAGTTTTCAGGCTGGAAAAAACCGGCGCTTTTTTTGAGAGTTACAGTCGCAGGAGTTTGTCCCATATGCACTTTTTCACCTTTTTTATTGGTGATCGTGATCGTTGCAATTTCTGGTACGCTTTTAAATGACATCGTTTGGGTTGAACCCGTAATAATGGTTGCACATCCTGTGAACGTTGCAGTGACTGCCAATAAAGACGCAATTAATGTTTTTTTCATTTCAAACTCAATGATTACATGTTGTAAAAATTTAGAAACAAAACTTTACACTTTGTTGTTATATTGTCAATTTTTTCTTTATAATTTCATTGAGTTAGTTGCTTTTTTAGGCAAATTAGATACTTTATTCATTTAGAATGATGCCTTAATTGTGGGATGATGAGTTAAGTAAGGAAAATCGACATCATTTGGGTTTAGCGGCACTCATTTCACTACGCCGCGATATTCATCATTGTTTTTTTGATTATTCTTGATCTAATTTTTATATCTTGATAAAAAAAATAGTTTAAAACATTAATTTATAATAATTTTGATGAATTCTTACGACTCTAAATAGAATCACATTCTCAATATTTTTAAGATTCCTTATTTTTAAACTCCCTGTATGATGGAAAAATCGTCTACTCCATGTCTGCGCCAAAAAATTTTAAGATTTGTCGATACTAACAACCAGATTTTCAATCAGATCTCAATAAATAATCATCGACAAAGGCCAAACTATGACGTATATCGAAGCAAATAAAATAGGGAAATCACGTTATGGCAACAACAGATTCAACCTCTGGCGCTCAGCCCCCCTTTCTTTCTAAGCAAAGAATCATTGCAAAGCCAGATTTTAATCGCTGGCTCGTCCCTCCTGCCGCTCTTGCCATTCATCTGTGTATTGGTATGGCCTATGGATTTTCGGTGTTCTGGCTACCGCTCTCCAAAGCAATTGGAATTGAAGATCCTGTCGCTTGTGCTGCCGATGTCGGCTTTTTTCAGCAATTGTTTATTACCACTTGTGACTGGAAAATCTCGACGCTCGGCTGGATGTATACGCTGTTTTTTGTTTTGCTGGGGAGCTCCGCTGCAATTTGGGGGGGATGGTTAGAGCGCGTTGGCCCACGAAAGGCTGGACTGATTAGTGCGCTGTGCTGGTGTGGCGGCATGCTGATTTCTGCACTCGGCATTCATTTACATCAGTTCTGGTTGATGCTTTTAGGATCAGGCGTGATTGGCGGAATTGGCTTAGGTTTGGGTTATATCTCCCCCGTCAGTACACTAATTAAATGGTTCCCCGACCGCCGCGGTTTGGCAACAGGCTTGGCGATTATGGGCTTTGGTGGCGGTGCCATGATTGGTTCACCTCTTGCAGTCGAATTAATGGCACACTTTTCAACACCAACTAATGTGGGCGTGGTAGCGACTTTTGTTTGCATGGCGCTGGTCTATTTTGTATTTATGGTTGCGGGTGCACTGACTTACCGAATTCCGGCACAAAACTGGAAACCTGCAGGTTGGGAACCGAGCGCCAAAATGCAGCAAAATGCATTTATTACCAAACAACATGTACATGTTAAAAAGATCTGGGGCATCCCTCAGTTCTGGCTGGTCTGGGCGGTACTCTGCATGAATGTTTCCGCGGGGATTGGCGTGATTGGCATGGCTTCACCCATGCTTCAGGAGGTTTTTGCGGGTCAGTTAATTGGGCTACCTTTAAAATTTTCAGAACTTAGTCAAGATCAGCTCAAAACTATTGCAGCAATCGCTGCCGGCTTCACTGCATTGCTGAGTCTATTTAATATTGGGGGTCGGATTGCGTGGGCCAGTTTATCCGATCGTATCGGGCGTAAAGCCACCTATAGCGTATTTTTTATTTTAGGTGCGGCTTTATACGCTTTTGTACCGTTTGCAGCGCAAATGGAAAGTAAGCTGTTATTTGTTGGGGCGATCTGTATCATCATCAGTATGTACGGAGGTGGATTTGCTACAGTTCCGGCTTATCTGGCCGATTTATTCGGCACCCAAATGGTTGGCGCAATTCATGGTCGATTACTCACCGCATGGGCTACCGCCGGTATTTTAGGGCCTGTGATTGTCAATAATATGCGTGACTATCAACTTGGTTTAGGCCTTGCAGCGAGCCAAGTCTATAACCAGACCATGTTTATTTTGGCAGGCTTATTAATTGTGGGTTTAATTTGTAACCTATGTATTCGTCCGGTCAATCCCAAGTATTTCATGACGCCAGCCGAACTTGAAGCAGAGCAAAAAAGTGCCGAAAAACATCATGAAAATCAACAAGTATCGAGTGCGATTCTGACTGAATCGAGTACTGCAAGTAACAATCACCTGTTACTGGTGGTGTTGGCATGGTTAGCGGTGGGTATTCCATTACTCTGGGGCATTTATCGTACGCTCATCAGCGTTAAAGCTTTTATTCAGTAACGCTTAGCGCATAAAAAATCCCGCCGATGCGGGATTTTTTATGCGCTAATAATTAGCTTGCTAGTCGCTTTTGAACCAAGATCGATCCAACGGAATAACCCGCACCAAATGAACAGATTACGCCATATTCATCTGATTCGACCTCATGACCCGTACGATGCAGCGCAATCATTACTCCCGCAGATGACGTGTTGGCAAATTCATCTAAGATAATAGGTGTGCGCTCAGGTTCAGCATCTTTACCCAATACCAGTTTGGCAATCAGCTGATTCATGTTCAGATTAGCCTGATGCAACCAGAAACGCTTGATCGACTCAGCTTCAATTTGGTTTTTTTCAAGTTGTGTACTGATGATTTTTGCCACCAAAGGACACACTTCCTTAAATACTTTACGGCCATCTTGACGAAATTGTTTATCATCACGTACCGCATCTTCGCTTCGATTTAAAAAGCCGAAGTTGTTGCGAATATTATTGGAAAACTGGGTAAACAAATGGATATCTAAAATTTCAAACCCATTTTTAGTTTCGGTGTCCTCAATAATCGATGCCGTAGCAACATCACCAAAAATAAAGTGACAATCGCGTGAACGATAGTCGGTATGGCCTGAAGTAATTTCAACATTGACCAGTAGCACACGGCGCGCGCCAGACTTAATGGCATCATATGCCTGTTTTAAGCCAAACGTTGCCGCCGAACATGCCACATTCATATCATAGGCATATCCTTCGATCCCGAGCGCCGTCTGTATTTCTACAGCAACTGCCGGATAGGCACGCTGCAAATTAGAGCATGCCAAAATCACGACATCGATATCTTCCGGAGCTACCCCCGCATTGGTCATGGCATCCTTTGCTGCCCACACGCCCCATTCGGCTTGAATCGAAAGCTCGTCATCGGTACGTTCTTCAAGGCGTGGGCGCAAGCGTGATGGATCAAGTACACCTGATTTTTCAATCACGTAACGGCGCTGAATCCCTGATGCTTTCTCAATAAACTCAGCACTTGAGCCTAAACGCTCTGGCAACTCACCCGCAGCGATTTTCTCAGCATTGTCCTGATTGTACTGTTCTACATAGGCATTAAGACTTTCGACCAGTTCTTGATTACTAATCGATTCGGCTGGATGGTACAAACCTGTACCGGTAATACGTACGCCCATGTAAAACTCCTTATGAGAATGCGGGGATTATTGAATTCCTAAACGCTGCCAAGCTTTTTGCAGACGTGATGATGACACTGGCATCTTAGTTTTCATAGGTTGTGAAAACAGTGAGATTCTCAGTTCTTCAACCATAAAATAAATCTCTTTAAGTTCAGGTTTGTGCTTAAACTTAAAAAGCTTATCCATCCAAGGGTCAACATCGGCAATGGCCGACTCATCACGCTTTAAATTATTGGGTAAACGATCTAAACGCATTAATAATGCTTTTAAATAACGTGGATATTCAAGCCAAACCTCTGACCCTTGCGTATACACAAAGTCGCTAAGCTGCATTAAATCCAGCTGATCTTCAATATCGTCAATGCTACGACCAAAAATATCGCCATCCAGCATCATCAGTTGACGACGAATGTCTTGCCACTGAACAAAGATATCGGAAATCACTTCTAAAGCCTGCTGTCCATGCGTTAAGAACTGCTGTTTGACCTGTTTAAGCAGTGCTTCAAACTCAGCCTTATTGACTGGTAAGGTATCGATGCTGAGCTCAAGTGTCGCATACACCAGCATTTGCTCGAGTTTGGCTTTTTCACCCAAAGGTGAATAGGCCAAGAAAAGCGGTTTGGAAATCTGCTTTTTCAACTGGCGAGTTAAATCCCCCAACTGCATATGAATCAGGCGAAGCACACCTTCACGATGCTGCTTAATCGCTTCATGCTGATCGTTAAAGGTTTGAATGACCACGCCAGATTCATCTTTTTGCTCGAGTGCAGTAAAAGCTTTAGCAGGTACCAAGGCCTGATACTGCTTTACCACCACACCCGTCACTTTCTGCGATGCTTCAAATACGAAGTTGTCAGGAAATTGTTGAAACTCGCCTTTCAACTGTTTCACTGGACGATGAGTTTCGGTACGACAACGCGCTTTGAGTTCAGCAAGGTCGCGTCCTTTTTCAAGAATACGCCCTTTTTCATCGGTCACCACAATAAACGGCACCAGATACTGCTCAATTCGCTCAAAAGAGAAATCTTTTTCGGTGATCTCTTCGCCACGAAGTGCAAAAGCCAAAAATTTAAAGATATGCTGATTTAAATGGACAGCATCAACTGATTGCATCAGTTTTTTGGCTGTATCGGGAATGGGAACCAAATGACGACGCTTGTCTTTAGGCAAAGATTTAAGCAAAGCTTCGATTAAATCCAGACGCCAACCCGGTATCCCCCAAGACCAACGATTTTCATCCACTTGTGGCAGTGCCTGCACTGGAATTTTAACCGTTGCACCGTCTTCATCATGACTCGGATCGAAACGATAACTAGTAGCGAGACGGAGTTCACCATTTTGCAAATAATCCGGAAATTGTTGTGTGGTTGGTCGATCATTTTGCCAGAGCGCATCGTCATCAATAAACAAATAACGGGGCTGTTTGGGTTCAACCGTTGCACGCCAGTCTTCAAAACTACGTCGACTTGCTATTTCGGCAGGAACACGTTGGGCGTAAAATTGATAGACTGTTTCTTCATCAACCACTAAATCACGGCGACGCAACTTGTCTTCAACTCGCTCAACTTCTTCGAGCTTAAGTAAATTATGCTTTAAAAATGGTGGCGTGATGCCTAAATTGCCAGTCGTGAGCGCATCACGTAGAAAAATTTCACGCGCAGCAGGATGGTCGACTTTTTCAAAATTGACCAGCCGCTTTGGCTCTACAATCAGGCCAAACAGCGAAATTTGTGCATAAGCTTGTACCAAGCCTGTTTTTTTCGACCAGTGTGGCTCGTAGTAGTGATATTTCAGTAAATCTCGTGCCGCAAGCAATATCCATTCCGGATCGATTTTGGCCAAAGTTCTTAAATACACCTGTGAGGTTTCGACCATTTCGAAGGCCATGACCCATGCCGTATTCGATTTGTGCAGCGTACTCGCTGGAAACACTTTGGCTTTTTGCTGGCGCACAGCCATATAAATGTTTCGTTCGTCGGTTTTATTGGCAATAAACGACAGCAAGCCTGTTAGCAGTGCGCGATGCAAATTTTCATAGGTGGCAGTTTTTTCATTAAAAGATAAATTTAAGCCTTTTGCCAGATCGACCAACTGTGCATGGGTTTGCTTCCACTCGCGCAAACGTAACCAGCTCAGAAAATGCTGACGAGCAAAATGACGACGTTTATTTTCACTCGATGTTTCCGGGCTATTTTTTAAGGTATCCCAGAGTTTAAGATAAAATAAAAAGTCAGAGTCAGCTTCACGAAACAACGCATGTTTCTGATCGGCTTGCACTTGTTTGTCGGCAGGACGCTCACGCGGATCTTGTACCGCGAGGGCACTCACCACCACCAAAATTTCGTTCAACACGCCAAAATGAGAACCGCCGACAATCATACGCGCCAAACGCGGATCGATCGGCATGCGTGCCATGATTTGCCCAACTTGAGTCAGTGTGGCTTTTTGTTCATTAAACGCGCCCAGCTCGACCAAAAGCTTGCGTCCGTCATTGACTAAACGATGGTCTGGCGGTTCAATGAAATCAAATTCTTCAACGCGCCCCAAGCCCAAGCTTTGCATCTGTAAAATAACCGAAGCCAAATTGGTTCGTTTAATTTCAGGCTCAGTAAAGGCCGGACGGCTAGCAAAATCTTCTTCGCTGTATAGACGAATACATACACCCGGCGCAATACGACCACAGCGTCCTTTACGCTGATTTGCTGCGGCTTGTGAAATGGCTTCTATGGGTAAGCGCTGTACACGAGAGCGATAGTTATAGCGCGAAATTCGCGCAAAGCCACTATCGATGACATAGCGAATATTGGGTACGGTCAGCGCGGTTTCGGCAACGTTGGTCGAAATGATAATTCGACGGCCTTTATTTCCCGGCGTAAAAATCTTTTGTTGTTCGCTTAAACCCAAACGAGCGTATAGCGGCAAAATTTCGGTATGCTTCGGGCCATATTTTTCTAATGTTTCTTGTAACTCTCGAATTTCCTGTTCAGTACTTGAAAAAATCAGGATATCTGCATGCTGTGGATGGCCTTTTTCTTCGGCATCGGCAAAGCATTCTTCGACTGCCTGTACCACTGCACGCGGTAAATTCTCTTCAAAATCATCAAACTCATCGTCATCACTACTGCCAATACTTAGCTCAGAAATTGGGCGATAACGGACTTCAACCGGAAAGCTTCGACCTTCCACTTCAAAAATGGGTGCATGATTAAAATAAGCACTAAAACGGTTTACATCTAGCGTTGCCGAAGTAATGATGACTTTTAGATCAGGGCGTTTGCTCAAAATTTGTTTGAGATAACCCATAATAAAGTCGATATTCAATGAACGCTCATGTGCTTCATCGATGATGATGGTGTCGTATTTATTTAAAAAGCGGTCATGTCCTAACTCAGCGAGCAAGATACCGTCCGTCATGAGGCGCACGATGGAATCATTCGAACCTTGCTCATTGAACCGCACTTTAAAACCGATTGATTCGCCTAGCTTTTCGCCCACTTCTTCTGCAATACGCTGAGATACGCTGCGTGCTGCCAAACGACGCGGCTGCGTATGACCAATCATGCCAGTAAGACCACGACCAGCCAGCATAGCAATTTGAGGTAACTGTGTGGTTTTTCCTGAACCGGTTTCACCGGCTACAATAATCACCTGATGTTTTTGAATTGCTGCAATCAATTGGTCTGCATATTGGGTAACTGGCAGATCCTGATTCAGTTTAATGTTGGGTAAACGTGCTAGGCGTGCTTTGACTTGAGCATTGGATTTCTCAAATAAAGACTGATAATGCTCTGGATTTTTATCTTTACCCTTGCCTAGTCGATTTAAGCGATGTCGGTCACGCACCATAACCATTTGATCTACATCTAAACCACTATGCACAGATAAGTATTCCTAATCATTTTCAATAGATCGTCCATTTTACGCGGGAATATGCATGAACGAAAGTCATTCAGTCTATTTCTTTTTTTGTGAATGCGCTTGAAATTAATCACATACGCCTCAATACAAACAAGAATGCGGCGTGCTGAAGGCTGTCATCGAACGATCATACAACTTGCCTAGAGTTGTAATACCGATCGGATGGAGAAATCTTAGGCAATTGTATACTCAATTCACTTTTCCGATATTGTTTATGCAAAAATACTATTTCCCCAATAAGTCAAAGTTCTTTATTCTATTTTAAGTTTTAAAGTTAACGATAACATCTCATTCATGATATATGGAGAAATTGATGAGCTTAATTAATACTGAAGTTAAACCATTTAAAGCAACAGCTTACCATCAAGGTCAATTTGTTGAAGTCACTGAAGCCGATCTTAAAGGCAAATGGTCTGTTGTATTCTTCTATCCTGCAGACTTTACTTTTGTTTGTCCAACAGAATTAGAAGATTTGGCTGACAACTACGAAGCATTCAAAAACCTTGGTGTTGAAATTTATGGTGTTTCTACTGACACGCATTTCACACACAAAGCTTGGCACGACACTTCAGAAGCAATCAAAAAAATCCAATACCCATTAGTAGGCGATCCAACTTGGACGCTCTCTAAAAACTTTGACGTGTTAATCGAATCTGCTGGTCTTGCTGACCGCGGTACATTCGTGATCGACCCAGAAGGTAAAATCCAAATCGTTGAAATCAACGCAGGTGGTATTGGTCGTGACGCTCAAGAACTTCTTCGTAAAGTAAAAGCAGCGCAATACGTTCACGCTCACCCAGGTGAAGTATGCCCAGCTAAATGGAAAGAAGGCGAAGCAACACTTGCTCCTTCTATCGACCTTGTTGGTAAAATCTAATTTACCCACAGAAAAGGCCGCCCATTTGGGCGGTTTTTTTATTTAAAATATTTTAAAAAACCATTAAAAAAGCCCGCTTAACGGGCTTTTCAGCAACATGTAATATCAGCGTTACGGCGCTAATATTCTGATGTTTAACGCAGTCGTATTCAGGCTTACATATCTGTGTTCACCTGACTAAGTTATCCTTGAAGTCAGGAAGAATATGTTGGCCTTGAACTAACATTAGCACTGAAATACAAAACGGTCAATATTTAATCAGTTTAACGTCCTTTTTTAGTATCAATCAATCATATTAAATTTCAATTACTTAGTATTTAATCGTTTTGAAAATAACATTCCATCGCAATTTTTAACAATTGAGTAAAACAAAAAAAGGCTTTGTTTGATCACAAAACCTTGAGTGCCTATATATAACTTAGTGTCCTAATTGATGAATCAACGTGAGATGCTTACGCACGCCCTGATCAATCACATGCGGCATGATCGAATTCATCATGACAAAACCACGTTCAGGCCAACCAATGTAGATGGTTTGTTTGTCTTGCAAAATGGATTGCACGATCACTTTAGCCACCAGTTCTGGACTGTCTGCCTTGCTTCCCATCGCCTTCATCAAATCCATAGCTGCCTGACTGTTCATGGTGGTCTGGGTCGCGCGTGGCGCCACATAAAGTACCTGAATATTGCTATCTGCAAGCTCTCGTCTGAGTGCTTCGGAGAAGCCTCTTAAGGCAAACTTAGTGGCACAATAAGTGGTGTATCCTGCAAAACCCAATGAACCATAGATGGAACCAACATTGACAATCTTGGCCTGACCACCTGCATTTAATTTTGAAATCAAACCTGCTGTTAAGCTCATGGGCGCAGTGACATTTAAATGCACCAGTTTCTGAATTTGCTCAGGTGTTTGATGATCTAAAGTAGCAAAGCAATTTACTCCCGCGGCATTGATCAGCAGATTTAAGCCATCAATTTGCTGAGCAGTCTGAATGACCTTGTTTAGATCTTCAAAATTGAGTAAATCTGCACGCAGAACTTTGATTTGCCCCGTATATTTTTGCTGTAAAGACGATAAAGCATGGGTATTTCGCGCAATCGCCAAAACTTTAGCGCCTTCTTTACAAAGTGCATCACAGAGGGCAAGTCCGATTCCCCCACTTGCACCGGTTAGTACCACATGTGCATTCGATAATTGCATCCCTGTCACTCCTTTTTTTATGCAGCAAATCGCAGACCGAGCGCTGGAACTTGCTCGTACATCTGGGTATATAACGAGAACACGACTTTTGAACAATGAATAATGTCTTGTTGATCTTTTTCGTCGATCACACTGTTCATGAGTTTTTCAAAATTTTGCATGTGCGAAATATCTAAACTACCGTGCGACTTTAAGTAGCTAAATGCTTTATTCGGTAAGTTTAGATGTTGCTGAATTTTCTCTGCTGCTTCGGTGGCCACTGACACACTAGTGCCTTCAAGCACATTAACCATACCAAACAGCGCAATAGGGTTGACGCGTCTAACCTGATCAAATAAAAATGCCACCATCAATTCGATTGGCTGACACGGGCGGCTATTTTTCACAATCTCTGGATCTACACCGCAAGCTTTGAGGTCATTTAAAATCCACTGCTCGTGTCCTGCTTCTTCTTCAATATATTCGCAAATGGCAGGTTGCAACCAAGACAGACGCTCTGGAAGTTGTGCGCCTGCGGCCATCATGAGGGGTACTGTAAAGCGCACATGATGATAGGCCTGGCTTAAAAATGCACAGTACTGTTCAAGTGACAAACGGCTATTTAACGCATCTTCAATCAGGGAGGTTGAAAAAAGTTTCTGTCTTTCCTGAGCGGTTGCATTTTGAAGTTGTTGAAAAAATTGCATAGTAGATTCCTTTAAGCAGAAAAAACATGTTGAAAACGACGTGCGATTTCATCGCGACGCAATCGGCCATTTGCAGTGGCAAGTTGATTGTTGGGACTAAAGGGTTCTGTAAGCCGAACCCAGTGTTTGACCTGAGCGTAATCAGGCAACTGATGATTGGCATGTTGAATAATCTGATCGATCTGTTCGTTGGTAATGGCTGTATTCACCGGCCATAGCAGCGCGTAGTTTTCTGGTAAAGCTTCACCATAAACAAAAGCTTGCCCCACGACGCCCGTCTGGCTTAAAAGTGCTTCGACCCATTCAGGATTAACATTACGACCGAAACTGGTAATAAACTGATGTTTTTTACGACCACGAATGTATAAAAAGCCATCTTGGTCAAGATGTCCTAAATCACCTGTCGGCCAGTATGGGTCTGGCATTTGTGGATGATTCAGATAGCCAAGGCAGCGGTTATTGGCCACTAAAATTTCGCCGTCTTCAGCAATTTTGACCTGTACATGCGGTAAGGGTTTACCCACGCTCCCTGCACGATTCGCTTCTGGTGTATTTAACGCCACGACTGAAGCACACTCTGAAAGTCCGTAGCCTTGATAGACAGGTAATTGAAGTTTATTGGCTTTCTTGAGCAATTCTGGATTGACATGCCCACCGCCAACTGCAATAAACCGAAAGCATTCAGCGCGAATGAGTTTGGTGGAAACGGCTTCGACCAGCAAAGCAAGAAACTGAGGAACTAAAATCAGACTCTGTGGCTGTGAACTTTGAATAAATTTTGCGAAAGTTTGTATATCAACACTACTTGCGCCGCGTAATCCTAGTTCGGCTGCTTTGGCCAACTGGATGCTGCCGCCACGCATTAAAATGGCATAGCAGCCGATATTTTCAAGTAACACCGCTAGCGGCATTAGGGCTAAATGTGTTTCAGGCTGAGATGAAGCAATCGCCTGGCAGAGTGATTGCGCGACTGTTAGAATTTGTTCACTTCCTAAACACACAGCTTTGGGTTGACCCGTAGTGCCCGACGTAAAGGTTAATTTTTGAGTTGTTTCTGGTAAAGCAATGTGTAGAGGTGCTTTTAAACGCCAGTACCCCTGCTGTTTTTCATAGCTCGTATGACCCTCTAAAATAAAATCAGACTGAGTAATAATTAAATCGGCTTGAGAAATTTCAAGACAATATTGCAGTTGTGAATGGGTAAAAAATGGAGGCAATAATATGGTAGGAATATCAGCAAAAAGTAAAGCTAAATCCCAGAGAAATAAATCGACTGAGTTTTCTAAAAACAAAGCCACCATACGAGTTGACAGCTGTGTCAATTGTGTTTGTCTGGCTTGAATTTCCGACCAAAGCATTTTATAGGTGATCTCTTGATCCTGATCACGAAGTGCAACCACATTTGGAGCACTCAAGCTCAATTGCTGCAATCTGGATTTAAACTCGGTTAGTTTAGGCAACATGATCGATATCCTCACGAAGTGCTTCCAAACCCATTGCATTAAAGATGTTGAGCTGATTTAAATTAAACGCACATTGCATAACATCTGCTGCAAATACATGCGGATGATGGCTGTAATAACTTCCCCAGTGCTCATAACCATCTTCCAGTCGCTCGGGGTCGGCATCTCTTAAATCAAGCAAAGATAGACCCAACTTTTTGAAGCTGTTAATGAGATGGTGATGCCCTGTAAAACTCACCCATTTAAAATGATTCTGTGCCAGTATCCATGTGAGAAAGCCGATAATTAAACGCGAACTACCATGATGGATACCCGACAAATTCCCAACTTCAATTACCTGCTCACGCGTAAACACACGACCAGTTTTGTCATTGATCATTTGCTCGATTGGTTTATCTAAGTATTGCTCCAGAAAGAGTGTGTGAGTCGCAGCTAATCGAATTCCTACGACAGCTTGACAGTGCATATTGCAATCAAACACTGCCAAAAAGACTGGCATGAACTGATAAATTTCAGCTGCATAAATGGCACGAAAACGATCTTGTACAAACAGTTCACACTGTGATCTGAGTGGATGAGCTTCGTCCACACAAAACATATTGAGTTGTGCTTTTTTATCTTTCACTTCAATTGGAAAGTGTTCTTTAAATACTAGGCTCATTTGAATATTCCAAATATTCGATAAACTTAGTATCAAAATGAAAAATGAAGAGATTCTTAGGAAAACTTAAAAAATACTCAGTGTGATTATATTTTTTTGTAATTAAGCTAATTTTAAGATAAATAATATTTCATAAAAATTAAATACTTAAATAAAATATGATTTTAAAACCTTGTTAACGATTCATCATATTTTAATTAAAAATCATTATAAAATGAGAACGCATACCATTTAAAATTATCATCGTGATATTTTAGTTATGATCATGTTAAACTAATTTTAATTGAATATTCAAAAATAATAATCAGACCGTATCAATTAGACGTATAATTTCAAAAATTTCTTTGGGGAACGTTATGTCATCTATTTATTTGGCAGGCTCTGGCCAAACTGTTGCTAATGTAAGTGTAGACTATCCGCGACCTGACCGTTTAGTCAGTGGCAATCCGAAGCGCCTAACCTATGATCTTTATCAACATCCCGCAATGAACTGTGGTATCTGGGAATGTGAAGTTGGGTCATGGAATATTCAGTTCAGTCCGCATAAACAAGAATTTTTTAGCGTTATTTACGGAAAAGTACGCATTCATGATGCTCAATCAGAGCAATTTATCGAGGTTGCTGCCGGTGAAGCGGGCATTATTCCTCCAAACTTTCAGGGTCGTTTTGAAGTGGTAGAACAAGTCAAAAAGTATTTCGTGATTGTGGATGTAAGTTAAAGATTTTTATTGAGTATTTATAATGAACTCCCTCTTTTATGAGGGAGATTAAGAATTTTTAAATCTAAAATCAATAATAAGAGCACTACGTTGACATGGTAGTGGTCTAAAAGTTATTTGACTTTAAAATCCTTGGTCAGATTTATTCAAAAATAATATCTGAGAATTACTACCTCAACAGACTCAAGGTTCCGAATTATTGACAGGAATTAATACACCTTTGCCTGTAGTTGTATTCTGAATAAATAAGTCAAAAGAGGATGTTATGGATTCATCAAATCGTTTTTGCCTTGAAAAAAAATATTTGATGAGTTCAATGTGGTAATTAAAAAAATCGTCTCTATTAAAGAACTGATCAGGTTTCTTAAGAGAGTTCACAAATAGTTGATAAATGGGATCATCTGGACGACCGGCATATAGCGAAAAATGTGCATGCATGGGTTCAATTACTTCATATTCAATCAGATGTTGTTTAATTGAAACATGAACGATTTCGACTTTATTCAACATATAAATTGAAATAAAAGCTGTACCTGTAGCAGGCTGAGTTGTTTTATTATTCTGAAAGTAAAAACATCTAGCCTCTTGTGCCATTTGCAAAAAATCCCAACATTTTCGCTTGGCATACGCTTGTAAAATAAGAAAGAAATAATGCATTAAGCATCACATCACCAGATACGGTAATAGCGCCATACTCCCAGTATTTTATTTTCTTGTAATGAGAGATATAGGTTTTGGGTGGGAGATTGGTTTCCGGAGCACATTCGATCGTAAAGCGTTGATCACTCGCTAAAAAAATCTAATCTTGTATATTTATGGCAACAGTCAATGTCATTTTTATCGTTGAGTTGGCTAAAATTAGAGTTTGAATAATTATCACATAATAAACAATTCAAAGGCTTAAAAAATGAGCGGAAAATTTGAAGTAAAGGCAGGTCAACATCAGTTCTTATCGGGCCAGCAAGTCGTTGCTGATATCCCATATATACCAACCTTTAATAAAGATGGTTATATTCTGGAGTTTGATGTCAGGCATAAGATTGATAACGAGCTTCTTGAGAAGGCACCAACTTACAGTTTAATTGACTCAAAAGGTACTGTACGTATGGGAGAAGTTTCAAAAGACGGTATAATCCAGATAACCTCAGCCGATAAAGAAGAAAAATATACCTTGATGGTGCATAAATATGATGCTGAGTCTAAGGAGCAGAACGAATGACGTATACAGCAAGATTAAAAGTCTTCTGCGATGATAAAAACATCTTATCTAACTTGAGATACAACTATAACAACACATCATCAAATTATACCCATGGAGGAAAATTAGATTCCAACGGGTGTACCAAAGTTTATCAATGCAATAAGCTTGATCTTATCTTTGTAGAGCTGACATTTAATCATCATAAACTTGCACGAATTCGAATACCAGCACTCGAAAATGGAGAGTTCAATCAATCGACATTCAAATTAAAATCAACAAGTGGAACAACAAAAAAAGCTGAGTCAAACAAAGTTCCTGTAAGAGTTAAAAATGAACTCGAAATTGCCTTAGACAATTTAAACGGAACAGCGGTTTATTTTGGCAATAATTTTTTGATTCACGATGCCAATCTACGTGCTGCATACATGCGTGAAATTCAAAAAATGAGTAATGGTTATCTAGAAGCCGTTAAGTAGGGCAAGATAAGCGTTAAAGAGGCTGCACTTGAAGCAACAGAACTCAGAAATCAAATTTTAGATGCAACGCGTAAAAAGAACTCAGCCATTGGACTGGCCATCTCTCAAAAAGAAAAGGCTGCCGGAAAAACTCTAGAGCAAATTTTAGAATATTACGCAATGGAAATTAAAGATCCAAATAAATTCAAAGCACTTAGACCTAATCGTAGCGCAATAGACAAACACATTAAAAACTATATACAGTCAGGTTACTCTTACTTTGATAAATTATCTGAAGTGGATAGGAATAGGGTTTATTACAGTGTTCTCAAGGGATCGGGAAAATCAAATAAATCGTTTAATGGAAAAATCAAATGGATGCGTGCATCTGGTCGTGTTCTGGTTGTTGTCTCATTTGCTTATGCCGGTTATGAAATTTATAACGCAGACAATAAAGAAAAGGAAATATACAAACAAGGTGCCACATTAGGTGCTGGTATTGCTGGCGGTGCAGCGGGTGGAGCGATTGCTGGCGGAATTTGTGGGCCAGGTTCCCCTATTTGTTCGACAGTGGGTGTCATCATTGGCGGAGTAATCGGCGGAATCACAGCGTATCAACTGGTCGAGGCATTTGATGAAGAACTTGAAGCTTTTACCAAATGGACACTTTTCTAAATTTGGAATTAAAAATGTTTAAATTATTAAAAAAAATTTTTGGGATAAAAAAGACTATTGATGATTATCAGCGACCAAAAGTTGTTAGTTTTAAATTTGATAACGAAAAAATTACTGCTCATTATGATATTTTAGAGCCTCGTAATATTTTTTATAAACAATTAACATCTATATATATAATATTTTTAGACTTTGATTATCCAGTTCCATTGTGGACATTTGTTTCAGATGATTACTCTATACAAATTCCCAATGACTACCCTACTGATATACAAAGACTTATTGATATTCTATCGAATCACTTAGAAGGCTTTAATGAGCACTCTCACCAAGAAATCATCACGGCAATGGGTGCAACAAGTGGACTTTTTCATATTTGGGTAAAAGATAATAAATAATTGGGTGCAACATTGGATATGAGTATTGCTGGTGGTGCCGCGGGAGGAGTGATTGCAAGAGCAATCGCGGAATTACAGCGTATCAACTGGTCGAGAAATTTGACGAAGAACTTGAAGCTTTTACAAAATAGACCTTATTTTAAGTCTTGGAATTAAATATGTTTAATGTATTAAAAAATCTTTTTAGAAAAAAAGAGAATAATATTTAAATAAAAGAAGCAAAAATCATTAGATTCGAGTTCGATAATGAAAGAATGATTGCTGAATATGACACGATAGACACACGGAAAATTTATTACAGAGATTTAAAATCTGTATTTATTATTTTCTATGATGAATACTTTCCTATTCCATTGTGGAATTTTGTATCTGATGAGTATTATATTAGCATTTCAAAAAATTATGCTACTGATATACAAAGCCTTATTGATATTCTATCCAAGCAATTAGATTGCTTTGATGAGCAATCTCATCAAGAAATCATCAATGCAATGGGTGCAACAAGTGGACTTTTTCACATATGGAGTAAAAGATAATAAAAAGTTGAGTAGCATTATAATTTATTTTTGAAATAACTTATTCTAATAAACCTAGATCTAATTGATAGACTTTATTGTTAAAAAATATTTGTGGATGAGATTTCCTTAAAATACTAAAAATTATATATAAATATATAGTTGATTTAATTCAGTAAAATTATCTAACATAGCTATATATGAATTTCCTAATCAGTTTCATAAAAATGCTAAGTTTCATTTTTTATTTTATATAACATCTTACTTAAAAGTTGATAATGCATAATCACTTAGTACTATTGAACATCACTGCTCGAGTTTGAGATTTGGATTAGTATATTAAACAATCGCTACATCCCCTTATTTTTTGAAGTCACTTTATTTTAAGACTTAAGTTAATTTAAATTTAAGTGATCCAAATTGACTATTCTTATAAAAGTGTGACTTTATTATCGATTAAACAAATTAACCGTAAAACATTAACCAATTATTTAAATAAGAAATTAATGAGATTTTAGTCACACATTATTCAATATTTTTTCTAAAATTAATTTTTATATTGTTTTTAAATAAAATTTACTGTATCTCTAATATTAACTATTTAATAAATAGGTATATAAAATGAAAAATAATATATTTAAATTTATGATCATAGTGGTAACTTCTATTTCACCACTATTGTGTCATGCAGATAACACAATAACATTTAAAGGAAATATTGTTGAAGACACATGCTCTACATCAAATATTGAAAAAGAGTGTACTCAAATCAATACTCTCAATATAACTATCGATACTCAATTTTTAAATCAAGACAATATTTTAAACTTGGCAGAACATACTGAAAAAATGGATACAAGTATTGAAACAATAACTGCTAATAAAAAAGTAGTAGTTCTAAGTTATCACTAAAATGATTAGTCTAGGTTTGTAGCTCTTGGTGAAGTGCTCAACACATGAATCATTAAAAATTGTTTGTAGTTCAATCAAAACGATAAATAATTCCACTTTTCTCGTGAAAAATGACAAATTTTTCACATTTTTTCAAAAAATAGATAATTTTTCTTGTATAATTTTAAAGTATATCTTGTTTCTGTCATTTTTGTATGTAGTTTTCCTACATATTAATTAAAATCTAAATATTATTTCAAAACATATAGTTAGATCAAGGTTAAAATACTCAAGTTAAATCAAAAAGTATCAGTATTCTGCTTTCCACTTAAAATAGTGTGACATGGTTTGCATTTTGTTAAAAAAGTGTTATTATCATCGCATTACTTTTCAGGATGCTAACCTCTGGAAAAGTAAGAGATTAAACTTTTATCCAGACTTTTTTGAGAAAACACTATGAAAAAACTTGCCTTAATCGCTGCTCTTTCGGTTGTAGGGATTGCGAATGCTCAAGCGGCTGATGGTACAATTACAATTAATGGCTTAGTAACAGATAAAACTTGTAATATCGTAACACCTGCTGGTAAAGACTTCACAGTTACTCTTCCAACTGTTTCTAAACAAACTTTAGCAGCTGCCGGAAATGTTGCTGGTCGTACTCCTTTCCAAATCAAGTTAGCTAACTGTTCAGAAGGTAAAGTCGCAACTTATTTTGAACCTGGTGCAACTGTTGACTTTAATACTGGTCGTTTACTTAACCAAGACGCTAGTGGCGCTAAAAACGTTAATGTTCAACTTTTAGGTAACAATAACCAAGTAATTCCAGTTCTTGCTGCTGGTGCAAACGGTGCTCAAGCTAACTCACAATGGGTTGACGTAGCTGCAGCTGGTAGCGCAGATCTTAACTATTATGCTGAATACTATGCAACTGGTGCTTCTACTGCTGGTAAAGTGAACACTTCTGTTCAATATACAATTATCTATCAATAATTGATGGACGATAGGATTTCTATATACGTATAGAAATCCTATTTTGAGTAGCAATTTTCTAAACTTCATCGGCTGAGAATCTGAAATGAAATTGAACAATTATAATTTTTTGTTAGGTTTGACATTTGCTTCGGCGTTAGTTGTACCTGTCACTCATGCAGAAATTGTAATTCATGGTACTCGAGTAATTTATCCGTCAGATGCTCGTGAAGTGACGCTACAAGTTAGCAATAACGGTTCAAAACCATCACTGGTTCAGGCTTGGATTGACGAAGGTGATGCAAAAAGTACTCCTGACCAATCCAAAGTTCCTTTTATGATTGCTCCTCCAATTTCTCGTGTTGAAGCCACCAAAAGCCAGACTTTTCGTATTACGGCACTTCCTACTGCTTCTCAATTAAATCAAAAGCAAGAAACAGTTTTATGGTTGAACGTTTTGGATATTCCACCAAGACCAACATCAAAAAGTACAGAAACAACACCTGATAATTTTCTGCAATTAGCCATTCGTTCACGTATCAAGTTCTTTTATCGTCCTGCTTCGATTAAAGATGACGCGAATTTAGCAGCAGATAAACTTCAATGGGCTAAATCTGGCCAAAATTTAATGGTGAAAAATCCTACACCTTTTCATATCACAATGACTTCTATTTTTCAGAAGGTTGGCGATAAAAAAGTTGATTTATTACCTGAAGGGTTAATGGTTAAGCCTTTCTCTGATGCATCCGTTCAGCTTAAGAATGGCAATGTTCAGGATATGAGTTTTATTAATGTGAATGACTACGGTGGTCGAGTAGAACACCCAATAAAACTTCAATAATCAGATTTATATTTTTAATAAATTTAAGCACCTATTATGTGAGTAGGCGGACTTAGCTATGCCAAAAAAACGGCAAGAATCTTATAAATTATTAAAACGCCATATTTTTTATTATTTGGCTTCTGGCGTTGTTACAATGACAATGCCTGTATTCGTGCACGCTGAAGAAACAGCTGCGAGTGCTCCTGTCGAAGCTGAGTTTGATTCTGCTTTCTTAATTGGCGATGCCAAAAAAGTTGATATTTCTCGTTTTAAATATGGTAATCCCGTTTTACCTGGCGAATATAATGTTGACGTGTATGTAAATGGTCAATGGTTTGGTAAACGTCGAATGGTATTTAAAGCATTAGATTCGACACAACAAAATGCTATGACCTGCTTCACAGGAATGAATCTTCTAGAATATGGTGTAAAACAAGAGATTTTGTCTAAGCACGGTCCAGTTCAAAAAGAAAATAATACGTGTTACAAAATAGAAGATTGGGTAGAAAATGCATTTTATGAGTTTGATAATTCTCGCTTACGTGTAGATATCTCAATTCCTCAAGTTGCATTACAAAAAAATGCTCAAGGTTATGTCGATCCAAGTGTATGGGATCGCGGTATCAATGCTGGCTTTTTATCTTACAATGGTAGTGCTTATAAAACATTTACTAACTCTAACAATAGAAGTGAAACATCCAATGCCTTCATGGGGATTACAGCTGGACTAAATTTAGGTGGCTGGCAATTACGTCATAATGGTCAGTGGCAATGGCAAGATACTCCTGCTGAAAATCAGTCTAAATCAAGTTACGAAGAAACCAGCACCTATTTACAACGGGCATTTCCTAAATATCGTGGTGTTTTAACACTCGGTGATAGCTTTACTAACGGCGAAGTATTTGACTCTTATGGCTATCGTGGTATCGATTTTTCAAGTGATGATCGAATGTTACCAAATAGTATGTTGGGGTATGCTCCACGTATTCGTGGAAATGCCAAAACAAATGCAAAAGTGGAAGTTCGTCAACAAGGTCAGCTGATTTACCAAACAACTGTAGCACCAGGTAACTTTGAAATTAACGATTTATACCCTACTGGTTTTGGTGGAGAAATTGAGGTTACTGTTATTGAGGCAAATGGTGAAATACAAAAATTTGCCGTGCCTTATGCATCCGTTGTACAGATGCTACGCCCTGGTGTAAATCGTTATTCATTAACAGTTGGTCAATTCCGTGATAGTGATATTGATATCAATCCTTGGATAGTTCAAGGTAAATATCAACAAGGAATTAACAACTACTTAACTGGTTATACTGGAATTCAAGCTTCTGAAAACTATACAGCCTTATTGCTAGGTGCTGCTTTTGCAACCCCTATTGGTGCTGTTGCATTTGACGTTACCCACTCTGAAGCAGACTTCGAAAAACAAGCTTCTCAATCAGGTCAAAGTTTCCGTTTAAGTTATAGTAAGTTAATTTCTCCAACCAATACAAACTTAACACTTGCAGCTTATCGCTACTCAACAGAAAACTTTTATAAATTACGTGATGCTCTGCTGATTCGTGATTTAGAAGATAAAGGGATCAATACTTACGCTGCTGGTCGCCAACGCAGTGAATTCCAAATCACCTTAAACCAGGGTCTTCCTGAGGGTTGGGGTAACTTCTACATGGTAGGTTCATGGGTGGATTATTGGAATCGTAGTGAAACGACTAAACAATATCAAGTTGGTTATAGCAATAATTACCATGGCTTAACTTATGGCCTATCTGCAATTAACCGTCAAGTTGAATATGGTTCAAACACTCAATCGCGTGATACGCAGTACTTGATGACACTATCATTCCCAATGAATTTTAAAAGGAATTCAGTCAATGTCAACATTACTGCATCTGAAGATAGTCGTACAGTGGGTGCAAGTGGTACGGTGGGTGATCGCTTTAGCTATGGTGCTTCTATGTCGCATCAAGACTATACAAATCCATCGTTTAACGTAAATGGTCGTTATCGCACTAACTATGCAACTGTTGGTGGTTCTTATAGCGTAGCTGACTCTTATCAACAAGCGATGATGAGCTTAAGCGGTAGTGTTGTTGCCCATTCAGAAGGTGTTTTGTTTGGCCCTGAACAAGGACAAACGATGGTACTTGTTCACGCACCTGAAGCAGCAGGAGCAAAAGTGAGTAATACGGTTGGTCTAAGTATCAATAAAGCGGGTTATGCTGTAGTGCCATATGTTACTCCTTATCGTCTTAATGACATTACGCTTGACCCTCAAGAAATGTCAAGCAAAGTAGAACTTGAAGAAACGAGTCAACGAATTGCACCGTTTGCTGGTGCAATTGCTAAAGTGGACTTTGCAACCAAAACGGGTTATGCAGTTTATATTAATACTAAAACTGTAGATGGCAACAGCTTACCGTTTGCAGCACAAGTCTTTAATCAAAAAGACGAAGCTGTGGGTATTGTTGCACAAGGTAGTATGATTTACTTACGTACTCCACAAGCTCAAGATCGCCTCTATGTAAAATGGGGTGATGAAAGCAATGAGCGTTGTTCGGTTGAGTACAATGTGAGTAACCAGTTGCAAAATAAGCAACAAAGCGTGGTAATGACTGAGGCTGTCTGCAAATGAAAAGAATATTATTAACGGGTGCTCTATTTACCGCCGGTCTTGGAGTGTATGGTGAAGCTAATGCATACTGTACACTTAGTTCTGGTTTTACAACTGTTGATATTTCAATGGCTGTTGGCCGAGTCGTAGTACGTCCAAGTGACGCGGTTGGCAAAGTTCTAACAAAAGCCACTTTTCCTATTAATTCAAATGGTTCAACAGTACGTTGTACTTCATATAGCGATACCATTACAGCTTCCTTGACTCAAAACTATCCTTTAAGTCCTCTAGGAAATAGTATTTATTCTACAAATATTCCTGGTATCGGTATCCGTTTATATCGTGAAGCTGAAAATGCGAGTAACTTTTCTGGATACTATCCATATACCCGTAATTTGACTCCTGGAACTACCTATAACCTTGCTCAAGGTTATTTTGTTGTTGAGATCGTAAAAACTGCTACTCAGACAGGTTCTGGTACTTTGGTTCCAGGTTTATATAGTCGTTATTACGTTAATGGCAATACGAATCGCCCTTTTTTAACAAGCACTGTGTATGGCAATGCAATTACTATTGCTTCATCTTCATGTGAAATCCAAGGTAATATCAATAAAGTTGTACAGCTTCCTACAGTTACAAAGACTGGTTTCAAAGGTATTGGTTCAACTCAAGGTGAACAAACATTTGATATGAATATTCTATGTAATGGTGGTATTAATCCTACTGGTTACGAAGAGAAAAATCTGATTAGTTTAACTTATGACTATACTCAAGATGGAACCAATAATCAGGTTTTAACAAATACTGCCGCTGCTTCTGAGAAAGCAAATGGTGTAGGTGTTCAATTACTGTGGAACTATCAAAATAAAAATCAAGTTATTAAAAAAGGTGATAAATTAGCACTAGGTACTTTGTCTTCTAACCAAACACTTCAATATAACGTACCAATGACTGCTCGCTATTATCAAACAGCAACAAATGTGACTGCTGGCAAAGTTCGTGCAATGGCAACTGTAACGATCGAATATGATTAATCATATTTGATCGTTCCTTGATGAAGTAAAACTATAAAAATCAAGTGTAAATTTGACTTTATCAAAACTTTCTAAATTTTATATTAGTTAGGAATTATTATAAAAAAATGAGTATATTTAGCATTAATATAAATATGTTCATACGAGTAGTAAACTTAACTGATATTAATTTAATTCTTATAATTTATCTATTAAAGTATCAGCATATAGCACATTAAAATTTCTAGATGATGAACAATGAGCATCCAATTAGAAATGAGCATCTAATTAGATTTGATGCTCTCTTCTTAGTTGAATTTATTGTTCATTTCTGCAATGTTGTTGTCATTTTGTGAGTTTATATCTGTTTCTGCACTACTAAGATGTGGGATTGAGTGGGATATTGTGGGATTAAGTGGGACAGAAGGATTGATATATAAGAGTTTGAATTTTTTAGGTCATTAGGTAAAGCTGGATTAGAGCTTTACCTTTTTTTTGCACTAAATTTATCGTAGGTCAGATATTGAAGGAACTTTTACGAGTAATTTTGCACTACTCTTTTGAATGGAGGCTGATGTGATACAAGTCTCTATGAGTTCTTTGACTTGTTTAAATGAATCTGTATTACCGTTAACTTCTACTTCTAATTTGCAAGCACCAATTTCAAGACGAACTACAGCATGTGGCTTTTCATCGGTTACAGAATGTTGGTTGAAAAATTGAAGCAAATTATCTTTATCGGGCATGTTAAGCAGCACTCCTTACAAGTTGAATAGTTGTTTGCGCAATGGCTTTGTTATTTAAAGCATCGTCAATATATAACGTGTAAATAGCTATTATCAATAAAGTTTTTTTATCAGGCGACATAGATCGACGCGCGTTTTTTAGTTCATTTTCAACGTTAAAAATCGCTGTTGTAAGTAGCTGATTGTTAAAAGGTTGAATTTCCTTATCAACAAGTGCCGTATAAAGCATAACAATGAACTCAGATTTAGCGTCCGGTTGCATAGTTTTCTTTTGATCAAGTAAAGCTTGTTCAGTAGTTGCAAAAGCTTGCTGGAGCTTAGCTCTATCAATTTGAGCCGAGATAACAAGGCCTTCCTCAGTGAGGCGTGAATCATAAGACTGATTTTGTTGTTCAGCATCAGATTGAAATGGTTCCCCCTCTCCTGTGCTTAACCATTCATAAGAGCAACCTATCTTGTCAGACCAAGCTTTTACAGTTTTAGGAAGTGGCTTTTTTCCACGTGTCCTCGCCGATTGGAAAGCAGAACGATTGATTCCAATCCTTTCTGCCCAAGGATAAGGTCTCTCATCTCCAATTAGCTCATCCATTCTTTGCCAAAAACTCAGGTCTGAATCATTCAAATCTTTTTGCATATTCCCACCAGCTAAATGCAAAACATATATGCAAAAAAATATTTAGTTTTGCATAAAAATATTTCGTTTAAAATCAATTAAATACTCAAAATAAGAATATTTTGAATATTTTTAATATGCAAAATGGTTGATTTGAATATTTTTGCATATTAATATGATGTTAGATTCATTAAATGATGATTCTAACGGTTTAAAAAAATGCCTATTTAGGCTTAGGGAGTTCAAATGGGAATACTGCAATTACCCCCAAAAGAACAAGTTTGGGACAAGCATGCTATCAAAGCGGCTATTTATAGAAAGGGTAAAACCTTGTCTGATTTAGCCAGAGATCACGGCATTCCTGAACCAACGTTACGTAGTGCTCTAGTTAAGCCTACGAAAAATGCTGAACTGATTATTTCTCAGTTCTTAGAAATTCCGGTTCACGAACTGTTTCCAGATCGATGGACGGAAGAAAACAAGCGCATTTATCCAAGAACCTTAAAGCGTCAACTAGAGGTTCATTAATGGAATTATTCTATAGTATTCAGGAATTGGTTGATTTGCAATCCAATATTCAAAATCCTCAGTATCCAAATAACCGTCAAGGTTTTGAATACAGAGCGAAAAAGGAAAAATGGGAGTTTATTGAAGAAAAGTCTATTGGTAGAAATGGTTTCAAGAAAAAATTCCGAGTTCCGTTAGAGCTTGCTTTAGATATTCAAAATTATTTAAAGCCTCAAAACAATATGATTGCCGTCAATGCCTCAAAGCATGAAGTTGCTGTGGCAACTGTCGAAGCAACTTCTTTGATGAATTGGCAAAGAGAAGTTGCTGAAAATAGATTGATCATAGTTCGATATTTGCAAAAGCAAATAGACAAAGGAATAAAAAAAACGCCTGCTATTCATAGTTTTATTGATCAAGCTATCGAAGGTGTTTTACCTACTGAACTGCAAGAGGCTGTATCAAAGGCAAATGCTAAATCTGGAGCAAAGCGTGCTGTCAGTCGACGTACTATTTTTGACTGGATTAAAGCTGTTGATGATGCTGAAACACACAAAATTTCAGTGATTTCTGTTCTGGCACCTAAGCAACGACAAGTTGCCATTCCATCGTGGGCGGGAGCTTTACTTAAAGTTTGGAATCAACCACAGAAACCTATGTTAACAGTTTGTCTTGAAATGCTTCCTCAATTTCTTGATGCGAATGTTGAGTGTCCTAGCTATGCCCAAGCGTATCGTTTTTTAAATGAAAAGATGGGCAAAGTCGACGTGATGCGTGGACGCATGGGGCCTCGTGAGCTTAAGAACATCCGCCCTTTTATTCGACGGGATACTAGCTCACTTTTGCCAACAGATGTCTATACCGCTGATGGTCATTGTTTTGATGCAGAAGTGGCCCACCCTGCCCACGGCAAGCCGTTTCGCCCTGAGATTACATCGATTTTGGATGTGGCAACACGTCGCTTGGTTGGGTGGTCAATCTCTCTAGCGGAAAGCAGCTGGTGTGTTTTAGATGCGATTCGTATGGCTGCGGTGGAGTGTGGTATCCCTGCAATTTTCTATGTCGATAACGGTTCTGGTTACAAGAATGACATGCTGAAAGCTCAAAACCGCGGGGTCATGGCACGATTGAATACCGAAGTCAGTCATGCTTTGCCATACAACTCTCAAGCTAAAGGCATGATTGAGCGTAGCCATCAAACTTTGTGGGTCACGGCTGCAAAAAAACTGCCGACCTATATGGGAAAAGACATGGATGGTGAGGCAAGTAATGCAGTATTTAAGCTTACTCGTAAAGAAATTACGGAATTTGGCAAATCTAAACTCCTTATGTCTTGGGCTGATTTTATTGCTTATGCAACTCAGATTGTTGAGCAATACAACAATAAACCGCATAGCAGTTTAAAACGAATTGTCGATCCAGTGACGTTGAAGAAACGCCATCAAACTCCTTTAGAAGCTTGGAATGAGGCTTTAGAAAAAGGTGCACCGATTGATCAAGTTGAGGATTGGGACGCTGAAGATTTATTCCGCCCATATGAGGAACGTAAGGTCAGACGTGGAGAGATTGAATTATTTGGTAACCGCTACTTTAACAGGGAGTTAGAGCAATATCACGGTATTGAAGTTTTAGTGGGATACGACATTCACGATGCTGAAAAGGTTGTGGTACGTGATATGGATGGTCGTTTGATTTGTAATGCTATCTGGAATGCCAACAAACGTAATTACTTCCCTACTTCGAAAGTTGAGCAGGCACGTCAGAACCGAGCTGATGGTCGTTTACGTCGTCTTGCAGTCAAACAAGCAGAAGCGTTAGAGGAATTGAGTCCAAAGGCCATGCTTGAACATATCGAGAATCAAAATATTATTCCGTTTGATCAGGTCAAACGTCAGAGATTAATGGATGAGTTGGAAGCTTTGCCTATACAGCAAAAACAAGAAGACCTTGTATTTTTCAAAGATGTTCAATTGCCTGATGAAAGTCATTCAAAAGCTAATCAAGCTTCTATGACACCTATTGAACGCTGGATGTCTATTGATGAACAAATTTTAAATAAGGAGGAGATCAGTGAAGAAGACCAGGATTTTTGGAACTTATTCCAAATGTCCAAGAAGTTTAAACAACTTAGTTTAGATGACGAAACGCTCAAAACGTATTTAGAGCGTCGTCAGGTATCGTGATGGTATTCGCAGTACCAGCACAAAATTCAATCAAGAACATATTTATGGTGATTTAAATGACTGCAATTGTCAATCCTATTTATACAACAGGCGGTATCGCTAATATTCGCAATATTGCACAGTGTTATGAAGCTGTGAATCGTACTTTACAGCGCAATCCACTATTGCCCGGCATCTCTGCTTTCTATGGCCCAAGTGGATTCGGTAAGTCAACTGCTGCCAACTATGTAGCGACCAAGACCAATGCATTTTATGTGCAAGTAAAATCAACTTATACAAAAAAAGCCTTTGCTCAAGCGCTGCTACGTGAAATGAGCATTCCAATGCCGAATACGCTTAGCGAAATGATGGAATTAGCTAGTGCTGAATTGGCTAAGTCAGGACGTCCTTTGATCATTGATGAATTTGATCATCTAGTGAACAGCTCTAAAGTTGAAATTGTTAGAGATTTATATGAATCCAGTCAAGGGACATTTTTGATTATTGGCGAAGAGCTTTTAGCACGAAAACTGGAGAAATGGGAACGTTTTCATGGCCGTGTGCTGAACTGGGTGCCTGCCCTACCTTCAGATATTTCTGATGCAATTCAGCTCAGCCGTATTTATGCACCAAGTATTGAAATCGATCAAAGTGTATTAGAGCAATTAGTTTTATCAGTGCGTGGATCAACACGTCGAGTATCCACCAATCTTGAAATGCTGCATGAGCAAGCATTGGAATTTGGTGTCAAGAACATCACCAACAAAGAGTTAAAAATGGTGTTGCCTCAAGGGTTTGTGACTGGCGAAAGTCCAAAACCACGGAGTTTCTGAATATGGATATCACGTTTTTTAGACCAAATTTTAAAGAGTTGGACATCATGAACTCAAAAACACCTTATGAATCTCCTCGGCAGCGCGTCTGGAATGCGATTCGTAAACATCGTGATGAGTTTACGATTGTTCAAGTTGCTGAACTTGGTGCAGCAACATACGAAAGTACACGAGATTTTATCTCTAAATTAAACAAAGCCGGATTTATTGAATGTAAAAGAGTTTTGAATAAAGAAAAATCATTTCAGTTAGTTCAAGACTGCGGTTATGCCTATCCATCTTTTAATAAAAAAGGTGAACAAGTAACTGAAACTACAGGCAATAAAGCAATGTGGAATACGCTACGAATCACAAGTGTTGCTGTTAATGCATATGCTCTAGCCGCACTTTCGAGCACTGATGATCAACCTATTGCAGTAGAAACGGCTAATAACTATCTAATCGCTTTACACAAAGCTGGTTATTTGAAAATTGTGAAACCTGCAAAAGTCACGGGTGGAAAAGCTAAATACATACTATTGCCTGCAATGAACACAGGCCCAAAACCGCCACAAATTCAACGCGCTAAGCATGTATTTGACCCCAACACAAATGAGGTGATGTTTGCAGAACGTCCCGAATTAGATGAAGAACTTAAACATGGAACTTTATTGGGGGTGTTAGATGCATAACTTTAGCCCTGTACCTATGAAAATCCAGCGAGAAGATTATTTTAATCGCCATCGAACTCAAATGTTTCTAGAACGTAACGAATTTATGCGACGTGCTGAATCAGCTGAGTTCGAGCTGCGATTTCAGCGTCAGAAATATCGCACCATGTTTTTTACATTGGTAACGATCATCTTAGCTCTTGCTTGGAGTCTGACCTATGTCGTGTTCTTCTGAATCACCTGTATGGAAATCATTAGTTTATGCGCGTATCGCTGAAGTTGGAAGTATCCAGAAAGTAGCAGATGAGCTTGGATATGCTCGCCCCAGCCTATCGTTGGCATTACGAGATAAGTATGTAGGTAGCACCGATAAATTGATCAAAACTGTTATGAATAAGCTAGGCCAAGTGAAATGCCCTTACCTAGATCAAACCATTACCCCTCAACAATGCCGGAACTTCCGTGAGCGTGAAGCTCCGACTCAGAACCCTGCTGAAATGCGCCATTGGCGCGCGTGTCAAGGATGTGTCAACAAGTGTTTAGAGGTGAAGAAAGATGCCTGATTTTGCAGATATAGCTGAGCAATTAAGTTCAGAGCAGCTACAGCAATCACTTGCTAATCGCTCTCAGTTTACTCAGGTGAGTTACTTTGAGTGTCAAGACTGCGGTGATGATATTCCTGAACAACGTCGCAAGCTAGGTGGTGTGACCTTATGCGTGAGTTGCCAGAGTGTTCTCGAAGCTAAACGAAAAAACTTTGGGAGTAAATCATGAAAACTAGATGTCCTGCATGCGGTGCAACGTCTTCAATTGATGCGTTGCTAGGATACAGCGAAGCAAGCCAAGCGTTTAAATCTTGCTTGGGTTTGGTTGGAGAACTTCAAACGCCTTTAGTGAAGTACCTAGCTTTGTTTCGTCCGGATAGCCGTGATTTAACTTTTGATCGAGCAGCCAAGCTTTTAAATGAACTTGCACCGGACATAGTTGCAAAACAGATCCAGCGTAACCGTCAGACATTCCCAGCGCCACTAGGCGCATGGGTTTGGGCGATTGGAGTTGTGCTAGAACGTCGTGATCAAGGCAAGATTGATCTGCCTTTGAAATCACACGGTTATCTGTACGAAGTGATTAGTTCCTATAAGCCTGAATATGCACCTGTACAGGATTCAACACCAAGAAAGCACGCAGGTGTTCGAGCTGCACATACCACTTATTCAAAAACTGATGCTCAACTTGCAGCGGATCAGGCTGAACATAAACGTTTAAAGCATGAAAAGCCAGCAGTACCTTTCATCGAAATGATGGCTTTTACAAAGATGAATGCCAAGCAACCAACACGAGGATTAAAAAATATTCCTACCGAACAACTTATGGCGCATGTCTCGCAGAACAAGCGTCCAGACGAATCTTTAGAACAATGTTACCAAAGGCTTAAAGCGGCTGAAACAGAGGAGCAATCAAACTAATGGCACGTACAAGTTTAAAAGAACCTCAACTACAAAGTTGGGAAGCGGTTGATCAAACTCTTGCACAGTTAGCCAATCTCAAGCGCGACATCGCACTTGAAGAAGCCGCATGTAATGAACATGTCGATCAAATCAAAAATCAGGCTAAAGAAAAAATGGCTCCACTTCTCGAACGAGTCAAAGCCCATGAACTTCAGCTTAAAGAATTTTGTGATCACCGCAAGACTGAGTTTACCAAGGTTAAAACCAAAAAATTGACACACGGTTCAGTCGGCTACCGCCTATCAACCACGGTATCAATTCCAGATCCAATTTTCACATGCCAAGTCCTCAAACAACTTCAGCTTGAGCATTGTATTCGTACCAAAACTGAACCAGATAAGGAGGCAATCAAACAACTCGCACCAGAACAATTGGCTGAAATCGGCGCAACTGTAAAACCCAAAAATAGCTTTGGCTATGAAATTGAAACCGTTGACCCAGCTGCTACAGCAGCACATTAAAACTCATAGGAAATTTTAAACATGAACCGTTCAGAACTTATTAAACATATCGCAACTTCTACTGGTCTTACACAAACACAAGCAACAAATGCTTTAGATGCTTTCATTTCTGGCGTTAAAGACACTCTAGCAAATGGCGATGAAATCGCATTAGTTGGCTTCGGTACTTTCAAAGTTTCAGACCGCGCTGCGCGCACAGGCCGTAACCCTAAAACGGGTGAAGAGCTACAAATTGCGGCAAGCAAAGTGCCAACCTTTAAAGCCGGTAAAGCCCTCAAGGAAGCGGTGAATTGATTTGATTCAAGCTATGAATTGATTTAACAAAACAAAAGGTCCCGCCTTTTGGCGGGATTTTTTTGGCCTGAATTTAGGAGTTTCACATGATCAAAATTGAAGATTTAGACAACCTGCCACCTGAAGTCATTGAAAGTATTAAGGAGACAACATAATGAGCATGACACGTGAAGAAGCTATTCTGAAAATCAAAAAGTGTTTGGCATTAGCAAAATCAGCAAATGAAAATGAGGCTGCAATTGCGTTACGCCAAGCACAATCATTAATGCGTGAGTTTCAGATTGATCCTGATTTACTCGATATTGTGGAAGCCAGCTGTTATAGCAATGTTAAGAAAACGCCACAGGCTTGGGAATCAACACTGGTCTCAATTATTGCAAGATCAATGCAATGCCGATTGATTTTCTCATCAGGCAATCCTTTCTTCGGTACAAAAGCACAATGGACATTTATTGGTGTCGATCCAGCTCCAGAGATTGCATCCTATGTATTTGATGTTTTATATCGTCAGGCAAATCGTGCAAGAAAAACTTTTATTGAAACGACTCTTAAACGAGTCACGGTTAAAAAAAATAAAGTTCGTCGTGCTGATTTATTTTGCGAAGGTTGGGTGGATACAGTTAAACATCTAATTACTGACTCAAATCTTGAAGTACCAGCGAATACTACCGAACGTATAAAAAAATATATGGATCAGGCTCATACTAACCTTGGTTCATTTACGCCTAAAGATCGTAATAGTGGCAAGGCTCTCAATCCACTTGACTACCATGCAGGTAAACAATCTGGAAAATCCGCTAAACTTAATCAGGCAATGAATGGTGGTAAACAATACGAAAGATTGGGGATGCCATGAAGAAGCCCTCACGCAATCACCGCCTAGCGGCCATTCATCTAGGTAAGAAAGAGCTTGGAATAAATGATGATACTTATCGGGATCTGCTACAGCAGATCACAGGTAAGCGATCTGCCAAGGACTTAAATGATGATGAGCTGATAGCCGTTTTAAAACGTTTAGAAGAACTTGGGTTTAGTAAGAAGGAATTTGGAACTAAACCTAAAGTCAAAGCATCTAAGGATGCTTTGATGGGCAAGATTGAAGCGCTTTTGACAGATGCTGAGCTGCATTGGAACTATGCAATCGGCATTGCTAAAAAAATGTTTAAAAAAGAAGCGTTAGAATTTTGCACTGAAAGTGAGTTACATCGTATAGTTGCGGCATTAGAGTACAGAAAAAAGAGATTGCCCAATGAAAGACGAGTATCTCCACAAACTGCCCGAAAATCTTAGGGTGATTATTCAACTCACAGACTACCGAACCGCAATGACTTTAGTTCAGCGGTTCGGTGGACATGATTATTCATTCCCACCTGTAAAATCTGTTACTGAAAGTCATGAACTTTCAATCCTATTAGGCTTTAATAATTTAAGAAAACTATGCCAGTTCTGGAACGGTGATCGTGTTTATATCCCAAAAGCAGATCGATATATTGGCCTGCTACGCGATCAACGCATCAAGCAAGATTTAGAAGAACTCGGCGCTTCATCAAATATCCAAGATCAACTTGCTGAAAAGTATCGTGTGACGCCACGGTGGATCAGAAAAATTCGTAAAGATATGGTTGAAAACAAACCTGCAAAACACAAAGACGATGACCAACTTGATTTGTTTGAAGCCTAAGCTATAACTCTAACGGTCTCTTTTACCGCCTTCGGGCGGTTTTTTTATTGGAAGTAATTCCGCTCAATTTTAAAGCTTAAAAGTCAAACAATAACCATATATTAAATAATGATTTAAAAGGTTTTTTATGGCACTCACTTTTGATGAAGTGTTTGAACGTACTATGGGCCATGAAGGTGGTTATGTTAATAATCCTAAAGATCCTGGGGGCGAAACAATCTGGGGAATCACAATAGCAACTGCCCGAGCTAATGGTTATACAGGTGCTATGCGCTATATGAAGCGCGATCAAGCTAAAGAGATTTATCGCAAGGCTTATTGGGAGCGCGCTAAATGTGCTCAATATAATTCAGCAATTGGTTTTCAAATGTTTGATGCGGCAGTCAATCATGGGATTGGCAATGCCATTCGTATTTTGCAACGTGCTGTTAGTGTTGCTGACGATGGATTAATTGGGAAAATTACACTTAGCGCAATTAATCAAAAATCGCTAGATGATGTTTTGGTTTTGTTTAATGCAGAACGACTTGAGTTTTATACCAAGTTAAAAACATTCCCTGAATTTGGTCGAGGATGGACACGTCGAGTTGCGAGCAATCTTCGTTATGCAGCTGGAGATACGCCATGAAGAAAACACAGCATAAAATCCCGCGTAGCTTGATGACAACCCGAATTGAAAAAGAAGTTCAGGAACGGTTGAAAGATCAAGTTATCCGACCTGAGCAGCATGCTGCACTGCGCAGTGATCTGAGCAAAGCCACCAGTCAGATTGATGAATTAACACTTAAACTGGCGCAAGTTAAAGAAGAAAAATCAGATCAGGCCAAACGTCACCAAGCACGTGTGACTGAACTTAAAGACAAAATTGAGCAACAGACTAAACAGCTTGTGCCTATGTTAGGTGTTTCCAGTTATGTGGAAAATCACGGTTTTCTGGTACGGAATTGGCAGACGTTCTGGAAATGGTTGTCTACTTGGGCATTTTTAGTAATCGGATATGTCTCTGTATATGGTGTGCCGCAGGAAATTTTAATGCTTGTGCCAGAGGCAAGCCAATCTAAAGTTACTGCTTTATTGGCACTGATTGGGTTTATTGGTCGATTTATCAACCAGAGTAAACCTAAGCCGTTGCCTCCAGTGCAAGGAGATGCCGATGTTTGATTTTCTAAAGCTTGGCTTTGCTGAGGTGCAATGGATCGTGGTGACTGCTATAGGGATCTATGCATGGATTATCCAAAAACATAGTGCATCCGCTAAGGAAATGCTTGATCTACATCTTCGAGTAATTACCCTCGAAAACTCAATGAAAGATATGCCTACGCGTGTCGATATTTCAAACCTACAAGGTCAACTCAATACAGTTAATTCTCAGCTCGGTGGTGTCGAGAAAGGAGTTAATCGTATTGAGGATTATCTTTTAAATAATAATAAGTGAGGTCGTATGAATTTTGAAAATCATCTTAAAGAAGAAATGCGACTGGTACTATTGCGCTTGTTGAATGAATTGCCATCTTATCGGGGCAATAGCTCTACTTTACACGGTGGTTTGAATCATTGGGGTTTAAGTTTTAGTCGTGACCAAGTGAAAACTGAGCTGTATTGGCTTAAAGATCAGGGCTGTATTGAAATTGAGATGGATAACCCTGCTGTGCTGGTTGTGCGATTGACTGAACGTGGACAAGACTTCGTTGAAGGTCGTGGTCGTATTGCTGGTATTAAGCGTCCATCTGCATAGGTGAAATATGGCGAAGTCTTTTATGCATAAGCTCTCTGACGAACAGCGCGCATTTATTGAAAAGATGTTGCGTGAAGATCGGCTCACACTCAATGAAATGATGGATGAAATTCGTGCCGAATTTCCAAGCGATTGTATTCCAAGTCGTTCTGCACTGGGTCGCGAGAAAAAAGGCTGGGCTGAAGAAGCTAAAGCCATGCGTGAGTTTGCTGCGGCATCTGAAGTGCTAGTTAAAGAGTTTGGTGAAGATCCAGACGATAAAGGCGGCATGTTATTGGCACAAGCGGTACAAGCGATTGTAACTAAAAAGGCTTTGGATGAGCTGACAAATACTGGGGATGATCCAGAAAAACCTAAAATGGATATTGATGCTGTTGGTGCGTTGGCGCGTGCTGCTCGTGCTGCCATGATGACCAAGGAAAAAGCTGTAGATAATCGTCAGGAAATTCGCCGATTGGCACGTGAAGAATTGCTTAAAGAACAAGACGAAAATCTGAAAAAAGCCGCCGCTTCACAAGGCATGGGAGCAGAGCAACTTCAATTCTGGCGTGAAAAAGTACTAGGTATCAAATAATGATGAATGCACCAAAGCCACGGCAAGATACTGTACGGATTATTAACTGGGATGACCTTCCTGAACGGGCACGCAATTTACCCAACAACTTAAATCCTTTCGAGGAAGGTGTTTTGATGAAACACCAAGTTGAATGGTTAAAGATTAAAACCGATATTAAAGCCTGTCCGAAAGGCCGACGTACTGGTATTACTTTTGCCGAGAGTTTTGATGCTGTATTTACCGCAGCAGCGAGCAAAGAAGCTGGCGGTATGAGCGTTTATTATATTGGGGATACCAAAGAAAAAGGTCTGGAATTTATTGGCTACTGTGCCAAGTTTTCTCGTGTGATTGCTGAGGCTCAGGGTCAAGGTATTTCTCAGATTGAAGAATTTCTTTTTGAAGACCAGAACGACAAAGGTGAAACTCGTCAAATCACGGCTTACCGTGTGCGTTATTCGAGTGGTTTTCAAATTGTGGCTTTATCCAGCCGTCCTGAAAATATTCGAGGTTTGCAGGGTAAAGTGATCATCGATGAAGCAGCATTCCATCCCAACGTTCAGGGCGTGATTGAAGCTGCAACAGCGCTTTTGATCTGGGGCGGTCGAATCTCCATCATCAGCTCGCATAATGGTAAAAACAATCCGTTCAACCAGTTTGTCAAAGATATTGAAAACGGTGTCTTTGGTGAAGATGCAAAAGTGCATGTGGTCACTTTTGATGATGCGGTTGCTAATGGCCTGTATGAGCGTGTTTGCTTTATGCAAGGCAAGGCACCAACACTTGATGGTAAAGAGAAATGGTATAAAAAGATCCGTAAAGCATACGGTAGCCGTAAGGCCGCTATGCGCGAAGAGCTGGATGCCATTCCAAGAGATGGATCATCCGTATGCTTGCCACAGCTTTGGATAGAACGTGCAATGCCAGAAGTGCGAACTGTGCTCCGATTGGCATTGGGTGATGATTTTACTGAGCTAACGCCAGATGAACGCGATGCGTATATCGATGACTGGATTGAGCGATATTTAGAACCTGAACTTCAGAAGCTAGATAAACGTTTTCAGCATTGTGCTGGACAGGACTATGCACGGCATCGTGACTTTAGTTTTATCTTGCCTTTTTATATTGCACAAGACTTAAGACGTATTGCGCCCTTTGCTATTGAGATGCATCGAGTACCATCTCGGTTACAACAAAAAATACTCTGGTACATGCTGGATCGGCTGCCACGCTTTGGTGGTATTGCTATGGATGCGACTGGTAATGGTGAAACGCTGGCCGAGAACACTGCTGAAAAATATGGCGAACATATGGTGCATCAAATTAAGTTGAGCCGTGCATGGTATGGCCTCTGGACACCTAAGTTGGTCACAGCATTTGAAGAAGACATGATTGACTTACCGCGTGATGCTGATCTTAAAAATGATTGCTCTGCGATTGAAGAAGTCGACGGGATTTATATGGTGTCAAAGGTACGTGCCAAAGACTTGAAGGAACCAGAGCTATATCGACACGGTGATGGTGCTGTGGCAATGATTCTAGGTTGGTTTGCGAGTCTGCATTTATCATCCGCAATTGAGTTTATTGCACTTCCATCAAAGGACGAGATGGAAGTAAATGCGGATGATTTTGATGAGTGGTGTAGTGGAAGACTTATTTATTAATTTATAAGTTCTTCCAAATTAGCTTCAACTGATTGATTATAGTTTGAAAAACTAACTGTTAATCTAAAATTTCTTGAATATTTTTTTCCATATATATCATAAAAATTGATTGAAATAACCTGATGTTCAATTTCACCTTGTAAGAAATAGTTGATCTCGTCTTCATTGAAAACATAAGTAACTGTGAATTTATCATCAGGTGACAAGGAATATTCATAACCAATAACTTTTTTTTCATTTAAATCAACTATCTCAATATTTCTTATTTTATTAAACTTCTGCTTGATGGTTAACTCAAAGTAAAAATGTGTTCGAGTTCTTTCATCAATTATTTTCCCAGATTCCACATCATAAATGGGAATATTATCATTGATATATTTTTTATTTAATAAAAGCACATCAAAAATTGGTTCAACTTCAAAATGTTTTTGATTGGTATTTTGTTCATGAATTTCATTAAGTCGTTTTTGCTCATCAACGGCATTCTTCAATTCATGTGCTTGTAGGCGTAAAGCTACAGTATTCTGTTTTAGCTCTTGACCTTGCTGATAGTATCCAAAAACAAGCCAGAGAAAAGCTAATGGAGCAAACACCCCAGCAAGATAGTCCCCCATTTCATTGAGTTTTAGAGTGGAAATTTCATCTAAATTAGTCAGCTTGAAGATAAGTATTAGATAAATAAGGGTCGCTACTGACACAATGATTAAGCTTAAATTTTCTTTTATTTTGTTCATGGAAAAATAGATTTCAAAATCGTTAGATTTGAGTTTATTGGAAAAGCTTTAACTTTTGAATCCCTCATAACTTAAGTAAGATGGCTGCTTAGTACTCAGGGGAAATTTATGAAAAAAACAGCTTCAACTAGTTTAATTTGTATGATGAGTCTGGCTGCATGCTCTAATTCAGAATCACCAAAATTAGAAACAACGTCTCCTCAGACCAGTGAGCAAAGAGAATTAAACTCGGTCACACAGAATTCATCTCAACCAAATCAGGAAGATATTACTCCGGAACAGGCTCACGAGTTTGCAAAAAACTTACTAAATAAAATTGATGAAGACGAGAAATTTCTCAATGATGCTTTTAAGTTAGGTGAATACAGTACATTTTCAAAATATGTTATGACTGATTGGCCTAATTACGTCAATAAACCTTATAGTGAAGTTGAAGCCAAACAACCGATGGGACGTCCTTACTTTCCATCCAGTGATGTTGCTTCTCCTTATGCAAAATGTGATACAGCTTTAGGCGATCTTTACATTTACGCTGGTGTTATGGGCAATTTGCTTAAAGAAGATACGGCAACGAATCGAAAGATTTATAGAAAAGAAAAAGAAGACTTTTTGAAATCGAAAACTCAATGTGCTGAACGGGTCAATATGACTTACGATCAAGCTTATGAAGCTGATGAAAAAGAATAATAGATCAGAGAAGGGCTTTACCCTTCTCTTTATTTTGCTTTATTGACGACTACACACTTTTTTAGATTGGCTAACTGAACCATCTTTACAGATAAATAGTTTGCCCTGACAGTGGCTAATGCCACCTTTGCTGCCTGAACATGGCTGTCTGCCTTTTGCAAAGACTGTTGATGTAGAGAGTAGGACAATTAAAGTACCTAATAATATTTTTTGCATCGTATTCCCCTAAAATTATGATGTTATTGAGTTGTTTGTTTGAACAGTATATTGATGACATAGAATTCAGTGCAAGTTTTTATGAATGGAAATATTTCCAATCCATTTCTAACAGCAAATCTTTCACATTAGGCACAATCTCGTATTGTGCTTAATTTTATGGCTAAGAAAAAATCTAAATCTAACGTTCCAGATCGCAGCGCGTTAGAAACCAATCAAACTGCTGAGATTGCATGGTTAGCAAACCAGTGGCAGGAACATCCAACGGTTGGTTTGACACCAGAACGTTTAAATCGACTATTAACCGATGCAGAACAAGGTAATCTGACTGCTCAGGCTGATCTATTTTCGGACATGGAAGAAAAAGACACTCATATTTTTAGTGAGATGGATAAGCGTAAAAAGGGATTGAATGGACTGGAGTGGAATGTAAACCCTCCCAAAAATGCGACTGCACAAGAAAAAAAAATTGCTGAAGAAGTTACTGAGTGGATTGATGACATTAAAGACTTTGAGATGTTTTTATTTGATGCAATGGATGGCGTTGGTCATGGTTATTCATGCCAAGAGATTGAATGGCATCAGATGGGTAGTCTTTGGCTACCAAAGTCTTTTGAGCATATAAATCCTCGTAATTTTATGACTCCTTATAACCAGCCGAATGAATTAAGAATCAATGATGGCTCACCGGATGGTGTGGATTTTCTAGATTTTGGCTGGTTCATTCATCGACACAAAGCCAAATCCGGTTACATCGCTCGTTCAGGATTACATCGCATTTTGTCATGGCCATTTCTGTTTAAGAACTATGGTATCCGAGATGTCATGGAATTTCTGGAAATCTATGGTCTGCCTATCCGAGTTGGTAAATATCCCTCTGGTGCAACAGCTGAAGAGAAAATGACTTTGCTTCGTGCGGTGATGATGATTGGCCGCAATGCTGGTGGTGCAATCCCTCAAGGCATGAGTATCGATTTTGAATCAGCCGCTACGGGCGATACTGATAATCATATGGCACTAATCAAATGGTGTGAACAAAGTCAATCTAAAGCCATTGTTGGTGGTACTTTGCTCTCTCAAGCAGATGGTAAAACCAGTACCAATGCACAAAGTAAAACCCATGAAGTTCAGTTTGATAAATTAGTCAAGTCTGATGCCAAGCAATTGAGCCGGTCAATCACTGATAGTTTGATCAGTCATATGATGCGCTTAAATTATCCTAATGTGACTGAAGACCGTTATCCAGCATTTGCTTTTGACACATCTGATATTGAAGACATGGAGTCATTTAGTAATTCACTAGATAAACTTGTGCCTTTAGGTTTCAGAATACCGCGTGCTTGGGCACATAAAAAGTTGGGAATTCCTGAGCCTGCCGATGATGATGAGCCAGTGCTTAGCGTTCAAAAAGAGCCAGTATCGACTGTACCTAGTTTAGCGATCAATCGATATCAGCCTCACTTGAATGGACAATTACTCGCAGCCAATAGCGCTCAATTACCCATCGAAGACCAAGCCATGCAGATGCTTCTCAATGAGCAGACTGCAATAGCTCAAGCCACGGTTCAGGACTGGACGCAAGATTTATTTAAAAAAATCCAGTCGGGTCAAAATAAAGATGAAGTTCTAACACTCCTGCAAGATGCCTACCCGAATGATGATGAGCCTGCTTTACAAGACAAACTCACCCGTTTGATTTTTGCATGTGAAGTTATGGGACGTCTTAGCGTTGAGAGTGAAAGCTAATGCCAATACCTCAACGGCCAGAACTCAATGCATTATTCAATTTGCCCCCAACTGATGCAATTGATTACCTAAAAAATAAGGGATTTAAAATTGGTTGGGACTGGCATGAAACTTTAGACGATGCGCATAGCCGTGCATTTACGGTCGCAAAAGTTGCTCGGATTGATATTCTGCAAGACATTCGTAAATCGCTTATAACCGCGTTAGAGAGCGGTCAGAGCTTTGAAAAGTGGAAAGCCAACCTAACACCCGTCTTGCAAGATAAAGGCTGGTGGGGGCGTAAAACGGTTAAAAACCCAGAAGGTTTAGATCAAGAAGTGCAACTGGGTAGCCCTCGTCGCCTGCGTACCATTTATGACACCAATATGCAGAGCGCATTTTCTGCGGGGCGTTACAAAGCCATGCTGGCGGGTGCTGAAACCCGCCCGTATTGGGAATGGCGTCATATTACGATTTCTAATCCACGAAAGCAGCACGTGGCATTAAACGGTTGTATTTTTCGATATGACGATCCATTCTGGAACGTTGCTTATCCGCCAAGTGAATGGGGTTGTAAATGTCGCATCATTGCCAGATCTGCCCGTGAAGTAGGTGAACGTGAGGTTTTATCGAGTGATGGCTACAGCTCAGAAGTGAATGAGAAAGTTGGTACAGACCGTAATACGGGTGCTGATGTATTCGCTAAACGTACTCAGTTTAATATTCCGATTAAATCAGGAGAAACCCTGACATTCGCCCCTGCTGCGGGTTTTAATGGCTCCCCTGCCAGTAGCTATTTATTAGATACGGTTTTAACCAAACGTGCTACGGATTTGATGGGAACAACTAAAGGCTTACAACAGGTGCAGCAGATGCTAAATGCTCGGCCACGTATTAAAGCACATGAGGCTTTTGTCAAAAACTCGATGAGCTTTGCCAAGCCTCAGAATAAAACCAGTACCGTTGGTGTGATTCAAGCCAAAGAAATCGAGTTTTTAACACAGAAAGGTCAAGTGGTTGGTAGTCCGGTTATGACGATTAGCGACCACTTGATGGTTGGCAAAAAAGCGCAACGGCATACTGAAGCTGGTAATGCACCTAGTATTGAGGAGTGGATGAAGCTCCCACAATTGATCACTCAAGCTGAACAGGTTGTCTATGATGTAAAAAATGACAGCGTTTTATATTTATTACCCGCACTGGTCAAGCAACACGAGGATGACGTACTGAAGCTTTCTGCACGAAATCAAAATGGCGTGATGGAAATTGTAAGTATTTTTAAGGTGCAGAATAAGGCAATTCTTGACGGTTTGAATGCAAACCAGTACGAATCAATTCGATGAGGAGATGGCGGCTGACTTGCACAGCATAATACTGAGTAGCAATACGCTAAACCGTAACCATTCTATTTGGAAACTACCATCTCAAGGAATAGTTTAAATTATGAGCATCATACAAATCAATGACCAGTTGCTTGTTGAGAAGTTACATACTGTTGCTGAACATCTTGATCAACCTATTCGGCTTAGTCATTCAATAGCCAATAGTTTGTTAACAGTCGTTGAAGATAATTTTGATAATGAAGGTCGACCTGCATGGGCAGGTTTAAGTGCTGTGACATTGGCTCGACGTAAAGCAGGTAAAATTTTACATCAATCAGGTCAGTTACGTAGAAGCATTGTCACGGCTGTAAAGGATAATGAGGTCATGATTGGTACAAATGACCCTAAAGCTCCTACTCACCAGTTCGGTGCCAAGCAAGGGCAATATGGTAAAAACGCTCGAAACAAACCCATTCCTTGGGGAAACATCCCTGCCCGCCCGTTTATTCCGATGGATGCCAGTGGTAATTTGCAGCACGAAGCGGAACAGGCCATTTGGGATGATGCTGATCATTTTTATAAATCGATATTCGGTTAAGCTTAAACACAGCGTTAGATAGACGTTAGATTTTTATATTTTGAATGAAAACACTGAAAACCATGAATCTATCGTCTATATAAAAATAACAGCTTATAACGCCTTAAAACAACAAATACAGATTTATCGATTTTTCGGAAAGAATTCCAACTCTTTTTATCAGGGTCAAACACTAAGCTGATGACATCGCCTTAAAACCCGATGTTATGAAAAAGACACTGCTTACCGCTTCATGCGCATTCGACTTATCTACGACACAAAACCATATGGTACTTATTCCAGAAGGGATTTTCCGTGGACTAGATGGTCGTCCGTTTGATGCCCCGCACTGGAATTTAACGCCTGAGCGTGGGCAGCAAATGGCTGCGGCATTGAATCAACGTACCATTGATATGGTGATTGATTATGAACATGCCACATTAAAAGCACAAGAATTGGGTGCGCCTGCTCCAGCATCGGGTTGGTTAAAGTCAGGTGCATTTACTTACGTTAGTGGGGTGGGACTATGTAGTACGCAATTTGAATGGACGGATAAAGCAAAAGAATTTATTGCGTCGGAAGAATACAAATATTTATCACCTGTTTTTCTTTATAACCCAACAGGTGAAATTCTTGGCTTGTTGCATGTCGCTTTAACTAATACCCCTGCCCTTGACCAGTTGCCCGAAGCCAAGCTTGCTGCGGCAGCACAGGATTACTTTTCTCAAAATTTAACCCAACAGGACTCCGAAATGGATGAGTTATTAGAACAGTTGCGCTGGATGCTGAATCTGCCCTTGTCAGCCACAGCAGAAGAAATTATGGCAGAACTTAGCAAACTCCAAGCTCAAATCAAAGATAAAACGGGTGTGGCTGTCGCAGCCAATAGTCAAAACCTTTTTGATGCGATTGCAGCTATTGATCAAATTAAAATGGCTGCTAACAGTCAAGCCAAGCCTGATCTAACTCAGTTTGTACCGATGGCTGTATATCAAGAAGCAGTTGCCAAAGCAGGTAATGCTGATGCCGCAATCAAAGCTAAAGAAATTGATGACTTGATTGTCGCGGCATGTAGTGATGGACGCCTCACAGGTGAAGCAACCATTAACTGGGTGAAAGATCAGGCCAAAACCAATCCTGATTTTGTTAAGGCTCATCTTGAAGGCTTACCCAAAATTGCGGCTTTGACCCAAAAACAAACGCAGCAGCTGAATCTAGCGGCTAATCACCAGCAACATCAACAGCCTGTGGATGACATTACTGCAAGTATTGCCAGTCAATTTGGTTTAGACCCTGCAACTATTGGAGCTTAATTTATGACAGCTACTCAAATCCCAATCGTCACTGAAATGCGTGATGGTGAGCTATTACCACTCTCCTTAAAAGCAAATGCGATTGTTTTAGAAGGCACATTTGCTGTCGTTGATGCTACAGGTCTTGCCATTTCTTCAACTGTTGCTGTTGCAGCAACTCAAAAAGTTTTAGGTGTATGGGATAAATCGGCGGACAACACAGGCGGTGCTGATGCCGATGTTATTGCATGTGCTCGTCGCAAAAAGCAGTTCCTATTCCGAAATTCTACAACTGATGCTGTAGGACAAGCAGACATTGGCTCACAGGTTTATGTCGAAGATAACCAAACCGTTGCAAAAACAGCAGGTGCTGGAAGTACACGCCCTTTAGCGGGGAAATTTATGGGCTTTGATACGCAATATCGTGACTGCGTATGGGTGGAGATTTAATACATGATCATTAATGAACAAAATGGCGCGCGCATTCTGGCTGCTTTAAGTACAAGCATTAAAAAGGTTTTTGATGGGGCTTTTGCTTCTACAGAAAGCAATTATGACAAAGTGGCAATGACTGTACCAAGTACTGGGGCATCAAATACATATGCATGGACAGACCGCTTCCCTGCTTTACGTAAATGGATTGGCGATAAAGCAGTAAAGAAATTAACAGGCCACGCTTACATCTTAGTCAATGAAGATTATGAAGGCACTGTTGAAGTTGATCGTAACGATATCGAAGACGATAACTTGGGAATGTACACCATTGAAACTGAATCTGTTGCTGAGTCAGCTAAGCGCTGGCCAGATGGTTTGGTCTTTAAAGTTTTGACTAAGGGATTTAGTGAAAAATGCTATGACGGCAAAACATTTTATGCCACTGATCATAAGGTTGGTGACGGTAAAAGCGTTGAAACGTACAGCAATAAGATTACTGCGCCATTGAGTGCCGCAACTTTGGCTGAAGCTCAAGCGAGTCTTGGTGCTGCAATTACGCTGATGACGTCTTTAAAAGATTCTGAAGGTGAACCACTTAATTTAAGTCCAAGCTTGTTGGTTGTTCCACCGGCTTTGCGTGAAACAGCAAACGTTTTGGTCACGACAGATCGTTTGGAAGACGGTAAGCCGAATCCATATAAAAATGCCGTTGAAGTACTGGTCTGTGGTTGGCTGGCAACTACAACTGAATGGCATTTACTTGATGCCTCACGAAAGATCAAACCTATTGTATTCCAGCCACGTAAAAAGCCTGTCTTTGTTGCTCAGTTCGACATGAATAGCGATAACGTCTTCATGCGTAAAAAGTATCGTTACGGTGCTGAAGCACGGGGGGTTGCTGGCTTTGGTTTGTGGCAACAGGCTGTTGGATCAACAGGTACTGGAGCTTAAGTCATGTATGCAACGGTAGATGGGATGCTCAAGAAATTTGGTGAACGTGAATTGATCCAGCTCACTGACACTGAAGCTCCTTATGAAGATATCATTAATTACGATAAGCTTAATGCGGCACTTGCTGAAGCGAACTCTGAGGTTGATGGTTATCTTGCAAGTCGCTATCAACTACCGTTGCCTGCTGTACCACCATTTTTAGAAGCGATTGCGTGCAATATAGCCCGTTACCATGCTTGTACGGGTGCAATTTCTGAAAATGATCCGATAAAAACTCGTTATGACAATGCTGTTAAGTCTTTAAAGGAAATTGCCAAAGGCACAATTGCGATTGGCGGTACACCTGCGGGTGAATCAGCTCCAGTGCAAACCTCTTCTAATAATGTGATGTTCCAAGTCGGACGCCACGACTGGGGAGGTAATAAATGGTAGACCTGAATCTTTCGATTGTGGAGCAAGGCATTAAGTCTGTCATGGCTGAACAGATCACCAATAAGCTCTGGCCGTGGGTGCGTGAAATCCGCACGTATGGTGGTGAATTTGATGATGAAACGCTCGCATTTGTGAAGTTATTTCCAGCAATTTGGGTGACTTATCAAGGTTCAATATCTAAAAAATCCAGTCATAACAAAACTGAATATCAGTCAACTTTCGTCGTGTTGGTGGGTGCTCGTTCTTTGCGTAATGAAGAATCACAGCGACATAGAGCTGGAGCAGATATAGGCACGTTTGAAATGCTGGATCGTGTACAGCGCTTGTTAAGCAACAATGATTTATCTAGCCAGAATATTCAAGGTTTAGCAGGTCTTGAGTTAGGTAAAACTCGAACAATTTTTAATACTACCACGCGTAGTCAATCAATATCTGTATTAGCCCAAGAATTTACGACTTCATACGTCATTCAAGCTTCAGATCGTGATCGTGAAGATGCAGAAACAGAAGCCATGCTGACCCACGTTAATCTCAATTACTACTTTGATCCAGAAGACTTCGGTATTGCTGATGCTGCTGATCTGGTCGAATTAAAAGGTGAAAACTAATGTCTATTCCCTACATTAAAACACCAGGCACTTACATCGATGTAAACATCAATACACAGCGCTCTGGATTACCTCTCAACACACAGAAAGTTTTGTTTATCACAACTGATACAACGTCTCCGGATATGCCCGAAACGGTTTATGACAAAGCCGCCGCAGATGCTGCTTTCGGTAACAATTCAATTGCTGGCCGTATGATCACTGCTGCGATTAAAACCAATCGTTTTGTTGATGTACAAGCATTTTCTTTAAATCAGACAATGTCACCGCAAAGTTTAACAACTGAAGGTGGGAATAATCTGAATACAGAGAATGATAAAAAATTGACGACTGAGGGCTAATACATGGCTGAAGAACAAATCAGCGTCAAAATCAGTGAACTAGCTGAAACAAACAATTTTAATGATGATGATGAGCTGCCGTTAGTTCAAAATGGTACGACTAAAAAAATCAAACGTACTATTGTTGTCGAGTCAATTAAAGCTGATTTGGGTTCAGCTGCTCAGGCCGATGCTACAGATTTTGAACCAGCGGGTGCTGTTCAAGCTGTAGAAAGTCAGTTGAATCAGAATACTTCGCAGCAAAATGAGCGCATTGAACGCCTTGAGTATTCGATTTATTTAATTCAAAAAAATGGTGTATTCAAAGCTTATCGCACTAAGGCTCAGATGCTTGCTGACATAGCAATTATCCCTAAGAACTCAGTTGTTAGTGTTGTAAACGATCCAGCGAATAACGCTCAAACGAATGATATTAACGGTGAATATCACTATAACGGCACTGATTTCTTTAAGCTTCCAAATAATATTTTAAATCTGCTCAATATTAAGACCGCTGCTGCTGAAGCGAATGCAAAAAGTTATGCTGACGTGAAAAAAGCTGAAGCGATTCAGACTGCTGCTTTTGATGCGCAGATCAAAGCTGATAATGTTGAAATAGCAGCGAAGAACTATACAAACATTTGTATCAATGAACGTACTTTGCAAAGTGCCAATACGGACGGGAAAGAGTTGGCTATAATTACGGACAGAAATGGTCGTAGAACATGGATCGAAATCGGAAAAGATGGTTTACCGACTGAAAGAACAAACGAAATTATCAAAAAAGCAGTTATACAAGATATAAACACTCCACACTTAATATTTGTAGTCGTCGATAAAAATGGGCGTCTAATTTCTGGTATTGATCGATCTGGAAACCAAGTTAAATATAGTCAAAACTTAAGTACCTCCTATCTATCTGCCACTGTAGATAAAAATGGGCGTCTAATTTCTGGTATTGATCGATCTGGAAACAAAGTTAAATATAGTCAAAACTTAAGTACCTCCTACCTATCCGCCACTGTAGATAAAAATGGGCGTCTAATTTCTGGTATTGATCGATCTGGAAACCAAGTTAAATATAGTCAAAACTTAAGTACCTCCTACCTATCCGCCACTGTAGATAAAAATGGGCGTCTAATTTCTGGTATTGATAAGCAGGGACTAACCTACCCGAAGTCGTCGCCAATCTCTGGAAGTGGCGATAAGAAGATTAAAATATTGGGGATCGGAAATTCATTCACTCAAGACGCGTTTATGTACGTCCCGTGGTTATTGAAAGAACTCGGTTTTAACAATTTCTCGGTATCAGTTTTAATGTACGGGGGATGCACCTTAGAACAGCACTATAATTTTGCTATAAATAATCAATCCGTATATGACTATGAGATTTATGATACAGATGGCCCAGATTATTGGGTGTCAAAAGGCACAAAAACTTTTAAAGAAGGTATTAACTTTCTGAATTTTGACACCATCATCTTGCAACAACAATCAGCAAGAAGTTGGGATTATAGTTCATACGCACCCTACCTAAATCCTTTAATTAACTACATCTACGCCAACACAAACTACACGACAAGATTAGGGTGGCATGGGACTCCCTCCGCCCCCGACGGCCAGCGCAACGGTAATTGGAACTGGAATGGTAGTGGCAGTTTCACATCAGCAGAGTTTTATGCAAAACAACAGGATGCATATCAGCAGTTGCATGTTGACACACCAATTGAGTATGTGATCCCCGCTGGCACTGCTGTCCAGAATTTAAGAAGTACATCTTTAAAAGACTTAGGCGGATTAAATAACTTAACATCAGACGGGCTTCACTTGGATGATGGTATCCCATGTCTAACAGCTTCATACGCTGTTCTGTTGAAGTTCTTAGAAATATTCAAGCTAAATGGTTCGGTGTTTGGGAGCCGTATTTTACCGACATCAGACTGGCTAAGTAATAAAAATATTCAAGGTCCTAACGGCACGCCAGCGAGAGTTACTTCTGAAAATGTTTATATTGCTCAGAAATGCGCTATTGCTGCAATTAAAAAACCATATCAAACGTCAGTAATTAACTAAACCAAAAGGAAGTCATCATGACTAACATTATTCGTTTAAATGAAGCAATTAACGACTATGTTTCGCGTCCTGTAATCACCCAGCTTGGGGAGCCGCTAATTGCATTAAACGCGAGTACTCATATCACAGCATTAGGCGGTAAATCTTCGTTATTACCATCTGATATCATAGTTGACGGTTCTTACGGGCAAACGCTACCTAATCCATTTATTATCAAGATTGGTGCGGGAAATGCTACAGTAAAAAGCGATTCAAACGGATCTTATGTCTCGTTTAATAACTGTGGATTTAGAGCAAATGAATCAGCAACAGTATTTAACTATGATAAATCGAAAAGCGTACTTTTAGTTTCTAAATTCCGAGTCGCAACATTAGCAGCGGTGACTACAGAAAAACCCATCAGCCGTATTTTCTCTTTCAACACATACGGTCCGCTACTAGGTCTTTCAGTCAGTCTAGTTGATACAAAGAAATATTTAACAGTCAATGTTGGTGTTACAGAAATACCAATAGAAGAATTGACGGCAGGAAAAATATATACGATAGCGGTATTACGCACACCCACACAATGTAAAGTTTTCATAGGGCCTAAAACAATCGTAAGCGCGGGTTCTGTAGGCGGTCTTGATCCGAATCTAGCTTCGGAAGATATCAAAGCGATGGGTTTGAACGTGAGATCGATTGTGACCGATGACACTACGCCGCTAAATAATACCGATATTTTTTCTTATGAGTTTTACGGCAACGGAGCGTGGAGTGATGCACAGATCCAAAATTATTTATCTACATTGTAATTTAATTTAGGAATTTGAAATGACTCTTCAATCAACACTCGACACAATCGCCCCTCTCGGCCATACCATCATCGCAGTATCTGCGCCGCCAGCTGCTGGCACAGATACACTTGCTTGGATCACTCATCTAAATTCAGTGAGTGATCCAATCAATCAAAAGCCGGCAATTCTGGTGATTCCATTTTCTAATATCACTGCTGCTGAGACATTTGCAAACCAAGCTCCAGTTAAGACAAACTACCGCGTCCTTTGTGTCTGCTACCACGGAGCCATTGGGGAAGAAGCTGAATTGGCTGCTGCTATGGCCGCAGCATTGGCAGACTCAGCTGATCCTGCTCTTCCGTTTAACGGTGTGAATCTGTTAGGTATCACACCTGTGGCTGATCAATATAAACTTAAGTTTGAGCGTATTGAGGCGGCTTTAAATAAAGGTGTATGCATGATCGATACTGGAGCTGATGGATATCCTGAAATCGTTCGTGCAATTTCGACTTATCGTCAAAACCCCGATTCAGGAGATGACGATGATTTAATGCTGGACATTAATGGTGCTTTGACAATTGATTACACACGCAAAGTCATGCGAACAGCAGTGAACAAAGAACGTCGCCGCAAAAATACAGCTGCTGCTCGTCGTAATGTTCGCTCTATCCTATTGGCTCAAGCTGATAAATTAGAAAAGGCTGAAATTTTAGAAAATGTAACTGCTTCATCAGATCAGTTGACCGTGTCTCAAGACATTAATGACAAAACTCGTGCAGTGGCAAAAATTCCTGCATACTGGGTACGTGGCATGCATGTTGTTGCGGCAACAATAGATGTTTACTGAAATTCAGTTTTAGAATTAAGCCCCGCATGTCGGGGCTTAAACGACTTCAGCACCCTCAAAAAATTTCATTTTCCGTTTTTTGATTAAATAATAGTGGGCTGACTGGGAGTCTCCAAACCATTTTGCATCATCTTTATTTTTCACCCAACTATATCTAACATTTGAGCTAATCATCTGGCTCATATCTAAATATGAATCTTCTGTTCCATCGTAGTCGTAGTAACCATTCAATTCCGGATCTGTATCGACTTTGAGATACAAGTCATTCTTCTTGATGTAATACCTGCCCATAGCATGCCCTTGCACTAATGGAAACGTTTCCGCCTGCTTTTATGCTGCCATTTCTTCAACAATAAGTCATCAATAAATGAGGCTTTAGAAATGGCTGAGAAAGCTGTTGGTTATATTGTTTTAAGTATTAATGGTGAGGAGTATGACTGTTCAACAGTCAATCCAACTAAAAATACAGGTAAACGTCCGATTCCCACAATGAATCGTACTGGTGAAATTCGCTACACCGCAAATGGTATTAAAACATACGCTGTGAGTGTTGCAGTTGTCGTTCCTGATTCAAAAGACACCGTGGACTGGATGGGTGTTGAAGATGCTCGACTCAGTATTGAGTCTGAATCAGGTAATTTTCGTGAAACTTATATCGACTTCAACGTTCAGGAAATTTCTGACGCATATGAAGTAAACGGTGAAACTCGTCGAAATCTTCAAGGATTTGCCTTGTCTTACATCAACGAAACGCTTTAAGTATAAGGATTAGATCATGATTCAAATTGAGGGCACTTTACCTGTAGCATTAAAAAAGCTAGATGGCCAAACCGAGATTAAAAGCAAAAAGATCATAATGCGTCAGATGACAGCTATTGAATATCTTCAAAGACAAGCGGCTATCAAAGAAGGTCAGTTTATTGCGATTGCTGATCTGGCAATTATGACGAGACTGATTGACGCGGATGGCAATGAGCATGAAATTACTTATGACATGCTTGGTTACTCTTCTCGCGCAAATTTAGATTATCTAAGTGACAAACGTGTTGAACTGGATGCAAAGGAAGCAGCCGAGAGTTCCGAGTTGGGGTCAGAATAATTCGGGATTTGCTTCAAATCGGGGTGCCATATCAGGCAGCAATCAATATGCGACTTGATATGGCTACTGCTCTATTGAACGATGAGCGGCTTGATAATACTCATCAAAGAAAATCAAAAGAATCTAACGCATCCCCTACAAAATCTAACGTGCCTAATTCTGAAGGCATCACCTATGTTGCAACCAAGCGTAAATTTTCACAGCCAAAGCAGGTTTAGTCTATGAGCAATCGAAATACCACTGTTTCTTTAACGCTTCAGATTAAAGGTCAACAAGCGTCACAAGAGATGAAGCGCATCTCTGATCAGCAAGTGACTGCGACGACTAAAATTAATCAGCAGTGGACTCAGATCAGTAATACTCAGGCTAAATTTGTTAGTACGGCTAAGGCTGGAACGCGAGAAACAATAAACACTGCACGAGCTGGAGATCAGCTTTTACGCACAAATCGCATGCTTGAAGGTGTATTACGTCAGCAATCGATACAAACCAAGCTGCAAAGCCAACTCTATAAGCAAAATGTGACATCGGCCCAACAGCTTGCAAACTGGACAAAACAGATTGAGCAATCGAGTAGGCGCACTCAACAGCATGTGCAGCAAACAAGCTCATTATGGCAAAAAGGCACTGCCATTGCAGGTGGTGTAACTGCAATGAGTATGTATGGTGCAAACGTACTACAAAAGCCTCGTGATTATGATCAACAACTTACTTATATCGCCGCCACAGCTACGGGTGGACAAGGTATGTCCACTTCAGCACGTCTTGCCGCACGTGGGCAACTGAATGAATTCATTAAAGGTGCGGTACGTACCGGAGGCGGTACAAGGGAAGATGCCGCAGAAGCTGCGAATACATTAATAGCTTCAGGAAAATATGAGCTTAACAACGTCAGAAATGCGCTCAATGTTGCAGTTAAAACTGCCTTTTCGACTAATGCCAGTGCAAATGATGCCGCTACGCTTACAACCCGTATGCAGGATTTTGGCATAACCAATCTTCAGGAGGGTCATGATATTGCAGTACGCGGTGGTCAATTAGGTTCATTTGAGTATAAGGATCAGGCTAAATGGCTTGCACAGCAAATGGCAGCAGCAAAATCTGTGGGTTACTCTGGACGTGAAGGCTTTATTCAACTGGTTGGAATGAATCAAGTTGCAATGACTACAGCAGCAACAGCTGACGAGGCTGGTAATAACTTGGTTAATTTATTAACTAAGCTTTCAAGTCGAGAATTTAGTAAATCAATTGGTGATGAGGTTAAGGTTCAAAAAGGTGATCCGACTCGTATTGAGGGTAAAAAGAAACCACATGAGGTTTTTGACTGGAGCACATACGCAATTCAGCAACGTGGCCAAGGTGTGTACGGTGTAGAGGCTTTCATGAAGCTCTTGGAACGCCAATTTGCAGGCAATAAACAATATCAAGCGTTACAAGAAAAAGCTAAAAACTCATCAAATAGCGCTGACCGTAAACAGGCTATTGATGACATGATTAATATTGCTGGTGGTAGTGAAATTGGTAAAATTATTGCAGATCGTCAGGCACTTATGGCTGCCTATGCTGTTTCATATCAGAAGGATAACTTGACTAAAATTACAGGTGAACTCCATCAATCTGCTGGTACAGTCAATTCAGATTATCAAATGGTGAGCCAGACAGAGTGGGCTAAAGATATGGCTTTGAATCAAGAAAAGCTATTCGCTCAATCTAAAATGTACGATCAACTTTCAGATGCGTTAGGAAATACTAAAGATAGAATAACGGATTGGGCCAAAGGCAATGAAACTCTTGCAGCAAGTGCTTATGCTGCTTCTGTTGCTTTAGGAGGGATAGCAATTGGTGCAGGTGCTACAACGATATTGAGTGGTAAAGGTGGATCAGTTGTCAAAGGTGCTGGTGGTTTAGCTGCTCGCGCTGGCGTATCTGCTGTTGCTCCAGCAGCAGGTCTGGTGGGTGCAGGTTATTTGGGATCACAAATATTTAAACCTATGGATGATTATCTTTATGGGATTGTCGATAAGTTTTTTGGTGGTTCAGGTGAAAAACAAGATTTCGTTCAACAAGCAATTGAAAAAAGTAAAGAACAACAGACATTACTTCAGCAGCAAATTACCGAGCAACAACAACAAACTCAGTTGAGTCGTGACATGCTCAGTAAATTAAATACATTAATTAATGTGACCGGCCAGAATAAACCTTTATCTTTTAGTGGCTCTCTTCTTGATGGTATTTCTCAGCATGCATCACAGCAGGAAAAACGGTCAGGTGCCCCACCCGCCTATATGATTGTTAAATAAATTGATGGAAACATTTCCTCCTTAATTACAGTCGCCGCATAGTCAAAATTAACCTCATAGTAGTGAGGTTTTTTATGGGCTGGAAAGATGATTTACAAGATGCGTCATTTCGTGGAGTAGCGTTTGAGTGTACTTCTACGGATACCACTGCATCAAAATCCCTGTCGATCAAACAGTCACCCTATTCTGATAAAGCCTATGTTGAAGACATGGGTAATGATCCTAAAAAAATATCTTTGAATGCTGTATTTACTGGGTCAGATTATAAAACTTATTTAGATGCGCTTATTGCGGCAATGGATGCGACGGGATCGGGCGAGCTGATTCACCCTATTGATGGCATCATGCAAGTTTATTCTGTTAATCATACAGTGCATCATGATGCTGAAAATCCTGATTTCTGCACCGTCTCACTTGAATTTCTTCGCGCAGATGGAAAGAAAGAAGCAGTTTTCGTTCCTGTTGTTAACCCTACGTCTATCGACGCTGCTAGCATCATCGGTGCTCCAGCCAATGGCTTTAAGAACTTCTTAGAAAAACTTCAGCTTAGCGATAGTAACCAATTTTTTAGTGTTGTGACGAATCTTCGTAATGGCATTAATACAACACGTTCTTATTTCAACCTCACCAAGTCAGCTATTGAAAATATTCTGGAGCCTGCAAATTACATTGTGAGTCTGGTTGATGACATTACTAAGCTGGTTACTGTAGATACCTCTATATCAGCGATTTCAAAATGGCGTGATCTGGTCAATCGTGTTGGACGGTTTGAAAAGCTTTTTCAAGATGATGATTCTCCAACTGAATTACAGCAACTTTGGCGTGCAACACAAGTTGCTTCAATGATTTCAATCACACAGCAGCTTATTGCAAACGTTCGTAATGAGATGGCACAAGGCAACGATATTAGTTTGACGCCAATTGATTTAGCTGTTGTACGTCAACAAAATCGTCAAACCATACAATCTGCTATTAATGCCGAGCGCGAGCAAACGACTGCTGAAGTTGGATTTATCGCAGTTACTCAAATTCAGGTCTATAAAGAGCTAGCAGACACGATTCATCTGCAAATACAAGAACTGATTCAGACACGTCCACCGATTACTACAACCAAAGTTATTGTGCCATGCACGCTGCATTTTCTGGCGCATCAGCTTTATCAGGATTTTACCCGTGCAGATGAAATTCGTCGTCTAAATCCAGACTTGCAGAATCCTGCACTTTTATTGGCTGGCATGGAGTTGATGATCTATGCAAGATAACTTAGGAAATGAACTTAAGCTGGTTATTGGTGGAATTGCGATCACGCAATGGGATGAAGTCTCTATTGATAGCCAGATCGACACGCCAGCTGAAAACTGGTCACTCACTTTATATCAGGAAGATGGTTTATTGCTTCCTAAGTCGATCAAAGGCGGTGCTAAAGTCCAGCTCTATTATGCTGATCAAATCATTTTAACATCAATCGCTGATAGCGTATCTGAAGGAATAAACAGAGATGGGTACGGTCTGCAAATCAATGGCCGTGATCTTACAGGCCAGTTAATTGACTGTTCTGTTCCGATCTTTAATGGCAAGCAAGTCACTTTAGAAGTACTTATTGGTAAATATGTGCTCTCAGGTGACTTAGGTTCATTATTTTCTACTGTCAAAATTCAAAATAATTCTTGGCTGAAGAATAAAGTATCTGTCGAGCCAAGTGAGTCACTTTGGGATGCGATTGCCAAAGCTGCTGCGGTCACTGGACAGCATGTCTGGCTAGATCCAGATGCAACACTGAATGTAGGCAATCCATTTGCTAATCCTTATCAGGTTCAAACACCACTACGTTTGATCAAGCCATTAGACAACACCAATAACATCTTATCTTTGAAGCGTGACAATGACGTTTCTAACGTTTTCACAGAATTTAAGGTCTTAAGTCAGGATGCTAAAGGCCAGCATATTTTGTCAGAAGCCAAAGCATCTACTCAATACAGCTTTAATCGATTAAAAATCGTCAGTTTAGGTGACGTTGAAACCAAAGCTGAAGCAGACGCAGCATTAGATAAAATCAAAAAAGATAATGATTTTGAAGCCCACACTCTAACGGTGACTGTGGCTGACTGGCTCATTGATGGAAAGCTCTGGTCAACTGGCTGGTATGTCAATTTAGAAACCAATGCAATCAGTCAAGCCACGGCTAAATGGGCAGTGATTGGCAGAACGTTCATGCTGTCAAGATCTGGCGGTAAAACTACAAAATTATTACTTAAACGTCAAGGCGACTGGGCGCAACCCTTGGTCTATAAGGAGAAAAAATCATGATGGGAGCAGTCTCGCAACAGATTAAAAAAGCAATGGGACAAATTCGTCAAAGTTTTCAAGGCATTGTGGCTCGTGGCGGATCAGACGTACTTCAGCTCAAGGGTTATGCAGGTGAAACGCTGCAAGAAGTTGAGCTATTTCAGCAAGTCGGCTTTAGCTCTCATATTCCTGAAGGCGCACGTGTGGTGGTGATTCCGCTTCAGGGAAAAACTGCCAAATCAATTGTCGTTGCAACCACCGCAGGTACGATCAAGATCAACGTCGAGTCGGGTGAAAGCTGTGTTTATGACCAGTTCGGTCATAGCGTTTGGTTAAAAGAAGACGGAACGCACGTCACTGGTGATTTATTCGTAGATGGAAATATTTCATCCACTCGTGAAGTCTCTGACCAAAAAGGCTCAATGCAGGAAATGCGCAGTAAATATAACGGCCACAAACATGGCTCAAGCCCTACACCTGATTCACCGATGGAGTAATTCAACATGGCGAATATTAATTTAGAAACAAAAGACTATGTATTGTTGAGCTTAGATGCAGCTTTCGTCAATGATGATGTGCAATGTGTTTGTCAGCGACTCAATATCCATCGTGGTAAAAATTGGGCTGATTCAAAAATAGGTAGTCGTTTTTATTTACTGAAGCGCTCTAAAGACTTGGCACGTAACGTATTGCTTGCAAAACAATATGCCGAAGAAGCACTTTCTGATTTAGTGCCTGGGCGATTTCAATCGATTGTTGTGAATGCGACTCAAAGTGCTAAAAGCCGTGTTGATCTGGCGATTGATGTAACACGCTTGACGGGTGATAAGCAAACGATTCAGTACTTTGTTCCTGTTGGTGGTTGATATGGCTTATTCAATTAAAACCTACTCACAGCTCTACAATTTAATTGTTCAGGAAATTCGGAACGGTACAGGCTTAACGATAAGTTCTGATTCAGATGCAGGTATTCGTGCAACAGGTACAGCTTCTATTGTAGAAGGTTTATATCATCATCAAGCTTATATTCAGCGCCAGTTATTTGTAGCTACAGCAGATGAACCATTTTTATATATTCACGCTGAAGAATTAGGACTACCGCGTAACGGTGGAACCTCTGCTTCTGGAAGTGTAACAGCCACATCAAATGTAAGTCTAACCATTGCAGCGGGTTCAAAACTTACCGATGGTAAAGGCCATTACTGGAGCGTTTTAAGTGCAGTTACGCTCTCTGCAAATGTACCAGCATCTATAAGTGTAGTAGCTGATCAAGTCGGCTCGGCATGGAATTTTTCAGGTAAAACATTAATATGGGTTAGTCCAGTAGCAGGTCTACAAGGCACAGCTACAGTCATCTCAATTGCTGGCGGATCAGAAACGGAAGAACTTGAAGCATGGCGTGCACGTCTGCTTGAGCGTAAGCAGTTGGGTTATTTTCGTGATCGCTCTTCAGATATTAAGTCAGTTGTTAAAAGTCTTTCATACGTCAAAGACGTTTATGTTTATAAGAAACGGCGTGGAATAGGTTCTGTGGATGTTGCATTCACCGTCAAAAGCAATCCACCAATGTTACCAGTGCAAAGTCAAATTGATGAAGCACAGGCTTTATTAGATTCCGCGTCTGATTTCTATTTTGACAGCAAGGCTTATGCGCCAGACAAAGATTTTATCAACATATCAGCCACGATATCTGGAACTGTTGCTTTAGCAGATGTTGAAACGACGATTACTGCTTATATGAATGAATTGGCTCCACAGGATGAATATCAATACATTCAACTTCTATCAAGGATTTTAAAGCTATCTGGTGTCACAGATGTTGTTCTAGCTCCAAATTCAAATATCACGCCTATTCTCAATCCATTTCACACAGGCTGGTTACGTCTTGGCTATCTGAATGTGCAGAGGTCATCATGACGTTAGAACAACTCACAGAACTTTATACAATGGTATTGCGGCAGTTGCTGCCGGTTGGCGGATATGGCACTTCGACAGATACCATTATAAACAAGGACATAAAGGCACATGCTAAAGCAATTGCACAGGCTGATATCGACTCTCAGCAAATCTTAAAAACAATTCAGAATGTTCCTGAAGAGCTTTTGGCTGAATATGAAAATGAATATGGTTTGCCTCTGCAATGCTCAATTAGCGAGACTAAGACTCTAGCTGAACGTATGCAAACGCTGAAATGGATGATGAGTAAGAATAATATTCTTAGTCGTACCTACGTTAAAGAACTTCTAGCCTTATTTGGTGTCGATTTGGTCGCTATTGAGAATTATAAACCGATGCAATGTACTGCAACGTCTACGTCTCCGGTCAACACAGAAATCCTTCGATATAAGGTCAGGCTTGTACTAAAAAAGCCTGTTAATGCTGACTTGAGCTGCATTCTTGATAACTATTTTCCCGCATATCTGGAATATTTAATTGATGAGGTAAATGTATGAAACGGATTGACACTGTCAACGCACGACCAGATATGTTTGGTACTGGTAAAAGTGGCTTTCATGACAACAGTGATATCTCTGGTCAGGATGCTACCTATTTGTCACCAGCATGGCTAAACATGATTCAGGAAGAGCTATGCAATCTTCTGGAAAAAAATGGTATCGCGGTCAATTCAAATCTAAATGATCAGTTGTTTAGCCTGCTTGCGACAAATACTGATTTAATCGCTTTAGCTTCAAACGTTGAAGATAATTTCTTAAGGAAGACTGGTGGAACGATTACAGGTAATTTAACTGTACAAGGTCTTTTAAGTGCCATAGCAAGCTCAGCTGATAAGCTCCAAACAGCCCGTAAGATTAATGATATCTATTTTGATGGCACAACTGATATTGCAATTCCAACGGTACGCGCTTTTGCTAACTTCAATGGTAATGACCAAACCATGCGACACTCAGTAGGTATCGAAAGTATTGAACGTATCAGTGGCGGTATATTTTTAGTGACGTTGGCACAAGTTGCGCCTCATTCTAACTACATTGTCACTGCAACTGCATCGTGGGGAAGTTCTGCTGCTGCATCAGCTGCAATTGATGATTCATTTGAACCTACAACAAAACGATTTCAGCTTAGATGTACTTATGGGGGTGATAATACGCTTGGTGCGTTCAATCCTAATAGATTGATGGTAAGCGTGAGCTATTGATTTTAAGTGCAGAATTAATGATAAATAAATCAGTGCAAAATGATAAATAAATCAGTGCAAAATTCGCCGAAAACTTACACATTTTAATCAAAATCACAAACGCCAGACAATAAAAAAAGGGCTTACAAGTCATTGAAATTGCTTGTAAACCCTTGTTTTATCTTGGTAGGCATATCCAGACTCGAACTGGAGACCTCTACGATGTCAAGAAGGCGTTAAAAATGATATATCACTATGATTTATATCATTTTTAACGTATTTTTTAATATAGAAAAAGTCTCGAAAATGATAAAACTAATATGAATATAATCAATCACTTAAAATTTAGTTTCACTACAGTTTTACTCTGCATCATTAAGGTTTTTCACCCCTTCAATACTCGCTGAAAACCCTACACTTTTATTAATCGTATGAGTGACTGAATCAATGATCCAGTCACCATCAATACCGTATCTAAAACCAGACAATGCCAATGTTGATTCTGCTGAAAAAGTCGGATCACCTGGTAACTCTAATGAAAGCTTATCCTCATTTCGTTTAGATTCATCTAATGCGGCTTGAGCTGCTGCTTGTGCGCTTTTTTCATCTGGATAATGGTGTCTTAAACGGCGAACTGGTTCACCATCTCCCAACTTTACTTCGTGCTTTTTAGCTTTGGCCTTTTCGTGCCAATACGCAATCACCGTACCAGTACTATCACGCGAGCTTCTTGTCATTGACCAACGTCCGACTTGGTAACGTGTCAATTCAATGGTATCAAGCTTAATTTCACCACGTTTAACAAAGAGTAGTTTACCATTTGCAGGTTTACAAATTGCATCATAACGTTTGGCTAGTCGCATCAAAAAAGATAAATCAGATTCATCTGATTGAGCTAATTGTGGCAGCTTAACGTTCTTTAATGTCCCACTAACCATGTACGTTAAATTGTGCTCACCTGCAATTTTCATAACAGCAGCGCTAATTGTTGTATCTTTAGGCCATGTGCGGTTTTTCTGAGACTGTAGTGATGTCTTGCCGCCTTTACTCTCAGTTTGAACGGCAGCATGTCCACGAATGATCATTTTCTCTGGTGGACCTGAGAGCTCTATCTCATCTACGACAAACATACCCATTGGCTGTAATACATCATCATAGCCCATTGAGATTTGCAGCTCTGCTCCTCGAGCAGGCATAGCAATAGGTTGAGCAGGATCATCAATAAGGCTAATCTCAAAGGTATCTGATTCAATGCCTGTTTTGTCAGTAATAGATATAGATTCAAATAACTGAAAAATCGTCTGGCTAATATCGCTGCCATTAGCCACAACTTGGAAACATGGCTTTAATCCCATAGTTTCACCTTTTTGGTTGGGGTCATTGTTGTTTGACTTTGTTCTGGCAATTCAATTAATAGACCTTCGGGTAAAACTGGTGGATGATCTGAAAGTCGATGATTGGCTTCAAATATGTTTTCAACCAACTTATTACTGGTTGATCCATAATACTTATAGGCAATCGAATCAACCGTGTCACCATCTTTAGTTCTGTATAGAGCCATTATATGTTCCCTAATGCATTGACTAGACTATCCACTAAACCTAAGCGCCCTGCCGAATCTCCAAATTTACGCAGGTTAATAGTAAATTCCTGACGGCGTGGCACACCAAAGGCGGCAAATTTCTCTTGCCCCTCATCGATCTGATTAATTACCCAATAGCCCATGATTCGACCCGTACCAGAAATTAGAAGTTGAGGCTCACCTTTAGCAGCCAATGCACGAAGTTTATCAATTTGCTGAAATCCTCCATTCCACTCGCCATAGATCACACCAGTTAAAGTTTGCGTGTCTTGTCCAGGACCAAGATATTGAAGATTATCCCAACCACCAAAAACTTCCTGTTCACCCCATTTATATTGGGTACTTCTATTGAGTTGTTGGTATGCAGCCGTGTATACACCAAACTTAAACCCACCCAGACTCATCATGGTGAGATAAGTACCAAAAATTTGACCATCCATTACTGACTATACCCCCAATCCACCATCAGGCTACGTTGTTGTACGCCTTGGGCTTGTTTTTGTATGCGCATCACTTCTTGGGCAATTTGCTGTGGGCTTTGTCCAGGTGCTGCATTCACAGTAAAAGAGAAACTATTATGATTGGTTTGTTGAGGTGTAGTCTTACCCTGTCCAGACCGTATAGGCGGTGGTGCAGCAATTGATTTTGGTGGAGGTGGTAAGGGTTTATTGTTGTTGGATTCTTTGGCTGAGGACGGACCGCTAAAGAAATTTTTAACAGTATCACCTATTGAACCAAGTTTACCTACGTTATTAAATATCCATCCAAATAAATTAACTACGGCTTTTAATGGTGTAAGGATAAGATTAATCGCCCCTCCTACCAACTTACCGAAAGATTCGCCCGCCGAGGTTGCTTTATCTATTTGCTCTTTGGTTGCATTTACTGGCTTTAGGAGATTCTTAAACCATTCAAATACTGTAGAAATTGCACCACTTACCACATCCCATGCTGCACCCAACAATGGTGTAGATTGAACAAGATTGCCTATAGCCGTGGTAAATGGTTCTATACCCTGCTTTAAGCCTTGCCAAAATCCCGTAAAAAATGCCTTGATTTGATCCCAATACTTGTAGATGGCTAAAGCAGCACCAATCGCAACTGCCGCAACCACGCCCCAAGGTGTACGCAATAGCGCCAACCCCACCTGCTTGATGAGATTAAGTGCGACGTTAAAAACGGTACGAATGACATTACCAGATGTGGCAAAACGAAATATGCTCTGAGCAGCCCCAAAGACGAAATTTTTAAATCTTCCAAATATACCAATCACACCCAAAGCACTACCTTTGAGCATATTAAATGCACCTACAGCCACACCACGTAATTTGCCAAACACAGTCTGTAGTACAGTTCCAGATGTTACAAATCTAAAGATAGATCCAGCAACAGATCCAATTCTATTTTTTAATGCAAAAAATGCTTTTTCTAGACCGGGTATTGGAGTTTTCATTAATTTAAGAACATTGGTAAATGTTTTGCCACTTATTCCTGTCTTAATGAAGTGATCTTTTAATTTCAATATTGGTGAATTAATAGCAAAAATGGCAAACTTGGTTGCTAGCAATCCAATTTTTAACACACCAAGCGCAGCAACTGTTTTTACAATGGTTCCAGTTAATGCAAGGTTTTTCTGTGTCCATTCGGCAATTTTAGTTGCAAACGTACCAATACTTCCCAACACATCATTGATTACTGGCAATAAAACAGATCCAAATTCAACCCCAAGATGCCCAATACGATTTTTAAACATATCAATCTGTGCTTGGGTGGTTTTCATTCGTGCTTGATATTCTTTGTCCATTGACCCCTGAGCATTTTTGCTATTGGCCATGCCTATTTGCTTTTCAAGCTCCCCTCTATTTTCAAGTAATTTAGAAAAAGTATCCCAATGTTCCATACCAAATAAGGTGGATACAGCATCAATCTGTGTAGTTGCAGGGGTTTCTGACCAATGTCCTGGTTGAAGTTGTTTTTTTCCATTTTTACTCATTTTGGGTGGAACCCATTTACGTTCCATTGAAGCTTCTTTAGGTAATTTTCTAATAGCATCCATGACTTTGAAAATAGTGTCTGTTGCGTTGGTCTGCATGCCTTTTTCAAGCTCAACAGTAGAAAGACCTATTTCCTTAACCATCGCCTTAAATGGCTTACTACCTGTATTGGCTGCTCCAAGTTTTGAAAAAACTGCGTTTACTGCCGTACTTGCTGTTTCTGCTTTCTCACCCAATGAGAGTAAAGTCGAACCAAGTGCAGCAGTATTTTTATCAGTAATTTTGACCATGCTCGCAGTACCACCAACCCGTTGCATGAAGTCAATAATGTCACCACCTTTAGATAAACTATTGTCATCTAAATAGTTAATGGTATCTGCCAATTTTCCAATTTGAGTGATTGGTATTTTATACATGTTACCAATCTTACCCATATCATCAGCAAGCTGCCCCATTGGAAGTTCGAAAGCAGTACCCATCTTTATGACTTCTTGGGTAAAGCCTATCACTTCATCTTTGGCAACACCCATCCTTAGACCAGCACTCACCATCTCGGCGATTTCATTTCGAGCAACAGGACTGTTATCAGCGACAGTTAAAATTTCTTTTTGCATATTAAAGAAATCTTTAGTTAGATTTCCCGCATTATCACGGGCACCATCTAACTGTTTTGCAACGCCTAACATTGCCGTTTCAAAATCAATAGCTGTTTTAACTGGTGCTGCCAAAGTTAGACCTGTCGCAATGGTCGCTCCGATCTGCCCTTTTATTTCTGATAATCGATTGTTATTGGCTATTCGCTGCTTTTCAACATTGCTTAAACGTAATTGCTGAGTTTCTAACTTTTTTAGCTCACCAGTTAATAGGGAATATTTTGAACGCAGGCCATCAACATTTTTACCCATACCGCCAAAGGTGCGAATGGCCTCACCCAATTGACGTTGGTTTTGTTTGACCTTATTGATTTCTGTACCAATCTTGCCAAGCTCTTTAGTCGTTGAACCAATAACTGTACGGAAGCTACCTACCAGTGCGCCACCAATTGTGATAACGGCGTTCAGTTTTTTGTTGGCCATGCTCAATCACTTTTATATCTGATTAAGCAATTCTGTGATGAAAGCTAGTGATTTATCATTATTCAGTTTTTCATCACACGTGTTAAAGATTGAGATATTTTTCTAATACCTTAAAAATAAAATTTATTAATCTCACTAAAGCATACAAAACAACAATCCAGACAAAAAAGTCGATCAGGCTATTTGGGCTTAAATTAATAATATTCATTTCCACTCCTAGCATATGAAATGAAAAGATGCTATCTTTATTGCTCATATTGTTTCTAATCCTTAGTACCGATAAGGGTTGGATATAAAAAAAACCCAAGACGCCACATCTTGGGTTTTTGCTTTAATAGAGCAAGATTAATAACAATAAAGGTCTATTTCATTATTCAGTTTTTCACTTAATGCAGTGCCATCTCAGCACTTTTGGCTAGAAATGCTGAACGACTTAAATGTTGTTTCTTCGCCATTGCATCAATACGCTTAACCAATGCTTCAGGCATACTGATATTGATCCGAACAGACTTACTACTAACTTTTGATAAATCAATATCGACCAATAACCAATAGCCACCCTCAAAGCGATCATCACCAATCCATTGTTCAGGGCTAGAAGGTTCTGGCAAGGACAAATCCTCACCATCAAAATATACTTCTACTGCCTCTTGTGCCATACGCTGAATATCCTGCATATCATCAGCAGCACTGAAGCAACCTTCAAAATCAGGAAAAGTTAAGCCATAGGCAGAGTCTTGGTCTTTATGAACATATACGGGATACAACATACTTATCTCCATTCCCAACCAGCTTGTTTATATATGTTACGCAAAGTTCCGATCGGCATATCTTTACGTGGGTGTGGTACGACGACATGACCTGATTTTTCAGGATGTTTAAATTTTTCATGGTCACCTTTACCACCCACCTTGATCCAGCCTTCTTGTTCCAAGCGTTTGATAATTTCTTTGCTGTTCATTGTGTAATTATACACACCTTTTTCATTAGACTGAATGGAAAAAACCGTTTTTATTGGATTCTATATCGGGCTAATAATTATGCCGATTAAGAAGATTGTATCGCTCCATCGGTGACAGATGCCACGGATGGTTTTCAATACGTTTACGCAGTTCTTCTCTTTGTTCTTTATCGATGTAGCCCCAAGCGATAAAGCCACCATCGTTAAAATAGTCATGGATAGCAGAGGCCATGTTAGGGTTTACGCCTCTTATCGCGGGTCCAAACTCTCGCCACCAACCACTGAGCCAAACCAGATACATTGCCATCGCTTTAACATTTCTTTCCGATTTAGAACCGTAATTTTTGCTCCCCATAAGTGCGATTAGATGATGTACATATTCAACCGCTACAGGTATTTGGTCGAGTGGTATTTCATCTATACCACTGACACCAAAGCGTTGGTGAAGCATTTTGTAGGCATCGGAAAAGTTAAGATTAGTCGTTTTGGCGACCAGTAAATGAATGGCATCGTTCAGTGATACACGTTCAGATTTATGAGTCTTAGATTTAGGCTGCACTTCCCGATCTAAAATATCTAAAACCCATTTGCGGAATTCTTTGGCGACTGGGGTTCGGGCAAACATGGCTATTAAGTGGCAACCTCTAAGTGAGAAAATTCGTAACCTCAAATTGAGGTTCTGAGGATTCTCAATTAGACGAGTCATTGAAGCAGAAAACTCATCTTCTTTTCTTTTGAATATCTGATTAATTTTATCTGTACGAGAATAACCCAATACCTCAGCTAGTTCAGCGGCCGTTAACCAAATTTGCTCATCACTTTGTTGTACAGGATGAAATTGTATTGCGTTAAATGTTAGACTATTCATGTCTTATCTCCTGCTAGGGATCAGATAAAGCCTCGATAGCCGTCCAAAGTCATCGAGGCTTTTTTTGCACCTAAATTCAGGTGCATTGACATTAATTTACATGTACCTATAATTAGTGTCAAGAGTCAGGAGATAACCATGCAAAAACAGACTAACTTTATTAAAACACAAGTACGCCTACCTCCTGATCTTCATCAAGAAGTTACAAATTTTGCTGAAGAAAATGAACTTTCAATGAATAGTGCTTTTATTGAATTATTAAAAACAGCTTTAGTCAAAAAGGAATCTCGATCTTCAAACTTTTCAGAAGTAAAAGTCATTAATCTTGAAAACGGTATTAAACGATTAGTATTCGGGAAATTAGTAAATGTACTACATATTGATTATTCTCAAGATTTAAGTAATTTAAGAAAAGATATTCAATTATCGCTAAATGCATTAGCAGAATCCTCTTTTAGACACAAATTGTCATTTTGGACAAAAGAAGTATATGTTCATCAAGGTGGACATCATATTGACGTTGTTGATAATGGTAAAGGAAGTCTTGGATGGTTGATTGTCGAAGACCATATCACTGATGAATATATGGAAAATTTGCATAAAAAAAGTGATGAAGACTAAGTTTGGTTAGTTTTTTGGGGTAAAGCTAGGTTAGATTTAATGTAAGTGTTATTCCTAGAAGTTAAAATTTTAGGGATAAAAAAGGCGCATTTTGCGCCTTCTATTATTTTTTGCACACTTTTTTTGAAGCACTTATTGTGCCGTTGTTACACATAAATTTTCCATCTGCTGTGCAGTGTTTAATTCCACCTTTCTTTCCTGAACATGGTTCACGCCCCTGCCATTTAGCCTCAGCAGCAGAAATTACTCCCAATGCTAGTACAATTGTTAATATCACTTTTTTCATAAAATGAGTCCTTTTTGATTTAAATATAAACTTATAAAAGCATTTTAAGATGCTTTTTATTTAACCTTCTTTAATTTTTATATACTTAACAACTATCTCATTCACTAACAATTCGTATTCCTCTTCAAATTTATCAATAAATTCTTTAAAAGTTAAATTAAATGTAATTACTTCACCATCTTCCTCAATAGATTCGGAATCTAATTGTTCGGTCAAATATCTATTTAATTGATATTTTGCCATTATTTGTTGACTATTTAGTGTAATCCCATCATATGGTGTACATGTAATACTATAATTATTTTTTAAATCACTAGGTAAAGAATTATAATAAATAAAATATTGCTCTTCAATATAACTGCTTTGTCCATCCAATAATTGAGCCATTCTTTCAAAATTAGTTAAAAATGATTTGTTAATTTTATTACTTGTTATGGAATTTAATAAATTAAAATACCCATGTGCTAAATAAAATGAAGTATCAATATATTTCTTTGAACTTCTTACCAAACCATTTAATAGAACAACATGTTGATTAATACTTGACAAATACTTTAATGTATTCACCCTTTCAAACATATAGAAATAAACTTCATTGATGTTTTCTAATAATTTTTCAGCATATTCTTTTTCAAGCTCATATTTCTTCGGGGACTTCCAATCTATATATGCCCAGATAACAACCAATGGAGCCACTATATATGTACCCAACACAAATATGTTAATCACATCACCAGAATTCCACTCTCTTTTTAATGCATAATAAATATTCAAACCACAAGAAACAACAAAAGCATAAATAATCAAAAAAATAATAATGTACTTTGATTTTTTACTCAACTTAAAACCCAATAAATGAGTGTGTTTTTTAAAGTAAAATCCAATAAAAATTAACGGCAAAAAAAAATAAAATATGAAAAATTATTAAGAAATTATAATTTATAAGCCCAAATAAAAATGCAATTAAATTGGAAAAAATATATGGAATAAATATTAAAAACAAAAAAGATATGTTAATACAAAAATTAATATCAAATATTTAAAAAAAGGACTTTGCATAAAATTTAGCTACTATTGAACCTTATTACTTTCTGTTATAAATAAGCTCGCCATCTGCTTAAAGTAGTTGTTATCCATATAATCATAAATCGCCAAACTCAAACCAAGCTCATTCACAACAGTCTTGATTCCTTGATCATGAGAAACAATGGCTGTGGCATTATTAGCAAGTGCTATTCCAATGATTTGAATATCAACTTTAACTTTTTGACGTGGCTCTTGAGCCTTTCTATTTTTTGGTAATTTATGATATTCACGATAAACTTTGGCTGCACTTAAAGCAGCTTTTGCATCAAAATCCAAATTTTTAAACTTGGAATTTGGTTTAAGTAAAGCTAAAGAACGTGCTTCATTATCATCGCCCGCAATAAACTCTGAAATTACCGGCATCGGTAGCGCCACAGAAAAGTTTTTTCCTTGATTGAGAAAAGCAACAAGGTTCTTATATTCTGCCTCTTCTTTATTTTTAGTTAATAATGTAATTAAGGCATTCGTATCTAAGATAATCAATCTTGTCGCTCCTTCAGCCACTCAGCTATCGGGTCATCGTGTTTAGACCAACTCGATGCGCCTTTTGCTCTAAAGTCATCAATCCATTCTTCTAAGCTAACATCCTCAATGACATGGAACTTATTGATGATGTATTTCTTGAGCGTTAATTGATAAGTATTAGATTTCGATAAATAAGTGGCTTCCCCCTCAAATCTTAAACTTTTATCAGTATTGAAGTACGGATGTAATTCTTCTAATAACTTCTTAGAACACTGTGCAGGAACTTCGTTCCCATTATTCAAGATAATCGTGATGTGGTCTGACTTGTCTCGGCCTTTTTGCAGACGAGTTAAACGACCATCCAAAGACTCTTCTTGTTTGAATTCTTCTTGGGTCTCTAGTTCTGGAACGACATATAAAATTTCTTTAGGCTCATATACTTCATTATCATTGAAACTACCGTAAGAAATCTCAGCATGATGAAAACCATATTTACCTAATTCTTTTTGAATACGGGCAATTTGCTTATGCTTTGCTGCAGTATCCTTCATCACATTGGACATGGCCAATGATCTACAGTCACTTGGAACTGTAACGGCAATGGTCGTTGAGCCTTCTTTGATCGTGTTGAAGCTAGCTTGTTTAACGCCAACGATTTGACCTAATGCGGATAGTAAGTTTGCAACACTGGAAATTTCTAGATCATGTAAGTGGCCATCATGGATTTTTAAGACAAAATCAAGATCACCATCTTGTTCTTGATGAACAGATGAATCTCCCAGATCAAGTCTATCCTGAGTGAATTTTCCACTCTTTTTGTCCAATTTTGGCATTTCAATCGCCTTAAGCGCATCTTGCTTATATTATGTTCAAATCATGAAATAAATGAAAGCAAGCTTACATAATCAATTAATTTTCACTATTTATTGCTAATTTCAACATTTGTCAACCAACTTTTATTGCTAATTTTCACTTTTGTCAACCAAATGACTTTTCTATGGTACTTATGTCTTAAGAACAATTATGTCACGTCAGTATCTACCTTAAATGCATACTTATAAAAATCCAGTATAAAATTTTTACTTACTCCATACTTTTCTACATATCTTAGAAAAAAATAACCCAAATACAAAGAAGCTAATGGAATCAATGTGATAATAAAAATAATTAATGGAATTCCTTTATTGTAAGCTTCAACAACCAATCCTATAAATTTATTCATCATTACAAATGGAATAAAACCAATTGAAGCAAATAAGATATAACCTAAAAAACCTAAAACTGGCCTAGACCAATGATGCTTTACAATTAAGCGAGTTATTCGACCAGCTTCATCACGTTCTCTTTTTATTAACGTCCTGATTTTTGCATACTCTTTTACCCATAGATCTGCATTTTCGTATTGGCAAAAGAACTTAGCTTCCTCGTAAGTTAACGTATCAATATTGAACAGTGACTTTGCAAATCTATCTTTATAAAGAGTTGATTGATTTTCGATTTCTTTTTCCTCAAAATCTTTGGCTAGTTTTAAAAACTCATTTTTACTTTCATGTGAATACTTTAAATGGGCAAGTTTATTATTGATATATGCCAAAGCTAAAGGTACCAATAAGGCAACTATAACCCCCATAATTTTTATAAATGTTTCCATATTATATTAACAACCTATTATTCAATAAAAATTTCTTTTTGCATTTTTTCATTATTCCTTAAAATCTGTAATGTCGTTACTCCTTTCTTTATATAATTAGAAGCTTCTATAAAAGATTGAACTTCTAATATAGGATCATTATTGATTTTCTGGATAATATCATTTTCTTGAATGATACCATCAGCAGGAGAGCCTTTTGAGACACTTATAACTTTAACTCCCGAGCCATATGACGTATTAATTTCAGTAAACTTCATATTCACAGGATATATTCCAGTTACTGAATAATATTCCATAAAATAATAAGCTAGATATTCATTTACAGCCCCTGGTACTGCTACTGTTTTTAAATCAGCAGTATTATAATTTTCCTGATTAACACTTAGATTAGTTTTGCGCGGTGTTTGTGGCTTATTTGGACTAGAATTAAATGCACCAACTGACTCAAGACCTTGATTTTTTGTAGTAAATACAACTATAGGAGTTTTTAATTTCTTTGCCTGTTGTTTAAAACCATAAACTGTTTCTTTGTAATCAAAATCTGGAAAAAAGGGCTGAACTTTTGACTTTACAGTATCTTGTTCGATTACCAAGTATCCTTTCTCTAATAACTCTTTTGTACTTTTGTCCAAATCATCAGTTTTTATAACTTCAATTTTGTATGTTTTAAGCACTTGGCTCACAGGTATCGATGGTCGTTGTAAAGCATTTTTTGCTTTTACTTCAGGTGATTCATAAGTCACCCTTAATGTATTGTCTGCCCACACATAACTATTGATAGAAAGATATGGAAAAAGAATAAATAATAGAAACTTATACACTTTAAAGCCTTTTAAATAAGATTTGAATTTTTTGCAATTAGCGATAACGCTTATTTCCACCGGAGGTATAACAATAAATACCTCCTCTCGGGCCTACACAATCATTAGATCCACTGCATGGACATGAATCAGAAGAACCGCTGGAATAACCAGAACCTGTGCTGCCTCGACTACCAGAAGATCGAGATTTTCCTTTTGAAGAATAACCACTATGACTTAAAGAACTATAAGATTTTCCACCACCTCGTCCACCACCCCGCGCATCAACATTTGTGATGAAAACAATCTGAAAAATGAGTACCCACATTAAAGTTAAAATTTTCATAATTTAGTTATACCTCTAATTATTAGAGGTATTAAAGCTAATAGAATGCTTTAAATCAATCAGTCAAAAAATATATTTATATGGTTTTAAAAAACAATGTCCTTTTTCGACATGATATGAGGCAATAAAAAAGGAAGGCATCTAGCCCTCCTCCTTTGGCAACCCCTCACACCACCACACCAAATCTGAAATTTTTAACTGCCTTATTTCTGACAATGACCAAGATGTGTGAGAGGCTAAACCGAGTACATACGATCGTAAAACCGCAGCACTCATGCAGTAAAAAGTTTAAACGCTTCCTGAATACGGCGATAATCTTTCAGTGTTGCACCTTTAATATTATCTGGCGCGACACTGCACAAATTGGCAAACATCGCAATTTCCTGATTGGCTTCACTCTGTCCTTTGGCTTGCATCTCAGCCACCAACATGTCCTGCACAGTTGGCTCACGCATGGTTAGCACTTGTACACTGGCACTATCAATCGTGATCGGTTTATTCAAACTGATCTTATAACCTTCAGCACATTCCACGATATATTCTGGTAATTCTGCTACTGTCATTTTTTTACATTCCCAATGCTGAACGGATGTCTTCTAAAACATCTACGCCATTAATGATACGTACCATGTTGATCACATCTACTTCATGGACAACCTGACCGCCAATGGTTTGTTTGTAATAGGTGAGGGATAAATCATATTTATCCTTAGGTGGCTCACCTGGTTTAGAGGTTCCTTGGGCAATTTTGATAATCTTGCCACGCATTTGATGTTCGACTGCGGTCACTGTACCGTCAAAGCTTTCCATTGCTTCACGGACTGAATAGCCACCGATTTTGTAGACACCCTTTAGTTAGATAAAATGGCTAATTAACGAGGTGCTTATGAGCAGTAAACGATACCCTGAAGAATTCAAAATTGAAGCAGTAAAACAAGTCACTGAGAAAGGTTATAGTGTGGCCGAGGTTGCTACACGTTTAGGAACCACCACCCATAGTCTGTATGCCTGGATTAAACGTTATGATCCACAGCAGCCCAAGATAATAGAATCTAATGATCCAAGCGCAGAATTAGCAAAGTTAAAAAAAGAACTGCAACGGGTTACTGAAGAAAGGGACATATTAAAAAAGGCCGCGGTGTACTTCGCAAGCCAGTCCAAATGAGGTACGCCTTTATT
>NZ_JAKIVI010000011.1:0-140983 GCF_023614015.1 Acinetobacter sp. ACZLY 512
TGGACATGATTTGGCTGTCAGTAAATTTAGAGGTTTTCATGCAGAATCTCCTGATTCTATCTTAAAAGAAAATTCTACTTTTACATCCTTTTATTTTTAGGGGGGATTACCTCAGCATGATCATGTGTTTTATGTACTTGATCATGACAAAACGCCTCAGTGCAATGGTTGCACTTATTCTCATTCCTGTTTTGTTCGCACTCATCGGTTGGGGGCTGGGCTTTCATTTTGATAGTTTAAGCCACATTGAAATTACCAAATTAGGCGAAACCATGCTAGATGGTATCAAAAAGCTCGCACCCACTGGTGTGATGTTACTTTTTGCCATCATGTATTTTGCATTGATGATCGATTCAGGTTTGTTTGACCCTTCAATCAAGTGGATTCTCAAAAAAGTAAAGGGCGATCCGCTTAAAATCACGCTTGGTACTGTTTTTCTGACCTTGACCGTTTCTCTAGATGGTGATGGATCGACCACCTATATGATTTGTGTTGCGGCCATGATGCCTCTTTATAAACGTATTGGCATGAATCCACTGGTAATGACGTGCTTAATGCTGCTTTGTAGTGGTGTGATGAATCTTACACCATGGGGCGGCCCAACAGCACGTGCTGCCAGTGCCTTGCAAGTCGATGCAAGTGCTGTCTTTATTCCAATGATCCCATCGATGGTCATAGCAGCAGCATGGTTATTTGTATTGGCCTATATGTATGGCAAATATGAACGTAAACGTTTGGGTGTAATTGAAATGGGTGATATCAGTCACGCAGACAATCTGACCATTTCAAAAGACCCAGAAGCACAGCGTCCACATCTTCGCTGGTTTAACGGAATTTTAACGATAGTTTTAATGGCAGCATTGGTCAAAGGCATTTTACCTATGGCTATTCTGTTCATGCTCGGTTTCTGTATTGCGCTTGTGGTCAACTATCCTGATCTTCAAATGCAGAAAAAACGTATCGCGATGCACGCAGATAGCGTATTGGCGGTTGTCGGGGTAATTTTTGCAGCAGGTGTTTTTACCGGTATTTTAACTGGTACAGGCATGGTTGAAGCAATGTCTAAAGGCTTTGTTGCTATTATTCCAGACAGCATGGGGCCTTATATGGCACCGATTACAGCCGTACTCAGTATGCCATTAACTTTCTTTATGTCTAACGATGCCTTCTATTTTGGTGTTCTTCCAATTTTGGCAGAAGCTGCAGGCCACTACGGCATTACGCCAGTTGAAATTGCCCGTGCATCAATTGTTGGACAACCAATCCACTTACTTTCTCCGCTGGTTCCGTCTACCTATCTTCTTTGTGGTCTGGCTGCAGTTGAGTTTGCAGATCATCAGAAATTCACTTTGAAATGGGCATTTGTGACTTGCTGTGTACTTTTAGGTAGTGCTTTGGTATTTGGTGTATTTCCACTGGTGAGTCTGGTTTAATTTGATCTGGCTCCATAAAAAAACCTCCTGATCAGGAGGTTTTTTTTATGCGTTTTAAATTACAAACGAACTCGCTCAACCACTTGGTCGACAACTTCATCAAGTGAGGTTGCACTAACATCGGTGTCAGTGGCGTCACTGACATTTGTCAATACAATAACACCCGTTTCACGTAACAAGCCAATCTGCTCAGCCGTTAAATCAGGCTTGGCAATTGCCACCACACCTTGTTGAATCAGCAAGCTTTCAAGTGCCTGAGATTGCGAAAGTACAGAAGTATCAATGCCGATCACAGCAGGCTTTTGCCCTAAACGCGCAGCTCGGTCTTCGGCAGTCACTGGTGTACTGTGTGCAGTCCACTCGACCGCTGCTTCGACCATACCCGCACCTACGGTGACGTTACTTAATCGGTCGATAAAAATAAACGAACCGGTATAACGCGAGTCTTGGTAACGATCAAACACCACAGCCGCATCAAACTCGACTGTTACATCGGCAATCCCGTTCAGTTCAAGCTCATCGACCTGAGAATGCTCAAGAGTATTCACATTCACACGATAATTAATCGCGGTGACTTTTGCAGGAACGGTTTGCGTACCAATTTTTACATTGTATAACTTACCTTTCACCAGTGGATGTTCATTCATCCATACCAGTGATGCGCGCACGCTACGTGAAATAAGTGGCTGTTCGCCTGCACGAACCAACACATTGCCACGTGAAATATCGATTTCATCGTTGAGTGTTAATGTGACCGCCTGACCAGCAAAAGCTCTGTCGAGGTTACCATCAAAGGTCACAATTTCTTTGACACTGGATTTTTTACCCGATGGCAAAGCAACAATTTCATCGCCTACATTAATTTCGCCTAACGCGATAGTACCAGCAAAGCCACGGAAATCGAGGTTTGGACGGTTCACATATTGCACTGGGAAACGGAACTCATGCTTGTTCGACTCACGCTTGATTTCGACCGATTCAAGAATGCTCATCAAGGTTTGGCCGTTGTACCACGGTGTGCTGGCCGATGGATTGACTACGTTATCTCCGTTTAATGCCGAGATCGGAACAAACTGGATATTTTCAGGACAACGATTGCCAAGTTGATTGACGAAAGCATCGTATTCCACTTGAATTTCATTGAAGCGTGCTTCAGAAAACTCGACCAAATCCATTTTGTTGATAGCCACAATAATATTGCGAATCCCCAAAAGGCTTGCAATAAAACTATGACGACGTGTCTGGGTTTGTACACCATAACGCGCATCAATCAAGATAATCGCAAGATCGGCTGTCGATGCACCTGTTGCCATGTTACGTGTATATTGCTCGTGCCCTGGGGTATCTGCAATGATGAACTTACGTTTTTCTGTCGAGAAATAACGGTACGCGACATCAATGGTAATTCCCTGCTCACGCTCGGCCTGCAAACCATCTACTAGCAAAGCCAAATCTGGCGCATCACCGGTGGTTCCCACTTTCTTACTGTCGCGGGTTACTGCTTGTAATTGATCTTCATAGATCAATTTTGAATCGTAAAGCAAACGGCCAATGAGGGTACTTTTACCGTCATCGACGTTACCGCAGGTTAAAAAACGCAATAAATCTTTTTGTTCGTGTTGCTTTAAATAAGCCAGAATATCTTGGCTAATAAGATCTGATTGATGAGACATTGCTCAAACTCCACACATTCTGAAATCTAGTTGCTTAGCAACGCTTAGAAATAACCTTCCTGCTTTTTCTTTTCCATCGAGCCGGCTTCATCATGGTCGATCATACGACCCTGACGCTCCGAACTGGTGGCCAAAAGCATCTCTTGGATAATCTCAGGCAATGTGTCTGCCTCAGACTCAACCGCGCCTGTAAGCGGGTAACAACCCAGCGTACGGAAACGCACAGATTTCATTTGCGGAACTTCACCTTCTTTCAGACGCATACGTTCATCGTCTACCATAATCAGTGTGCCACTGCGTTCAACCACAGGACGAACTGCCGAGAAATAAAGTGGCACGATGTCGATATTTTCGAGGTAAATGTATTGCCAAATGTCTAGCTCGGTCCAGTTCGATAACGGGAACACACGAATACTTTCGCCCTTGTTCACTTTACCGTTGTATAAGTTCCATAGTTCTGGACGCTGATTTTTTGGATCCCAACGATGTTTGCTGTCACGGAACGAATAGACACGCTCTTTAGCACGTGATTTTTCTTCGTCGCGACGCGCACCACCAAAAGCAGCATCGAACTGATATTTATCCAGCGCTTGCTTTAAGGCTTGGGTTTTCATGATATCGGTATATTTCGAGCTGCCCTGATCGAACGGATTGATTCCCGCTTCACGGCCTTCCTTGTTTTGATGCACGATCAAATCAAAGCCATGTGTTTTGGCCATGTTGTCACGAAACGCGATCATGTCTTTGAATTTCCAGCCAGTATCGACATGCAATAGCGGAAACGGTAATTTTGCAGGGTAAAAAGCTTTGAGCGCCAGATGCAGCATTACCGCAGAGTCTTTACCAATCGAGTAAAGCATTACCGGATTTTCAAATTCGGCAGCAACTTCGCGAATAATATGAATACTTTCAGCTTCAAGCTGCTTGAGATGGGTTAATCTATCTTCAGTCATGAGCACCACCTTTCCAGTCCGATTTATTCATCACGTCGCATAGTAGTTTTTCGCCACTACTTGCGCCACCATATGGAGGAACGAGTGCCATAACAACTCCAGTTTATAAATATCAACAGAACCAACCAGATTGGCTTTATGCTAGATCTGGGAATAGATATTCATTATAGTGATGTAAAAAGCTTTTGCTTTGCATGTTTTTTCATAAACATATCTAAATTCATCATATACAACATGCAATTTTGAGCTTAAACCACTATGCAGATTAAAAAAACCTATTATGCCGTAGCCCTATTCTGCTGCCTACCCGATTTTATTGATAAGCATATCAGCATGAGACATATTTCAGCTTTAAACGAGAAGTTATGACAACAAAAATTATGCTCGAGATCATGGTGATTGGTTTAAAAAATAAAACCCCGAGCTACACAATATTTATGCAGCGTCACACAAAAGATACAGCGCCAGATTTAAATTGATCATAAGCTTAATTTTAGCTGAAATCTTTGCTGTATAAATGTAACCAATAATCATTTCATTTTTCAAACCCGCTAATATGCAAAGTGAAAACAAGATCATTCAAGGATTTCACCGTTCATGAAAAATACATTGAAAACAACACTTTTAGTTATTGCTGGTTCAGTCATGAGTGTTTCTGCTTGGGCAGAATTCAAACAAGCACCTTTGCCATATGCGACCAATGCGCTACAACCTGCTATTGATCAGCAAACCATGGAGCTACATTACGGCAAGCACCATAAAGCGTATGTAGACAACTTAAATGCTCAAATCAAAACCTACCCAGAACTGGATAAGATGGATCCGGTTCAGTTACAAAAGCAGATTTCAAAATACAATACGGCGGTACGTAATAATGGTGGCGGACATTTTAACCACACCTTTTTTTGGGAAAGCCTTGCACCTGCCAATAAAACAGGACAATCCAGTGCAGCTTTAACCAAACAGATCACCCAAGATTTTGGCTCTATGGATGCCTTCAAACAAAAATTCAATGAAGCTGCAACCGGACGTTTTGGATCAGGCTGGGCATGGCTGATTGTGACCCCAGAAGGAAAGCTGGCGATTACATCGACACCAAATCAGGACAATCCATTGATGGATCTGGCCGAAACCAAGGGTCAACCTTTATTGGGACTTGACGTATGGGAACATGCCTATTACTTGAAATACCAAAACCGACGTGCCGACTATATTAAAGCGTTTTGGTCTGTGGTGAACTGGAATAAAGTGAATGAACGCTATATGCAAGCCATGAAAAAATAAGTTGAAAAAAAAAGAGTTTCTACAAAGAAACTCTTTTTTTTGCTACGCAGAAAAACTCTTAGGCATCTTTACGGCGCATATGCGGGAACAATAAGACGTCACGGATACTTGGTGCATTGGCAAACAACATCACCAAACGATCAATACCGATTCCCTGACCTGCGGTTGGCGGTAAACCATATTCAAGTGCTTCAATAAAGTCTGCATCGTAATGCATAGCTTCATCATCACCCGCGTCTTTTTCTGCAACTTGTGCCAAGAAACGCTCTGCCTGATCAATTGGATCATTTAACTCAGAGAAACCATTCGCCAGCTCACGCCCCCCGATAAAGAACTCGAAGCGGTCTGTAATATGCGGATTATCATCATTACGACGAGCCAAAGGCGACGTTTCAGCTGGATATTCGGTAATAAAGGTTGGCTGACGCAACTGTGTTTCCACTGTTTCTTCAAACACAATCGTTTGCAATTTACCTAAACCAAAACTTGGCTTCACCTGTTCTTTTAACTCGTCTTTTACAAACTGAGCCAAGAACTCGCGATCCCCAACATTTGCAGCTGTGAATTGTGGATTGTGCTCCAAAATCGCATCAAACATTGAAATCTTTTTAAATGGACCTTTAAAGCTAAACACTTCTTCGCCATACGGCACATCGGTGCTACCCAAAATATCCAGCGCCAGTTTTTCCAGCATGTTTTCGGTTAATTGCATCAGGTCTTTATAATCTGCATAAGCCTGATAAAACTCGATCATGGTAAATTCAGGATTATGACGCGTCGAAACTCCTTCGTTACGGAAGTTACGGTTAATTTCAAACACACGCTCGAATCCACCCACCACCAAACGTTTTAAATACAGCTCTGGTGCAATACGTAAATAAAGCTCCATATCGAGTGCATTGTGATGCGTAACAAAAGGTTGTGCTGAAGCGCCACCCGGAATTACATGCATCATTGGCGTTTCGACTTCCATAAAACGCTCATTGGTTAAGAAGGCACGAATGCCTGCAACCACTTTGGCACGGATTTCAAAGGTCTTACGCGTTTCTTCATTGACAATCAGGTCGAGATAACGCTTGCGATATTTCGCTTCTGTATCGGTCAGACCGTGAAATTTGTCTGGTAACGGACGAAGTGATTTGGTCAATAGCTCAAAACCTTCAAGGTGTACATATAAATCACCTTTACCAGAACGACCAATATAACCTTCGGCTGCAATAATATCGCCAAGATCAAGGTTGCTCTTAATGGTATCTAAGGTTTCTTGCGGCAAGCCTTTGCGGTCGACATAAAGCTGGATACGACCCGTCATGTCCTGAATCACCATGAACGAGCCACGATTAAGCATGACACGACCCGCAAGTTTAACGTAGGTCTTTTCGGCGCCTTCAATCTGCGCTTTGTCTAAATCCTTAAACTGTTCTTGCAAGTCAGCCGCATAGTGCTCACGTTTGAAAGTATTTGGCCAGACACTTTTGCCAGATGCCTTGGCATTGTCTTGAATCTGTTTTAACTTGGCATGACGCTGTGCAATTAAATCGTTTTCGGAAATAATAGGTTCGGAAGTCGATTGAACGTTTGGTTGCGTCATCTCTGCCTCGATAAGATAAAAAAATGAAGTCGTATAGCTTAACAGAACTCGTTACAATTTCGTATGTCTTCTTTACGCCCGCACATGAAAAAAGTTATTTTCGCTTACATTTTTGTTGAAAAATCGCGTAAATCTTAGACCAAACGCTAAGATAAATTTGAAACATCACTCGGTAAACTAATGATTATTCGATCAGGTCTGGATAGATCCAATGCCTTGAAATCTCTTTCGTTAGCATGAGTCTATATAATCATAATGATGTTACCGCGTTTAAAAATTTTATTTATGCATGGCCTAGATTCTTCGCGTGAATCGACAAAATTCCATGCCATTCAAAGCGACAATAAGTTCTGTATTACGATTGACTACCGTAACCTGAACTATGAAACTGTTGCGGACTTTTATCAGAACATTGTGCTGACCATCAAGCCTGACGTATTGGTCGGACACAATTTGGGCGGCTACTGGGCCTTAAAACTGTCTTCGCAGTTTAAGCTTCCTGCAATTGTGGCCAATCCGAGCATTGCGCCGAGCTTTCGTGAAGATTATCCAGCGCTGGCTCTACAAGAACTCGATAACGACAACCCCAAAATTGCCTATTTAGAGCTTGGAGATGAAACGCTCGACATGTATGAAATTAAAAATTTGCTCGAAGATTATATGTTGGTCGATGCCATTGAAGGCGGACATCATCGTTTAGAACATCCAGCGAAACTCAACACGCTCATTGAACATATTAAAAACGAGTATTTTCAGTCTTTACGCTAAAGAAATAGACAAACGTAACGAATAAAAACCAAACAAATCCGCCTGATAAAAGGTGGAATTGCCCAAATAACATCAGTTTTGTCCTGATCAGCCATTTTACTTTTATTATGAAAGATTAAACTCGTGTATTCACTTTACTTAGATGTCGAACTGCGCAAGAATCTAAGCCAATATGAACACCGGTAATGTTTATATTCAAAGTCATGATTAGATCATATGGAATTGTTTTACTGAAAGGCAGCTGACGCGAACTTATCAGGTTGGAGAATCAAATGAAAAAATATCAATGCATCGTTTGTGGGTGGATTTACGACGAAGCTGAAGGCTGGCCACAAGACGGCATTGCACCAGGAACCAAGTGGGATGACATTCCTGACGACTGGACCTGCCCAGACTGCGGCGTTTCAAAAGCCGATTTTGAAATGATCGAAGTTTGATTATTTATTTTAAAAGACCATGTCCGTTTACATGGTCTTTTTGATTGAATCTGTTTTATTAAGTTTTGGAGAAAAAGAATGCATCCTATCGTCATCATTGGATCAGGCATGGCGGGTTATACCCTTGCTCGTGAGTTTCGCAAGTTAAATCCTGAACAGGCATTGGTCATGATTAGTGCGGATGATGCAGTCAATTACGCCAAACCAACCTTATCGAATGCCTTAGCAGGTAACAAGGCACCTGAGCAAATTCCGTTAGGTGATGCAGCGAAAATGAGTGCTCAGCTTTCGATGGACATTTTGTCTGATACCGTTGTAACAGCCATAGATCCAGATCAACATGAACTGACTTTAGAACACAACGGACAAACACGCCAACAACCCTATTCCAAACTGATCTTAGCCGTAGGTGCCAATCCAATCCGTCTGGCGATTGGTGGTGATGCAAGCGATGATATTCATGTGGTCAATTCATTGATTGATTACCGGGCTTTTAGAGAACGCCTTGCAGAGCGTGATGATAAACGTGTGGTCATTTTAGGTGCAGGACTCATTGGCTGTGAGTTTGCCAATGACTTACAGCATACGGGGCATCACGTTACCGTGATTGACCTTTCTGCACGTCCATTGGGCCGTTTGTTACCTGCACATGTAGCTGAAGCATTTCAGAGTAAGCTTGAAACGAGCGGTATTCAGTTTGTTCTTTCGACCACCGTTGAGAAAGTTTCAAAAACGAATGACAATCAAGACTATATGGTAACTCTCGCCAATGGACAAACGTTGCTTGCCGACGTTGTACTTTCCGCAATTGGTTTACAGCCCAATATCGATTTAGCCAAACAAGCCGGAGTCAACACTAGCCGCGGTATCTTGACCAACAGTTTGCTTGAGACCAATCAAACGGATATTTATGCCATTGGAGACTGTGCTGAGGTCAATGGGACGCTCTTGCCTTATGTCATGCCGATTATGCAACAAGCACGCGCACTGGCCAAAACCCTCAACGGCGAGACCACGCAAGTGCATTATCCAGCCATGCCTGTGGCGGTGAAAACACCAGCTGCACCGCTAACCGTTTTACCTGCGCCAGTCGACGTAGACGTGAATTGGGAAACTGAAACCTTTGAAGACGGTATGCTCGCTAAAGCGGTGGATAGCTCAGAAACGTTACGTGGTTTTGTTCTGCTTGGAGCAACTGCTGGTAAACAACGCCTAAGCTTAACCAAATTGGTACCTGACTTAATGCCTGCACAGGCTTAGATTTTTATTATCAGGGCATTCAGGGGAATGTCCTTTCTTTACGGAAATAAACATGAATCGTGCTTTGCAGTTTAGCGCTTCGCCGTATACCGCCTTTATGCATGAAACCAAAGTCAAACTCAGTAACGACTTGGAATTGCATGTTGAGGTGGGTGGTAATCCGGCTCACCCTCCCCTATTATTAATCATGGGCTTAGGCGCCCAGATGCTATTCTGGCCCGATTTTTTCTGCAAATCCCTTATCGATCAGGGCTTTTACGTGATTCGCTTTGACAACCGAGATATTGGTCTGTCCTCTAAAATTCGCAATAAAGGCAAACGGCTAAACACCCTTAAGCTCATGGGACGTTTTGCACTCGGGCTTGAAAATCAAGGTGCACCTTATACTTTATATGATATGGCTGAAGATGTTGCCCTGCTGATCGAAGCCATGCATCTAGATCGGGTGCACGTGGTCGGCGCATCAATGGGTGGCATGATTGCACAGATTTTATCTGCCAAATATCCTGAGAAAGTTGAAAAGTTGGTCCTGATGTTTACCAGCAATAATCAGCCTCTATTACCGCCTCCATTTCCAAAACAACTATTTAGTCTAATTGGTAAGCCCAAAAGCACCGATGAAGATGGTATTATTAATCATAGTCTGAGATTATTCGAAATTATTGGATCACCGGGATATGTGAATCAGGTCGAAGCAATACAGACTGCGCGTAAACTGTATCAACGAAGTTATCACCCTGCGGGTGTACTTCAACAGTTTTTAGCAATATTATGTACGGGGTCCTTACTACAACTAGACAAACAGATTACTCAGCCCACCCTTGTGGTACACGGCTCGAAAGATCGGTTGTTACCTCCTAGTCATGGTAAGGCTGTTGCAAAAGCAATTAAAGGCGCTAAGTTTGAATTAATTGATGGAATGGGACACGATATTCCGCCCCATTTTATCCCTCAGCTTAGTCATTTAATTGCGAATCACTTTAGATCATAAGCATTAGGACATTATGGCTGCATTACCCTCCCTAAGACAGCTGTCATATTTAGTAACACTGTCGGAAACATTGCACTTCACTGAAGCAGCACGCCGCTCGTTTGTCACTCAATCGACACTGTCTGGCGGCATCATGGAATTAGAACGCTTGCTTGGTGGCGTACTGGTTGAACGAGATCGTCAAAACGTGCGTTTAACACCTTTAGGGGAACAAGTCGTTGCACGCGCCCGAGTCCTGTTAGCAGATGCTCAAGATCTGATGCGACTGAGCCGTGAAATGAGTGAACCGCTGACCGGTGATCTTCATCTTGGTATTATTCCAACGATTGCACCTTTTATCTTGACGCAACTACTTGAAGAAGTGCATAAGCAACTGCCAAAAATTCAGTTGCATCTGCACGAAGCACAAAGTGAAAAAATTGTTGAACGTCTTGAACACGGCAATTTGGACATGGTGGTGCTGGCACTACCGTTCGATACGCGTGGACTCAAAGTTGTCGATATTGCCAAAGAAAACCTGTTCTTGGTCTGCAACAAACACGATAAGCATGCATCTTCGGCGCAGTCTCTCGATGACCTCGATTTATCACGTTTGATGCTGCTCGAAGAAGGTCATTGCTTACGTGATCATGCACTCAGTGCTTGTCCGGTTGGTGAACGTAAAAATGACAATCGCTTAAAAGCCAGTTCACTTCCTACACTCGTAGAAATGGTGTCTTCAAATCTTGGCTTTACGTTATTGCCAGAAATTGCAATCAATACGCATATGCTCAAGTTTAACGATGACTTGATGGTGAAAGAAATTGAAAATGCACCAAGTCGTGTTCTTGCATTGATTACACGTAAGAGCACACCGCTTCAAAGCGAATTTGATGTGATTTTAGATATCTTAAAACGTATCACATCGTCATTAAGCGATTAATACACCCAGTTAAAATAAAAAAGGAGCCCGTTTAAGGCTCCTTTTTTTTATGAGAGATTAATTAAGCAAATAGTGAAATCAGGGTTTGTTGGGCATTATGCAGTTCTTCCCCTTCTTTTGCTTGTACGCGTATCCATGTCCCATCTCCTTGAAGTAACCATGCTTGCTGATTATCTTTGAGGTAATTCACCAGACCTTGCTGATAAATTCGCTTTTTCAGGGCAGGGTCTTCAATCGGGAAACATGCTTCAACACGATTAAATAAATTACGATCCATCCAGTCTGCACTTGAACAGTAAATTCTGGCATCACCATTGTTGCTAAAGTAATACACGCGGGTATGCTCAAGGAAACGGCCTACAATTGAACGTACACGGATATTTTCCGACAGCCCCGGTAAACCTGGACGTAAACAGCAAATCGAACGAATAATTAAATCGATCTGTACGCCTGCTTGTGATGCTTCATACAATTTATTGATCAGCTGCATTTCGGTCAGTGCATTGACCTTGACAATAATCTGCGCCGGCTTACCTGCCTTGGCATTGGCAATTTCATCGTCAATATAATTGAGGAGTTGAGCGTGTAAGGTAAAAGGTGCATGCAACAACTTTTTCAGTTTGGCCATTTTACCCATACCAGTGAGTTCCTGAAAAATGCGATGTACATCCTCACACAACTCTTTATCTGTGGTCATGAGGCCATAGTCGGTATAAATCCGTGCATTACCAGCATGGTAGTTCCCCGTGCCTAAGTGCACATAACGTACCAGCTTGTTATTTTCACGGCGTACCACCAGAATCATTTTGGCATGGGTTTTATAACCAACAATGCCATATACCACCACTGCACCGGCTTCTTGCAACACATTTGCCACCGCAATATTTGACTCTTCGTCAAAGCGCGCACGCAATTCGATCACTGCTGTTACTTCTTTACCGTTACGTGCTGCTTCAACCAGCACTTGGACAATTTCTGAATCGGGGCCACTACGATAAAGGGTTTGCTTAATTGCCAAAACCTGTGGATCACGCGCAGCTTCACGCAATAAATTAATTACAGGTGCAAACGATTCAAACGGATGATGCAGTAAAATGTCCTGTTTTTGCATGGCAGCAAAAACATTCTCAGACTTTTTAAGCACCTTTGGAATAACAGGTGTGTGCGAGTCATAACGCAAATGTGGACGTTTGAAGTTTGACAATAAACGGGCCAAATTGACTGGACCTTCCACCTTATAAAGCTGATCTTCATCCAGATCAAATTCTTCGAGCAGGTAGTTATAAATATGTTTTGGACAGTTTTCTGTTACTTCTAAACGTACGGCTCGACCAAAGCGGCGGGAACTCAGCTCACCTTTTAGTGCTTTAGCCAAATCTTCAACATCTTCATTGAGTGCCAAATCTGCATTTCGTGTGACACGGAATTGATAACAGCCCGTTGCGGTCATGCCCGGAAACAGATCAGACACATGTTCATGGATAATAGCAGACAACATCACATGATGTTCTTTACCTCCTGTAAGCTCGTCGGGTAAACGAACTACACGCGGTAGTGAACGCGGCGCCGGTACAACTGCTAAGTCAATTTGACGGCCAAAGGCGTCTTTACCTTCGAGCGTAATTACAAAGTTAAGGCTTTTATTGACCAAACGCGGAAATGGATGTGCAGGGTCTAAGCTGATTGGGGTGAGTACTGGCGCAACCTGCTCTTGAAAATATTTTTTCACCCATGCCGATTGTGCAGGGGTAAGTTCGCCACGGCGCAAGAAACAGATATCTTCGTCACGTAGTTTTGGCAATATTTCTTCATTTAAGATACGGTATTGACGCTCAATCGCGGCATGTGCTGTTTGTGAAATTTGCTCGAGTACCTGTTTAGGCGTGAGACCATCAGGGCTTCGGCTTTCGTTACCCAAATCTAGCTGCTCTAAAATACCGGCCACACGAATTTCAAAAAACTCGTCAAGATTTCGCGAAAAAATCAGTAAAAAATTCATGCGCTCGAGCAAGGGATGGAGCGGATCAACCGCCTGCTCTAAAACCCGAAGATGAAAATCTAAAATGGATAATTCACGATTAATATATCGATCGTTGTAAGTATATTCTACTGGTGTCGTTGTTATCGCAGTATTCATGCGCCAACCCTATCTACAAAAGCTTCGTGATTGAATTAGTATGCTTCAAAATTATTTCAATTACATAAAAAAACGCACTAAAAGTACGTTTTTTATATTCAATACACATCTCAATTCTTAAGGAATTTGACTGTAGCGCATATATTTTAGTGTAAAGCGCTGTTTAAAACGAAATTTGGCGTCGTTTCGATTGTTTTGATAGTACTTTGGATTGGGTAGTAAGGCAGCTAAAAACGCAGCTTGTTCTCGGCTTAAGTTTTTAGCACTGCGGTTAAAGTAATATTGAGATGCCGCCTCTACACCATAAATATGTTCACCAAATTCAACCGAGTTCATATACACTTCTAAAATACGCTGCTTCGACCACATTCGCTCCATCATCCAAGTCGCAATCGCTTCTTGGCCCTTGCGCAAAAAAGAACGCTGATTGAATAAAAATAGATTCTTGGCCAACTGCTGCGAGATAGTCGATCCACCATTGACCACTTCACCTGATTTTTCATTTTTTTCTAAAGCGTACTGAATACCATCCCAGTCGAAACCATGATGCTGCAAAAACTTGCCATCTTCGGCAGCCACTACTGCTCGCTTGAAATTATTACTAATATTATCGTAGTCACGCCAATGATGTTGAAGCGGTTTAGAGGGCTCTGACCACGATGCAATGCGCATAAACATGCTGGTATTGACGGGCTGCGTGCGCCACCATACTAAACTTGCAAAAATCCAAAGTTGAACCAGAAGTACAACACTGACAAGTGCCAAAATAACACGTACAAAAAAACGTTTCATGTCAGCGCTTTTCTCCAGAGAGTTTGTAGTTTCATGCTAAGCTACTTTATCGCTCTTATTGAATGATTACAAAAGCATAGCATGACTGATCTAAGACCACCTCAGATGAATCGTAAACTTGACCTCTACAGTTGGTGGATTACAGCTGTACTGATCACTATAAACGTGGGTTTATTTGTCTGGCAGATCATGCATGGCGTAGATGCCAGTAACCCGACCACAGCCGATGCCATTTACTGGGGAGCCGATTTTGCGCCGCTCACCTATCTTGAGCAACCGGCTCGTCTGTTTACCAGCATGTTTTTTCATTTTGGCTTGATTCATCTCATGCTAAACATGTGGGCATTATATGTGTTTGGCAACATTGCCGAACAACTACTCGGACGCGGGTATTATCTGGGCCTGTATATTCTGGCCGGCCTGGCCGGGAGTCTGCTCAGTGGTTATATCGCCATTCGTGACAGTTATGCACTACTTGAAAACTTTGATCCAAGTTTACTGCCCCATGTGGGAGCCGGTGCCTCTGGCGCGGTGATGGGGCTTGGCGGCGCACTCACAATACTGGCAATATTACCTGCATTGCCGAGGCAACGTTTTATTCTCGACAAAAAAGCGTTATTGATCATTATGGCGATAAACTTGGCCTTTGGTTTCATGGCAACTGGCATCAATAACGCTGCGCACATTGGGGGGATGCTCATGGGCGCATTACTGGCACTGATCTGGTATGTGGGGCAGCGCTTCGCCGTGAGCACAGTGGCAAAACTTGTCGGCTTAGCCACGGGGAGTGTATTGTGCTATTTAGCTTATCAATACTGTGTCAGTTTGTTGGCGCCTATTTTAGAGCTGTGGCAACACATTCTGATGCAAATGAAAAGCCAGCTTAATCTATAAGCTGGCCCATTGAATCAAGATTGATTCAGCTCTCTTAGACTTTGTAATGGCGGAATGTCACATAAATAACTGAGGCGATAACGCCCAATCAGGGCACAGACCACCATCATTGTGAGTGGTAAAATCAACCAGATTTCAGGATGCCACTGAACTGCAATGTTCATCTTGTAACTGGCAACCGCACTAATCACTTCTGCAAATAAACATGCCACAATCCCAGACAACAAACCCATTAATCCGACTTCAAGCATCAGCAATTGTTTGAGTTTGGTTTTGGCAATACCAAACGAACGTAACACAGCCACTTCCTGACGCCGCTCATCCATTAAAAGATTCAAACACGCAATTAACACCAATAAGCCCGAAATACCGACCAATACGGCAAGTACAGTAATAATTTGCACCAAAACACCGACCAGTCGTTTTACTTCTTCCAAGATCAAGCTGACATCGATAAAGACGGTATTGCTAAATTGCTGAATAAGCCCCACCAGTTTGGCTTTGTCTTGCGGGGGAACATAAAAACTCCCTAAATAACTGCCTGAATTCTCATCGATGGTCGATGGTGAGAAAATAAAGAAGAAATTCGGACTGAAACTTTCCCACTCCACGGTTCTTAAGTTAATCACTCGGGCAGACAACGGACCTTCAGGCAATTGAAAAGTCAGTTTATCGCCAATTTTAATCCCCAACTCTTCGGCCAGTTTAGCCTCTACCGACACTTGATTGACTTGATTAAAGCGCGTTACCCCTGAAACAATTTTATTATCGTCTGGGAATGTGCGTGATTGAGTTAAATTCAGTTCACGGCGCAGTGCATTGTTTTGTTTGACTTGTTCGGGCGTAAAGGCGCGATCGTTTTTAGCCACCAGTCGACCACGGATATTCGGGTATAGCGGCGTGCTTTTCCAACCGTTTTGGGTTAATTGCTGTTGTAGCTGCGGCATGTCGAATGGCGGTAAACCATAGACAAATTGATTAGGCGTCCCTTCAGGCAATTGTTCTTGCCAGCGCTCAAGCAAATCGACCCGTAAGACACTCAGCACCGTAATCAGACTGATTCCTAACGCCAAAGCCGTAATTTGGATCGCACTCTGATGCGGTAAGCGCACATAGGCTGAAAGTCCATTTTTAAGGCCTTTGATGAACTTAAGTACACTCCAGACCACCCCATACAGCAACAAACTTAAGAGTAAAATCGCAGCGAGCATAAGTGCGCTCAGTTGAAGGTTATCACTCAAAACCAGACTGAACACAATTAGACTAATGATACCGGCAAGAAACATTAGCGCCAGTGAGCGTTTAGACCGAACTTCCTGACGAATCACCCGAATTGGCGGCGTATTTAACAGCTCCCACACACTCGGTAAGATAAATCCGAACAAAACCACCACGCTGGTAAAGATGGCCGTTGGTAGTGGGCCAATCCAGATATCCCAGACTGAAAAATTCAGTTGTAACTGCGGCATTAACTGGAGCATGAGTTGCAGTAGTCCAAAGCCCAAACCGACACCTATTGCACTGCCCAGTACAATTGAAATGAAGCTTACAATCGCGAGCAGCCCTATATAAGCCCATAAAACCTGTGCCTTGCTGGCACCCAAGCATCGAATCAACGCGATGTGGTCTTGGTTTTGCTGTACATAGCGCTGACTGGTCAGGGCAATGGCAATCCCGCAGAGTAAAATGGTTAAAATATTTGCCAGTTGCAAAAAGGTGTCTAGATTTTCAATCGGTTTGACCAAACGAGTATTACCTTGCGTGGCATCACGTAGGCGCAAGGTGGTTGCACTTTCAGAATCTGCTTGCTGTGCACTGCTGCTGTCCGTTTGTTGCAGATGCTTAAATTCATCTGCAAAGCGTTTGGTCTGATGTGGGCGGCCTGCAAGGAGCAACCGGTATTCGATCCGACTACCCACCTGAATGGCATTGGTTTTCGCGACATCATTCTGATTGATGATCACCGTCGGAGAAAAACCGGAAAAACCCAGCTCCTGATTGGAATCATGCGCAATGACGCCTGCCACACGGAATTGACCATCGGCAATATAAACCGTGTCGTTCAGCTTCACTTTCAGCAATTCCATAGCCCGTGTGCTCAGCCAGATCTCCCCTATTGCTGGCGTTTTTTGTGCCGGCTGAATACGCAGTTCACCTCGTAATGGAAAGGCCGAATCAATTGCTTTTACATTGACCATCACAAAGTTTTGCTCGGTGCGTGCCATTGAACTAAACAGCGTGACACGCGATTGTTTGAGTCCATCTTGTGTCGCACGCTGTGACCACTGGTTTGATAAAGGGTCTTGATCGGAAAGCACCAGATCGGCCGCCAGCATTTGCGCAGCTTGTAGATTGACGGCTTGTTTGACCTGATTGTTACTAAATTTTAAAGCAGTGGTTGCGCTGATCGCCAACGATAAGGCAATGATCAATAAATAAAGCCCGCCCGTTCGTAAACTTTGCAACAATAACGGTTTTAAAAGTGAACTCATACATGCTCCACCTTTGCCAGTTCTTCATTGATACGTCCATCGACCAGATTAAAATGCCGCTGACATTGACTGGCCAGTTTTTGATCGTGCGTCACCAACACCAATGTAGTCCCGAGCTCCTGATTCAGTTTAAACAATAAACGTTCAATCTCTTTTGCGGTTTGGCCATCTAGATTGCCTGTAGGTTCATCGGCAAATACCAGTTTTGGCTCGGCGATGAGTGCACGTGCAATGGCAACGCGCTGCTGTTCCCCGCCAGAAAGAACTTTAGGTGTTTGCTCAACTTGACGCTCAAGCCCCACGCGTGCAAGCCATTCTCGTGCTTTCATCTCGGCATCTTTAAAGTGAAATGATGTTTGTAAGCGTAGCGGTAGCATCACATTTTCAAGTGCGCTCAAATGAGGCAGAAGCTGAAAAGACTGAAAAACAAAGCCAATATGCTCTAATCTTAAAGTCGCACGCTGCTCTTCCGACATCCCATGTACTGCCTCACCACACACCCATAGCTCACCCGAAGAAGGTCTATCTAGGGTTGCCAGCACTCCCAATAAAGTAGATTTTCCAGAGCCAGAACGACCTGTAATTGCTACCTGTTCCCCAGCAAAAACTTCCAAATTGATCTGATCTAAAATCGTTAACTGATTGTTATTAAATTGCACAGATTGTGTCAGGTGATGGGCAGAAATTATTGGTTGTGGCATGATGGTCAGTATCCCCTCTGGTGAAAGCATCGACGACTTACTATGCAACTGTATAACATGTTTTTAAACGGAAAATGGACAAAATGGTTAATTATTGGTTCATTTAGCATCATGCCATTTGCGGTTTCAGCTAAAACGATTTTAGTGGTCGGTGATAGTTTGAGTGCAGGTTATGGCATCAATCCTGAACAGGGCTGGGTTGCACTTTTACAAAAGCGTCTCGATCAGGACGATCCTAAACAGCATAAAGTCATTAACGCCAGTGTGAGTGGAGAAACCACCAGCGGCGCACTCGCACGACTACCCAAATTGCTGCAAACCTACAAACCGCAAGTTATGATTGTTGAGCTTGGTGGCAACGATGCACTTCGCGGCCAACCCCCTCAGTTGATTCGTGCGAATCTTGAAAAACTGGTTCAGCAAGGTCAAGCTGCTCAAGCCAAAGTTGTTTTATTTGGAATGAAAATTCCACCGAATTACGGCACTGCATACAGTCAGGCATTTGAAAATAATTATAAAGTGGTCAGTCAAAAGTATAAGGTCAAACTTTTGCCATTTTTTCTTGAAGGGGTTGCGGGCAATAAAACGTTAATGCAAAAAGATCAGATTCATCCAAATGCCAAAGCGCAGTCTATTTTACTCAAAACGGCATATCCATACGTAAAAGGCGCCTTATAAGACGCCTTTTGCCCAACCGTCTGCCGACGTATCAGGACTTAGAAATCAAAAAAATTAACTTCACCTGTCTCAAGTGAGTATTCTGCACCCACGACAATCATTTTGCCTTTGGCAATCAAGCTTTCAAGTACAGCAGAACCGTGTCTTAATTGATTGACCGATGCAAATACATTTGAACGAATGGCATGCATACAAAGTTTATTGTGATCGTGTTTTAAATCAGTTTGCAGCAAAATTTCAACTGATGGGCGTACACGATTCACAATAGACATCAAGTTGTCAGAAGGTGGATTTTCTGGATTGAGCAAAGTATCTACAGTAGCTTGTATCGCACCGCAATGACTATGACCCAGTACCACAACCACTGCACAATCATATCGTTCAGCAGCAAATTCAACACTACCTACTTGCGATGGTGCAACAACGTTACCTGCCACACGAATCACGAACAAATCACCTAAGCCTTGGTCGAAAACCATTTCAGCCGGTACACGTGAATCTGAACAGCCTAAAATAATCGCAAAAGGGTTTTGACCTTCTGCCATTTCTGCACGCTCTTGATGGCTCACGAGAGTATGATTGGTGGTTTCACCTTTCATAAATCTCTGATTTCCAGCTTTTAGACGATCCAATGCTTCTTGTGCGGTTAACATTTTGTTCTACCATCCAACTAAAAATTTAGATAAGTTTAATCAGCTCCTTATAGAAAGTCACTGACAAAATCTCAACTCTTACAACAAATTTATATATTGCTATTTTGCAATCAATATAGTTCTAAACAAATGAATTTAAATTACTTTTTATATGGTTGATATTTTAATTTGTGTATTTGAAATAGATAAATCATTTGCCATATTCCATAAAAAGGGTCATTTCAAATTGTGCGGATATCTTTTAGTATGAAGGCATTCTTTTCAAATTAAGCTGAACATGCAAAAACACCCAGTGATTGAACAATTGATCGACGCACATCTGGCATTTTTACAACACGAGTTTTCTGCACCCGAGACCATTCAAGCAGAGTTTTCAAGCTTCTATCATTGGTTCAAACAACAGCAGCTTCAGCACATCTGGTCATTTGAACAGATTCAGCAGTTGATTGAAAAACAAATTTTAAATACCCCTGCAACGGCGTTTTTGATTGATCAAATTGCAGAGCATATTCGTTTTGCTCTGATTCACCCGCTCAATGATCAAACGCTGATTCAAGATGTGATTCCAGTGCTCACCATCGATCGTATCGCACAATACATCGCCAGTAAAAGTGACCACCGCAAAGCATTAATCAAACGGGTCACCAACAATCCCGCGTTTTCGGCTATGGTGAGCCAGTTGATTCAACATGCGATACAAGATTACATGGACAATTCACTCATGGCCAAAAAAGTGCCGGGTGTAGGACGGTTCATGAAAATGGGCAAATCGGTACTTGAATCGGTCACCGATTCAAACCTAGATGCAACTGTCTCAAATTACTTGCACAAGAATATTTCCAAGCTGAGCCAGCTCAGTGAAAGTGTGCTCAATCAGCATTTTAGCGATGATAAGCTCTATCATTTTCAGGCCAATTTATGGCACAAAATCAAACTCCAACCGCTGAGTGTTTTACGCCACTATATTGAAGTTGAAGATTTACCCAATACCGTGTCGATGGGGCATGAAATCTGGCAACATCTTCGGCAGACCGATTACTTAAAACAGCAAGTGCATGATGGTATTTACGCGTGGTATGCACGTAATCAGGAACGTACCTTTGATCAATTGCTTCAAGATCTGAACATCCATGAACCGCTGATTGAACATGAGTTAAGTGCGCTCTTAAAACCTATTTTGAGTCAAATGCTCGAAACACAATACTTGGCGACACGAGCACGACATTACTTAGAAAAGTTTTATTACGCAGCTGAAACACAACAACTGTTAAAGCTATAAAAAAAAGCCGCTAATGCGGCTTTTTTTATTAAAATTGATATTTCAAGCTGGCGTAGTACGCTCGTCCTGGCTCGTTATAACTTTGACTCACTGAAAGATCGCGAAGTTTTTCTTCGTCAAATACATTACTGATCCCCACACGACCACTGAACTGATCAGTAAATTTATAGCCCATGTTAATTCCGGCGATGCCATAACTTTTGATACTTTCGGTCACTAAACCAGCTGTATTATCAATATTGGTTTCGACATATTGACGGGGTTTCTGACGACCATATTGCGTATAGACAAAGTTAACATCGGCTTTATCGGTGATCTTATAATTAAAAATCGAGTTGATGGTGTAATTTGGAATCACCGACAGCGGATTGCCAGTTTCTTTGTTCACCGAATCCATCATGTAGGTAAAATTATTGGTCCAGCTGATATCTCCCCAATCTAGCGTCACACTGCCTTCAAGCCCTTGAACCAATGCTTTAGGAATATTGGTCCACTGCAAAACATTGTACGTGGTAGCTCCAATGACAACCTGCTGTGACACTTCGGTTCCTGAAGAAATTTTATCTTTATAGTCGTTACGGAACCAAGCCAAGCTGGCATTGACATTATCTTTTTGGAATTGAATGCCAATCTCTTTATTGACGGATGTTTCAGGTTTTAAATCGTCATTACCTTGAAGGACACATTGCGTTAGCCCAATCGGACAACCATTCCCCTTAGTTGCAAGCAAATAACCTTCTGCATTTTGATACAAGTTTGGTGCTTTATAGGCACGGGCAATACCGCCTTTGAGCGTGAAGTAATCGCCTAAACGCTGTGTGATATTTAAGCTTGGGCTCCAGTTTGAGCCAGATTTATTGTGATCATCAAAGCGCAAGCCCAAAACAAAGTCGGTACTGTCGGTCATTTTAAGGTTATCTTCTACATATGCCGATGCAATACGTGAATTCATTTTACTGCGATCGCCAGTAGTCAATGAATTCGCATAAGATCCCGTTCCTTGTGTAGTATTTCCTGGGTCTTTAAATCGATCTTCAACCCATTCTGTACCCACAGTTAAATTTTGAGGCACATAGAAGTCGAGTGGAATATTCACCTCACCATTTAAGCGCAGTGTATCTAATGTCGACGTGGTACGATTATCCAAACTGTTGATTCGACCCTCTGATGCACCCGCAGTCCCTTCCACAAAGCGCTTATTTTTGGTTCGATCAAACTGCGCAATAATACGGCTATCGCCCCAGTCCCACTTGCCTTCATGGGTCATGGCATAGCTGTCTTTCCACATGGTATTGGTTTCTTTACCAATCAGTTGCGAGAGAATTTCATTTGCGATCGGATCCACATTACTATTTTGTGAATCACCAGCAAATAAATTGCCCTGACGACTCGAAGCCAAATCAAATAACAGCGTTTGACGATCGGTTGCCTGCCATGCAAATCGAGCGCTCAGATCTTTATTTTCTACCCCTTCACGACCAGCAGCTCGCGTACCACTTGGGGTAAGTGGATTAATATCCGCTGCATCATTATCCGTTTTATTGAAGTTCCCATAAATACGATAAGACAGCACATCTTGGATAATCGGACCGCTTAAATTAACACTCACACGATTGGTTGCACCTTCTTTACTGTTTTCAGGCTGATTGCTGAACAGTTCGACAGAACCATGCGTTTCATTCGTAATTTTTTTGGTTTTAATATTGACCACGCCTCCCATTGCGCCATTGCCATAGCGTGCTGCGGCTGGCCCTCGAATTACTTCAATCGATTCGATTGCATCGGCAGGTACCCAGTTTGAATCACCGCGTGTATCGCGCTCGCCACGCCATCCATAACGCACTGAATTACGTGAAGTGACTGGTTTACCATCAATTAATATCAAGGTATTTTCAGGCCCCATTCCCCGAATATCGATCTGACGGTTATTGCCACGCTGACCCGTTGAACTATTTCCAGTCAGGTTTACCCCGGGCATTTTACGAATATATTCAGATACATCATTGACCACCGGCATACGTTCCAAATCGTCTGCGGTAATCACAGACACACCCAATGATTGCTTGATCTGCTCTTCTGCCGTTAAAACGATTTTCTCAAGTTTGGTTGCATCTGGGTTAGATTGATCATCTTGCTGCGTATCTTTTGCATAAGCCACTGAGAACATACTACTGAGTATGGCTGCGGATAAAACTGTACGAAATAACGGCTTACACATTGACATCCCCTTTGTTACAAATATTAAATCAAGCTTAAATTGCGTGACAATTCTAGCAAAAAGAAATCAAATTACAAACAATATTGATAATAATTATCAATATTAAAAACTAAAAAACCCCTGAGCCGAAACTCAGGGGTTTTCATTACAGCGAATTTATCAAAAGTTATTTGAAGTAAGCGCCTTCTGCTTGGGTGTGGTCGGTTTGATCCACAACGCGCTGAAGCTCAGGAATATGCTGGCGTAAAGTCGTCTCGACACCTTGTTTCAAAGTTACATCAATTGCAGAACAACCTTGGCAGCCACCACCAAATTTAAGTACAGCTGTTAAGCCGTGCTCTGCATCGTCTTGTACTTCGACGAGTGCACAGTTACCACCATGACCTGCTAAGCCCGGATTGATCTCAGACTGGAGTACATAGGTAATACGTTCTTCAATCGATGCATCTGGTCCAACACGTGGCACTTTAGAATTTGGCGCACGGAATGTTAACTGGCCACCAAAACGATCTTTGTTGTAATCAATCACAGCATCAAGCAGGTACGGAATAGATGGTCCGTCTACATATGCTGGAAAATCTGGATATTCTTGTTTGTAATCGGTGGCAACCACTTCATCCGGTGCACTATAGGCCATACAGCATTCTGCACGTGGCGTACCCGGGTTTTCAACAAAGATACGAACGCCAATACCCGGAGTGTTTTGCTTTTCCAATAAATCCTTTAAATACTCTTGTGCAGTCGGTGTAATTAAAAGATTTGGAATTTCATCTGCAACGGCAGTGTTGGTGTTCTCAGTCGACATATCAATCATCCTCAAGCTGAAGTGCTTATATTAACTGAAGATGCGGGGGATTTAAAAAAAATCAACCAAATTTGTCGGATTTGTTTTACTTTTGGTATTTATTCATGCTCAAAAAATGGCATGATGGACATCAAATAAAACTTTTTTCTCATCTTATGCTGCATTTACCGTTTAATCATACGATTACCCTGATCATTATTACCGTGATCGTTTCACTGTTGGCTTTTTCTAACCAAAATGTCATGAATCGTCTGATTTTTTGGCCACCCGCTATGCAACGCGGTCAGATTGATCGTTTCATCACCCATGGTTTTGTGCATGCCGATGGCACGCATTTGCTTTTTAATATGATTACGCTGTTCTTTTTTGGCAGCATTATCGAAAGCTTCTATAGACAGTATTTCTTTGATTTAGGCTTTGTGTTGTTTTATTTGGGCGGATTAATTATTGCTATTTTGCCCAGCTATCTCAAACATAAAAACGATACGCATTGGGCCAGTTTAGGTGCATCAGGGGCTGTCTCAGCGGTATTGTTTGCCTATATTTTGTTTGAACCGTGGAAACTGATTTTTGTTTTTTTCATCCCGGTTCCAGCGATTATCTTTGCCATATTGTATGTCGCATATAGCATTTGGTCTGGCAAACGTGGCAATACCAACATCAATCACAGTGCACACCTTTGGGGAGCAGCCTATGGTGTGGTCATGACGATTATATTAGAACCACGCCTGATTCAGCACTTTTTAAACAAACTCACCCAACTGCCTTTTTAAACGCAATGTACTGATGAATGGGTTTAACGCATTATCGCCTCACTATGAGGCGATAACGTAATAAAGCCAAGCGTTTTACAAAGCACGCATAAAGTCCAACTGACTTCACATGATCAAAATTAAATTTAACGATTCATTTCAAATTTGGTAGTTATTGCCACTCTTTGCAGGTATATACGGTAGATAATGGCAAAATGCTATTGATTAAAAATACATCGTGAGACTTTCTGCATGTCCAATTCATTAGACGGATTACAATTTCCCCTGCTCGAAACCACGCAAAAGCCGAGTACATCTCATACAGGCAAAGCGATCATTTCAGAAGCATTATCGATTGTCGATAACAAGCTCTCTCAGCAGGCGCTCAACGAAAAACAATGGCGCAAGCAGTATCCGGTGTATTTTCGAGCGTTGGTCGAGCATGGCATTCGTACCCGACATCAGAGCGTGACCATTGCCCAGCAAGGTTTACACAAAGCGCACCACAGCTTTGTATTTTACCGCGATGGCATTAAATACCTGCTCAAAGATGTCATGAATGTGGCAAACGTGTCTCCACTTCATAGCGTGACCATCAAAGGTGAAAGTCAGGATGATCCTGAATGGTACGTGCCTTATGGCGGTAAAAAGCTGACGGGACAAGCTTTACTTACTCAGATTCAAGACTGGGAAACGCGCGGCATTATTGAACCAAGCCATGCAAAAGCGTTAAGACTGGCCAGCAGTCACCCTGAATGGTTTGATTTATCTGACCGTACCATGGTGCTGTTTGGCGCAGCCTCAGAAGCGGGCCCGCTCACTTGGTTATCAAAATGGCGAGCCAATATCGTGGCCGTCGATCTGCCCAATCCAAAAGTATGGGAAAAAATTCTGAATACCGTGCGTAAAGGCAATGCCAAGCTGATAGCACCTTGTGTAGAAAATCTGGATGCTGGCGTATCCTCTGCTGATTTAAAACATAAACTTGGCGCAAATCTACTTACCCAGTTACCCGAAGTGGTCACGTGGTTAAATCAATTTAAATCTTCACTCGATTTGGCTGCGATTGCCTATCTAGACGGCGAAAAACATGTGCGGGTGTCTATGGCCATGGACACGATCATGAGCCTAGTGAGTGAACACAAACCAGATAGCTCACTTATGTTTATGTGTACGCCAACCGACATCTATGCTGTTCCTAAAGAAGTGGTCGAAGCAGCACATCAAAAAGCAGAGCAACGCTCAAACTTACAAAAAGTCTTGACGGCAGGTATTAAGACGCTGACCTTGAAACACTTTTTTCAATCCAGTGAACAAGCACTGATTCGCTCAGATAATGATAAACACTATGGTGTGGCAGACTGTCTAGTGCTCGAGCAAGGCCCAAATTATGCGCTGGCAAAACGTATTCAACAGTGGCGTGCTATTTTGGCTCACCAAAATGGTCAACGCGTGAGCATCAATATTGCACCCTCAACCACCACACACTCTGTCACCAAAAATCCAATCCTCAAAGCTGCGTTTAATGGTGCTTCATTGTTTGATGTTGAAGCCTTTGCACCTGAAACCACCAATGCCATTATGGCTGCGCTTTGGGTACACGATTTACGCAATGATGAATGTGCAGCGAATCCGCACACTTCCATTGATCATCCACTTGAGCTGATGATGGAAGGCGCTAATCATGGGGGTTTGTGGCGTGTTGCATATCTGGCACGTACTGCGCTACCTTTTGCGGCGCTTTATGGCTTTGCCTCGGATAAACTGCCTCTGCACTGGCTCAAAAAATAAGAAAAAGCCTGTCAAACTGACAGGCTTTTTCTTAGCTATGCATACTCAGGTACTTGGCCATTTCATCGGGAGGGACCATGCCACCACCAGTGGCCCAAATGAGATGCGTGGCATTTTTCAACTGCGAGTCACTTAACTGTTGTACTCGCTGATAATCCTGATTTTGCAGTACATGCCCAATTCCGAGTAAGCCTGCTATCGCTGAAGGCTCAAGCTGAATATTCTCAGTTTGATTGAGCAGTTGAATAAACTGAAATAATTGTGCATCCGAGACCGTCACATAGGCATCGATCAGATCTTGCATGGCGCGACCGACAAAGCCAGAGGCGCGCCCTACCGCCAGTCCATCTGCCGCAGTATGATTATCTAGGCCAATATCTTGTACTGAAATCTGGTCATGTAATCCGGTATAAACACCCAAGAGCATACACGGAGAATGCGTCGGTTCTGCAAAAATACAATGCACATGCTCACCAAAAGCATGCTTTAAACCAAAACTGACGCCTCCTGGGCCACCGCCTACGCCGCAAGGCAAATAAACAAATAATGGATGCGCCGCATCTACCTTGATTTGATGATCGTTGAGTTGCTGTTTTAAACGCAAGCCTGCAACAGCGTAGCCCAGAAACAGGGTTTTCGAATTTTCATCATCTATAAAAAAACATAAAGGATCGTTTTCGGCGGCTTTTCGGCCTTGTTCGACCGCCACGCCGTAGTCACTGGCATATTCCACCACATTGACACCCAGCGAACGTAATTTGTCTTTTTTCCACTGCCGAGCATCGGCTGACATATGTACGCTCACACGAAAGCCAAGTTTGGCACTCATGATGCCTATCGATAAACCTAAATTTCCTGTAGATCCTACAGCAATTTGATGCTGCGCAAAAAATTGACGAAAAGGTGCTGAATCTAAGATTGTATAGTCATCATCTGGCTGAAGTAATCCTGCCTCAAGCGCTAACTTTTCAGCATGTGCCAATACCTCATATATCCCACCTCGTGCTTTAATCGAACCTGAAATGGGTAAGTGACTGTCTTTTTTTAACCACCATTGCCCTGTGGTAGGTAAATTGAGCGTAGCACAGGCATGTTTTTGCATGTTAGGGATAGACACCATCTCAGATTCAATCCGCCCATGTGAAGCTTCGAGCTCAGTAAACACCTTAGCCAGATAAGGTGCGAAGCGTGTTAGACGCTGTTCGGTATCTTCAATATCGGCACGGCGAAGACCAACCCCATTTAGACCGTGCTCACAATCCTTAGTTTCAGGTGGATACCAAAAGATTTCTTGATAGTGTTTTAATGCATTGATTAACTGATCATGTTGTAACGCAGATGCAAGAGATGACATCATGACGGCAAAACCCTGTAAAGCTTATTGATTATCTGCTTTAAACTTATACGTGTTTGAGCGAAAAATAGAAATATTGCGACATAAAAAAAGGCCACCCATGTGACCTTTTTTAGAATAGCAGTTTAACCAACAAACTGTAAGAACACCCAGTATAAACCACCGGATAAACAGATTGTTGCTGGCAAGGTAAAGATCCATGCCGAAATAATGGTTTTTACTGTTGCAAAGTTCAAACCAGATTTGTTCGCCACCATGGTCCCTGCAACTGCACTGTTCAAGACGTGTGTGGTCGAAACTGGCATACCTAGACCATCTGCTGCTGCAATGGTGCTCATGGCAACGAGTTCAGCAGACATGCCTTGACCATAGGTCATGTGGTTTTTACCAATACGCTCACCCACAGTCACCACAATACGCTTCCAGCCTACCATCGTGCCCAAGCCAAGTGCCAAGGCAACCGCAACCTTCACCCAGTTAGGAATATACTGTAAAAAGCCATCAAGGTTGCTACGATATTCTTTTAAGGTATCTTGTTGCTGAGGGGTCATTGCAGGAAGTGCTTCAGCTTTTTCCAAACGTTTAAACGTTGTGGTGCTCAAGTACATATCATTACGAATTTCGCTGACTGCCTGCTCTGGAATATCTTTTAAGTCGCCATACTGTCCTACGCGCTCACCCAAGTGATCTGTAATGCTGGCCAATGCCGGTAAAACTTCAGGGGTTTGCTCTTTGGTCTGGATAAACTTGGTTAGTACAACACGCGCCTTTTCATCTTGCATTTCATTTTGGTTGGCATGCAAGACAATTGCCGTTTCACCTGAAAGTTGCTCAAACGATTTAAGATACTGTGCATCTAAGTTTTTATTGAGCGAATACGCCAAAGGAACCAAGCCAATCAGGATCAGCATAATCAAGCCCATACCTTTCTGACCATCGTTTGATCCGTGTGCAAAACTTACACCTGTACAGGTAAAGATCAAAATTGCACGAATCAATGGTGGTGGTGGCTTGTTGCCTTCTGGTGGCTGGAACAATTCAAGCTGACGGCGGAATACCTTTTTCACCAGCAAAAATAAGATCGCAGCAAATGCAAAACCGATTAAAGGAGAAAAGAGTAACGCTTTACCGACCTTGATCACCTGATCCATATCGATACCGCTGGTACCCGTCGATGCATTTAAAATGTGGTTCATGATGCCCACACCTAAAATCGAACCAATCAAGGTATGCGAACTTGATGCTGGGATACCCAAAAACCATGTGCCTAAGTTCCAGATAATCGCTGCGATTAGGAGCGCGAACACCATGGCAAATCCGGCACCACTGCTGACATTCATAATCAGTTCAACAGGAAGTAACGCAATAATACCGTAGGCAACTGCACCGCTGGCCACCATCACGCCGAGAAAGTTACAAAAGCCCGCCCACATCACTGCAACAGGTGCAGGTAAGGCGTTGGTGTAAATGACCGTCGCCACAGCATTGGCTGTGTCATGGAAACCATTTACAAATTCAAATCCCAAGGCAATAAACAATGCCGTTGAAAGGAGAATAATAGAATACAAATTTAAAGGTGGAACATGCGCTAAATCAGCATTGACCTGAAATCCAATATAAATCAGAGTCGCAACGATGACCGTAAGAAACACCGGCATAAAGAACTTCGGTGTCGGTACGTGTACATTCGTCGATTTCGCATGTGAAGGTTCCACAGGCTTTGAATCCGAAACAGGGGGAAGATTTGAATTCATGCAGACGGTTCAAGGGGATCAATAAAATCCCCTTATTCTTAAATTAAATTATGACAATTATATGACAAACGACGCCCTAATGAAGTCAATTTTTGCTCAATTAACTTCATTTTTCGCCTAAATTGCGCTATTTTTTTAACGCAAAATAAAATTATATTTTTATATTTCAAAAACTTAATAGTTTTAATAAGTTTATGACAGGCTTATAATTTAATTTGTCATAATTGCCGAAAAAAATGACACTTAACTTAAATGAAGCGCTAAGCTGCTGCCTGTTTAAGCATTTTGAAAGTTAATTATTTCACTTTGATGAAATTTTCAGCGCTTAAAGTAAAAAATGACTCATCGCATTTTTTGATCGCATCAGTTCTTGATGAAAATGACATCAAATACCATGGCTTCTGTTACAATAATGCGCATTTTTAAATCGTTAGGGGTTCTCCATGTCGACGCTAGCCACCCTCAAAGAGCTGCTTGCCAAGCGCATTCTCATTATTGATGGTGCGATGGGTACCATGATTCAACGCCATAAGCTTGAAGAAGCAGATTATCGTGGTGAGCGTTTTGCAGACTGGGCACATGACCTCAAGGGCAATAACGATCTGCTGGTGTTAACCCAGCCTCAAATTATACAAGGTATTCATGAAGCGTATCTTGAAGCGGGTGCCGATATTATCGAAACCAATAGCTTTAATGGTACTCGCGTGTCGATGTCGGATTACCATATGGAAGAATTGGTTCCCGAGATTAACCGCGAAGCAGCACGTTTGGCAAAAGCCGCGTGTGAGAAATACAGTACCCCAGATAAACCGCGCTTTGTTGCAGGGGTATTGGGCCCGACATCACGTACCTGTTCCATTTCTCCCGATGTCAATAATCCTGCATTTCGTAACGTCACCTTCGATGAACTTAAAAACAACTATATTGAAGCCACACATGCCTTGATTGAAGGTGGCTCGGATATCATTCTTATCGAGACCGTTTTCGATACCTTAAACTGTAAAGCGGCAATTTTTGCGGTTAAGGAAGTCTTTAAGCAGATCGGTCGTGAACTGCCCCTCATGATCTCAGGCACCATTACCGATGCATCAGGCCGTACTCTCACTGGTCAGACGGCTGAGGCATTTTGGAACTCTGTACGCCACGGCGATTTACTTTCGATTGGCTTTAACTGTGCACTCGGTGCAGATGCCATGCGTCCGCATGTTAAAACCATTTCCGATGTCGCCGATACTTTTGTTTCAGCGCACCCAAATGCCGGATTGCCGAATGCATTTGGTGAATACGATGAAACGCCAGAACAAACAGCGGCTTTCTTAAAAGAGTTTGCCGAAAGCGGTTTGATTAATATTACCGGTGGTTGCTGTGGTACAACGCCAGATCACATCCGTGCAATCTACAACGCTGTAAAAGATATTCAGCCACGTTCAGTGCCTAAAACAGTTCCTGCTTGTCGTTTAAGTGGTTTAGAGCCATTTAATATCTATGACGATTCATTGTTTGTGAATGTCGGTGAACGTACCAATGTCACGGGTTCGAAAAAGTTTTTGCGTTTAATCCGTGAAGAACAATTTGCCGAGGCATTGGAAGTTGCACAGCAACAAGTTGAAGCAGGCGCTCAAATCATCGACATCAATATGGACGAAGGCATGCTCGACTCTCAAAATGCCATGGTGCATTTTTTGAATCTAGTGGCCTCTGAGCCTGAAATCTCTCGTGTGCCCATCATGATTGACTCATCGAAGTGGGAAATTATTGAAGCGGGCTTAAAATGTGTTCAGGGTAAGCCTGTCGTCAACTCCATTTCGCTTAAAGAAGGCTATGATGAGTTTGTAGAAAAAGCGCGTCTGTGCCGTCAATATGGCGCGGCTGTCATTGTGATGGCGTTTGACGAAGTCGGTCAGGCCGATACCGCTGAACGTAAGCGCGAAATCTGTAAACGCTCCTATGATATTTTGGTGAATGAAGTCGGCTATCCAGCTGAAGATATCATTTTTGATCCAAACGTGTTTGCGGTCGCAACCGGTATTGAAGAACACAATAATTATGCGGTTGACTTTATTGAAGCAACTGGCTGGATCAAACAGAATTTACCTCATGCCATGATTTCTGGCGGCGTATCTAACGTCTCCTTCTCTTTTCGTGGCAATGAACCCGTCCGTGAAGCCATTCATTCAGTATTTTTATATCATGCCATCAAGCAAGGCATGACCATGGGGATTGTCAATGCGGGCCAAATGGCCATTTATGACGACATTCCAAAAGAATTAAAAGACGCTGTTGAAGATGTAATCCTGAATCAAAACCAAGGTGAATCAGGCCAAAATGCTACCGAAAAATTGCTTGAAGTGGCTGAGAAATTTCGCAGCCAAGGCGGTAAGGTCAAAGAAGCCGAAAATTTGGAATGGCGAAATCAACCGGTCGAAAAACGTCTGGAATATGCCTTGGTCAAAGGCATTACTACCTTTATTGATCAAGATACCGAAGAAGCACGCCTGAAGTCTAAACGCCCGCTGGATGTCATTGAAGGCCCGCTGATGGATGGTATGAACGTGGTGGGTGATCTGTTTGGTTCTGGAAAAATGTTTTTGCCGCAGGTGGTTAAATCGGCCCGTGTAATGAAGCAGGCGGTGGCATGGCTGAATCCGTACATCGAAGCGGAAAAAGCAGAGGGACAAACCAAAGGCAAAGTACTCATGGCCACGGTAAAAGGTGATGTTCATGATATTGGCAAGAATATTGTGGGCGTGGTGTTGGGGTGTAATGGTTACGATATTGTCGATTTGGGCGTGATGGTGCCCGCCGAGAAAATTTTGCAAACTGCGATCGATGAAAAGTGTGACATTATTGGCCTGTCTGGACTGATTACGCCGAGCCTAGATGAGATGGTGTTTGTAGCCAAAGAAATGCAGCGTAAAGGCTTTAGCATTCCCCTTCTCATTGGTGGAGCAACCACTTCAAAAGCGCATACCGCAGTCAAAATTGAACCACAGTATCAAAATGACGCCGTGATTTATGTCGCAGATGCCTCACGTGCTGTGGGTGTCGCCACCACCCTGCTTTCCAAAGAAATGCGCGGTGCATTTATTGAAGAACAACGTGCCGAATACGCCAAAATTCGTGAGCGTCTCGCCAACAAGCAGCCAAAAGCCGCCAAGCTTAGCTATTTAGAAGCAGTAAAAAATGGCTTTAACATTGACTGGAATGCCTACGTACCACCTAAACCAAATCTGCTTGGCGAAAAGGTCATTACCCAGTATCCGCTTGAAAAACTGGTGCCATATTTCGATTGGACTCCGTTTTTTATCTCGTGGAGCTTGACCGGAAAATTTCCAAAAATTCTAACCGATGATGTGGTGGGAGAAGCCGCGACTGATTTATATAATCAAGCTCAGGCGATGCTTGAAGATATTATTGAAAATAAGCGCTTTGATGCCCGAGCTGTATTTGCGTTATACCCTGCCAAACGAACGGGAGATGACACGGTTTCTGTTTACGATATGCAAGGTAACGCCACACATCGCTTTGAGCATTTGCGTCAGCAGTCCGATAAAGTGACAGGTAAACCAAACTTGTCACTTGCAGATTTTATTAGCCCAGCCGAGCAACATACCGATTACCTAGGTGGATTTACCGTCTCGATTTTTGGTGCAGAAGAACTCGCAAATGAATATAAAGCCAAAGGAGATGACTATTCTGCAATTCTGGTTCAGTCCTTGGGAGATCGTTTTGCCGAAGCCTTTGCCGAACATTTGCACGAACGGATTCGTAAAGAATATTGGGGCTATCAGCCAGATGAAAATCTCGACAACGATGCCTTAATTAAGGAAAAGTATGTCGGAATTCGACCTGCACCCGGTTACCCTGCGTGCCCAGAGCATTCGGAAAAAGCAGTGTTGTTTGACTGGTTAGGTTCAACAGATAAGATTGGAACCTATCTGACCAGCAGTTTTGCCATGTGGCCACCTTCAAGTGTCAGCGGCTTTTATTATAGCTTGCCGCAATCTGAATACTTTAATGTCGGTAAGATTTCTCAGGATCAGCTTGAAGACTACGCCAAACGTAAAGACTGGACACTGGATGAAGCGAAACGTTGGTTAGCACCAAATCTAGATGATTCGATTAACTAAAGTAAAAAATCCCTCTTCAACGAGGGATTTTTTTTAAATCATTTATTTTTAAAATTTGAGAGTAAAGCCGACGTAATCGTCGTGTTATTTTCCACTGCACGTGATTTTTTGGCTTTTGCAGACTGATCGACCACACGCTGAATTTTAACCGCTTTAAACTTACCGTTATTTTCAACCACCATAAATTTCACACGTTCATTGCGCTTAGGCTCACCGTCTTCAAGTGGAAAGTCTGAAATATGAAAAAAGACATCTTGCTCTAGGCCGCCAATAAAACCATAGCCTTTGGTGGCGTCGTATTGCTTGATTTTGCCCTGATAAACTTCAGATTTCATAAATTATGCCCATAGCGTTACTCAATCCTCTATTATACCTCAAACTTGAATCAGCGCGACAATCAAGCACGAGCGTTCTTCGCAGATATACTGATTGCTCTACATGGATTAAAAAAAAGCGCAGCCTGAATGCTGCGCCTGATGATAAATGCGGGATTGAGTTAAAACTGATAATTTAATCCGACCTGCAACAAACGTGTTTGGCCTGGATATACATAAGCATTAAAGGCACTATCATCATATTTTTTATCGAAAATATTTTTCACGCTAGCATTTAAACGCAGTGCTTTTGATACGTTGTAGTAAGCGATTAAATCTGTCACAGCATATGCTTTCATATTATAAGTTGTGTTCGATGTCTGACCTTTACGATCTGAAATATAGCGTTGATTAATTCCAAGCCCTAAACCATTCAAGATGCCTGAATCAAAGTCGTAAACAGTCAATAGATTCAGCGTATTCTTAGGAATATTCGCCAGACGCGTTCCTTTCAATAAAATATTGTCTTTCACCACTTCAGTATCTGAATAAGTATAATTGGCAATCGCTTTCCATTGTGGTGTGATATGACCACTCAGATTGAGCTCAAAACCTTGACTTTGTACCTCGCCCGCTGCCACTGATTTATTGATATTCACTGGATCTGGTGTCAGTACATTTTTCTTTTTAACAAAGAAAATAGCACTATCGAATGCCAAACGATCATCTAATAATTGTAACTTCGAACCAATTTCATAAGACATACCTTTCTCTGGATCAAAACCTTGTCCGAAACGGTCTGAACCAGTATTCGGTTTGAATGACTGACTGATATTGCCATATACATTCCATTGATCTGTCAATGAATATACCAATCCGATACGTGGTACCAGTGCATTAAAATCTTTGGACCACTGGCTTTGATTTAAATGATTTGTATATTCATGCTGATAGTGCTCATATCTCATACCAATCAATGTTTTGAGTCTGTCATTCAAATCAATCTGATCTTGTGCAAAATAGGCAAGGCTACGTAATTTCTCGCGATCATCAAGTGCTGGGCTGTCTAAAGCAGGCAACGATGCGCCATAAATTGGATTTGTAATATCAAGATCAAAATTATTGCCCGATGAACGAATGATATAAGATTTATAATCGTACTGTTCAGCCTCAACGCCAGTGACCAGCGTATGCTGCATGTTAAATAAATTAAATTTTCCTTGCACATTTGCCTGAATATTTTTATCAATCCAGTCTAATCTTCTCCAGTTATAGTTACGCTTGATCACCTGACCATTGGTATTTGCTTTGAGCCCGCTGGCTTCAACCGCATAGCCATATAACTCACCATTTAGATATTGTCCGCCTACATTTAGCGTCCAGTCATCATTGAGTTGATGCTCCAGTCTGAGTTGTAACATATCATTATTGTTGTAAAGTAAATTACGTTGCTTGCCAGATTCCCACCAATATTCTTTGGAATCAAAATACGTGGTTTGCTGATTTGGATATCGGGTAAAGCCACGATCTAGCGGATGACGATTACGTAATATGTCGGCTTCAAATGTGAGCTTGGTATAGTCAGATGGTGTCCACTGAAGTACTGGTGCAATACTAAAACGCTTGGATTTTACATGATCACGATACGTCTCACCGTTTTCACCTGCAATATTTAAACGATAGGTCAGCGTCTTATCTGTATTCATTGCGCCAGTCGTATCAAGTGTAGCCTGATACAAACCTTCACTGTCTAAACCCGCACCTAGAATTGTTGTGTATTCTGTATTAGGTGTTTTACTCGTTATATTAAATGTTCCCCCGGGGTCAGTTCGTCCATACAAACTGGATGCAGGACCTCTGAGCACATCAATTCGCTCTACGTTATATGGGTTAGGCGCGTTTGGATAGCCGCGATTAATTGGAAAACCATTACGAAAATATTCACCACTGGTAAAACCGCGTACGGTGTAGGTGGTCAGTCCTTGTCCTCCAAAATTATTGCCACGCCCTACGCCGACCACATCAAGCGCCTCTGTGAGTCGTGATGGCGCCAAATCTTTTAATATAGCAGCACTAATGACACTGACCGACTGAGGTGTATCCTTGAGTGGAGTATCGGTTCGAGTTGCAGAATCAGATGTTTTTACATGATATGCATGTGCTTGATCACTTTGTGACTGCAACATAATGACAGGCAATTGATTAATTTGATCTTGAGCATGGGTATAACTATACATGCCGACAGATAGGAGACAAAGATACTGAAAACTGACTTTAAACAAGAGGATTCTTCCTTGAAATAAGAACCGATTATATTAATAATACAAAAATTAACAATAACCATTATCAATTATTTATTCAAAAATTCGGCAAAGATGGGAGTTATCATTACATTCATGACAAAAGAATAGGAAATCACAAATAATTGGAATGCTAGAATCGCGTTTCAACATATGTTGATCAGTTTTTATATTGATACAGGATTGATCCAATAAGAATATCTTACAAAACCCGTGGCTATTATTGACACCTAAAATTGATTTAAAAAATATATCTAAAAGAGGAACATCGAGTGATTTTAAAAAAATTAGCTTATTTGAATCTGTTCAGTCTGTTGTTTGCTTCAACGACCTTTGCAGCCACATTAACACAGCAGCCCTATGGTACGACAAAAGATGGACAAGCTGTCCAATTATATACCATGCAGAATGATCGAGGTACATCGGTATCGTTTATCAGCTTTGGTGGCGTCATTACTCACATCATGACACCCGATGCTCAAGGCAAAAAAGACAATATTGTATTAGGGTTTGATAACTTACATGGTTATGAAGTGGTTGATACTGAACAAGGCATTCACTTTGGTTCGTTAATTGGACGTTATGCCAACCGTATTGGGCATGGTTCGTTTACCTTAGACGGCAAAACGTATCATTTAGAAAAGAATAATGGTTCCAATACTCTACATAGTGCAGGCTTGGGCTACGATAAACGCGTATGGCAGGTGCAACCGCTTATTTCTAAAGGCAAAGAAGTCAAAGCTTCGTTAAAACTGACCAGTCCAGATGGAGATCAGGGATTTCCGGGGAAACTTGATGTAGAAGTTATTTATAGTTTGTCGGATGACAACGCCTTTACAATTGAATATAAAGCGAAAACAGATAAACCGACTGTGATTAACTTAACCAATCACAGTTATTTTAATCTGTCGGGCGCGCAAAATAGCCCTTATGGTGTGATGAATCATATCGTACAACTCAATGCTGATCGCATTTTGCAAACCGACAAAAACTCTTTACCCACTGGCGAGATTAAAAGTGTAGCAGGCACTCCTTTCGATTTCAGACAACCCAAAGCCATTGTGAAAGATATTCGACAAAATAACCAGCAATTGGCGTTTGGTTATGGCTATGATCAAACATGGATCATCAATTCAGGTCAAGATAAGTTACAACGTGCAGCATTTGTCTTCGACCCTCAATCTAAACGGACTTTAGAAATTCTAACGACCGAACCCAGTATTCAGATGTACACTGCCAATCACTTGCTAGGTCAAATTGCAGGCGCGAACGGCGTCCTGTACCGACAAGGAGATGCTGTTGCACTCGAAACACAGCATTATCCGGATAGTCCGAATCAAGCACATTTTCCTTCGACGCGTCTAGATCCGCATCAAAGCTTTCAAAGCAAAACCGTCTTTAAATTTGGTGTGCAAAATTAAGCTTTTATCGTGGCACCCTTTATTGTTCAAAACAATAAAGGGTGCTCAGCGAATCAAGTCTTATCTGGTTTTAGGCAAGAAAAATGCTGCTAGCCCCAATAGCGGCATAAATGAGCACAGTTTAAATACCCATTCAATCCCGTTTATATCGGCTAAATATCCTAGCCCTGCGGCTGCAATTCCGCTCACACCAAACATCAAACCAAACATTAAACCTGAAATCATGCCCACACGCCCCGGAACTGCCTCTTGTGCATAGACCACCATGGCGGCAAAAGCAGATGAGAGTATGAGCCCTGCAAGAATTGAAAGTACAGTAGTCCAAAATAAATCGGCATAAGGCATGATCAATGCAAAAGGTGCCATCCCCACAAAAGACACCCAAATGACAGCATTACGGCCAATTTTGTCTCCAATCGGTCCGCCGGCGAAAGTTCCCACTGCTACAGCAGCCAGAAAAGCAAACAAATGGAGCTGCGCAGTTGGTAAACTGATTTGAAATTTATGAATAAGATAAAAAGTAAAATAATTACTAATACTGGCAATATACGTAAACTTGGCAAACATCAGTATGCACACCGTACCAATCGCCATAAAAAGCTGACGCCCATGTAATTTGTGAAGAGTGCTATTGGTTTTGGTCGCCACTTTAGATTTGGCATGCTCGATAGACCAGCGGCTCACCCGAGATAAAATACAAATCGACAAAATACTTAAAGCCACTAACCATGCCAGTGCATGCTGACCAAAAGGCACAATAATTAAAGCTGCCAAAACTGGCCCGATTGCCGTTCCTGAATTTCCGCCCACCTGAAAAGTCGATTGTGCTGTACCAAATCGGCCACCCGATGCAAGACGAGCCACACGCGATGCTTCAGGATGAAAAGTTGCAGAGCCCACGCCAATCAATGCAGCAGCAAGTAGTAACACCATAAAATTCGGTGAAAATGCCAACAATAATACACCACTTAAGGTCACGCCAGCCCCGATCGGGAGTAAGTAGGGTTTAGGATGTTTATCGGTGTACAGTCCAACCCAAGGTTGCAGCAACGAACCCGTAATTTGATAAACAAACGAAATCAGCCCAACTTGTGCAAAACTCAGGGCAAAATTGGCCTTGAGCATTGGATAGATTGCAGGTAAAACAGCTTGAATCAAGTCGTTGAGCAAATGGGCAATCGCCACGGCACCCACAATGTGAATGATCATTTTTTGTGGTTGTATCGGTGCGGTATTTAAATTGGGTGTGTCTTTCAACTGTACAGAAGACGTCATCCTTAAAAACTCCAAAAACAGAAGCAGAACAACTATTGTAATTTGTCATTTAGACGTTTATCTTCCAATAATTGTTGTCTAAGTGACATCTTAAACATTAAGTATGAAATCTAATAAACTGGTGATTGGCTTATATGCCGAGCGCTCTTATAAAGAAGTGTCGTATCCGCACATGCACTTACGTGCGCAGCTCCTGTATGCTTCACACGGCACCATTCAGGTATTGTGTAATGATCAGGTGTGGATCGTACCGCCCAAATGCGCTGTCTGGATTCCAGCACGTGTAGAACACAGTATGGTTTGTTTGAGTCAGGTTAAACTCAATACCGCTCTCATTGATGCACAAGCTGCGGCAGTAATGGGGAATTCATGTTTTTTAATCCGAGTCAGCGATTTGCTCCACGAATTATTGATTCGGTTAAATCTGTTGGAAGCTGAATCTGTAGCCAACCAAACTCATGCAGAAGCTTTATTAAATGCACTGGAAATTTTGATTTTCGATGAGATTCAAACCGCAAACTCGCTCCCTATTCAAATTCCATGGCCCAAAGATAAACGTTTAAGCCGTATATGTGAGCTGATGATGCAATTACCCCAGCATACGAAAGATTTAAACACTTGGGCAGACGAAATGGGAACCAGCTCGCGCACACTTATGCGTCTATTCAAAAAACAGACAGGGTTATCATATCGTGGCTGGATACAGCAAATGCATATTGCACTGGCATTGAGTAAAATCGCAGATGGTCAATCTATGTCAAGTATTGCCGAAGCGCTGGGTTATAGTAGCCCGAGTGCATTTAGTGCCATGTTTAAACGCCATTTGGGTATTACCCCACAACAATTCAAAAGTTATGAAATGATGGAAGATCAGAATTTAATCACTGCTCGTAACACGATCGACAAATAAAATTCCATCCAGATGATCAATCTCATGCTGAACGATGCGCGCAATAAAACCTGTATACGTCGCCTCTATAAGCTGGCCTTGTAAAGTAAAATAACGAAGTTGAATCTGCTCTGCACGGGCAACTTGTGCACGTTGATCGGGTACGCTTAAGCAGCCCTCTTCACCCAAACAAAGGTGTTCAGATTGTGCATAAATCTCAGGGTTGATCATGACCACGGGCTGCATTTCGGGTGCATCGGGATAGCGCGGATTTGGGCGAGAAGCCACAATAATGACGCGCTTCGACACATAAACCTGAGGTGCAGCAATGCCGACGCCGTTTCTGGCCAGCATCGTCGCTTGCAGTGCTTCTGCCAAATGCAGTAGCCATGAAGAATTAAACTCAGACTCTGCAACTGCTGCTGCTTTGAGTTTAAGTATCGCTTCTCCCCGCTGCGCTAGTGGCAAAATTGGCTGCATTAAGACATCGCCTCGGGTTCACAAAAAAGATCTTCAGAAAACCCTTTCGATTGCAGCACCAGATCAATAACATCGAGCACGCCTTCTTCTTCGTTGCTTCGAGCATGAAATTTGGCTACTTTTTTTAGCGCAGGAATTGCATTTTGCATGGCAAAGCCGTACCCCGCTTTTTGAACCATCTCGATGTCGTTGTTGTTATCGCCAATGGTCAGCATGGCATCATCAGCAATGCCCCATTTTTTTTGCAAAAATGATAGACCAAATGCTTTGTGCTTGTTTGGGATAATCAAGTCAATAAATCCAAAACCGCTTGAGACTGCTTTGGTCAGCTGATTTTGCACATAATCTTGCTGGTTTAAATACTGCTCCATGCTCTCAAAATCGTGCTCAACAGTGGTCAGCGTGACTTTACCAATTGGCTCCTTAACATCGAGGAGACTATCGACCTGCTGAATACTTTTGAAGTAGATATTTAATTTATCCAGTATTTTTTGCGATACATCCGAGCGAACATAAGCGCAAGATTTAGCACATAAAATCACGCTACTGCCGTACTCAGATTCTAAATCACGCACCATGCGCTCTAAAGTGTCAGGTGCGTATGCACTATAATGAATTTCTTGATTTTGATCGGTCACATACACGCCATTTTCAGCAACAAAAGCGATTTCATGTGCGATTTCGGGAAAGTAAGCTTGAAGGGTATAGAGCGGGTTGCCACTGGCAGCAACGAACTTGATTCCGCGTTGTTTGAGCTGCGTGTATTGCTTTAAAAAGCGCGCTTTGTTGTATTTCTTCTCTGAATTTAAAAAGGTTCCATCCATATCGACTGCGATAAGTTTGACTGGCATTTATACCTCATGGTTGAGTGTGATGTTTATTTGTTGTTTCGCTATTATCTTAACAGTACATCACAGTTTTATGAAATCAATCACAAATTTATTTGGTATAAATTTGTTTGCAGATTATTTAACCAATTGAAGTAGTTTCTCGCTTGAAATTTAGCAACTCCGCGTATTCACAAGCTTTTTGCTATTTTTTGTACCCACAGAAGTTATATTTTTATTACATTAAATATGAATAAAAAAGCTCTGCCAATTATCTTCTAGATCAAATCTTTTTTTAGATAATCTACATGATAACGATCGTGATCAATGCTGATATTGATCTTTTTCTGCTTATATTGAATGACAGCATAAAAACACTCAGCGCCATCATCTAAGCCTGTCGCTGAAAAAGTAGTCCCCTGCGGGAAATCGTTGAGCCACACAGCCTTATAAAAATCTGCAACCGAATCAAAATCCAAATAATACCCAGGATTTTTAATGATTTTTTCGGCCATGTGTTCAAATTGCTGCATCTTGTATGCTTCTAAATCCAAAATTGTCATGCAGATCTGGCCACATCTTGTTTACTTTTTACGCGCTCCCATTGCCACCAACCAAAAGCAGCGAGTCCCACAAAAGCAGCATAAAGCACCGCAGTAAGAAACAGCGCTTTATAAATAAACATCCCCACATAAACAATATCAACCACCACCCACAACATCCAGGTGGCAATATGTTTACGACTAGTCCAGTAGGTGGCCAGCAAACTAAATGCAGCCAACTGAGCGTCTAACATCGGCACTGCAGCATCGGTAAAATGTTTTAATATTAGACCAAAACTTAAGCCAGCTACTGCTGCTATTAACATTTGAAATAATGCTGTTTGCGGCGCAAGTGGTTCGATGCGAATATCGTGATCGGTCTGCTTCCCTTTAAGCCAATAGTAGAAGCCATAAAAATTGACCACCACAAAGAACGCTTGAAGAATCGTTTCACCATACAGCTTATAGGTATAAAACAAATAACCATAAAGCAAAAATGCAATAAAGTTGAACCACCAGCACCACATGTTACGTAAAACAGTCAGTGTCACGCCAATCACACTGATCAAGACAGCAACAATTTCAAGAGTAGACATTATCGTCACCCACACCCATAAAGAAAAAAACAGCCACCAACTTACACATTCGAATGGCTTGTCGTTAAGCGCCTGCCCAATATTGCGCTAGTTTATTACTGATAAAAATTGCAAAACGATCTACCACGCGACTGTATATATCAGAGCAAATCAGTATCGCAACTAAAAAAACCAAAGACGCCACCATGAATGCACTGTCGTAATTAAAACCATGTTGTACACAGTAATTAAAGACAGGTAAACAAACGATATAGAGTAACATCAGATGTAATAAATATACCGAAAATGATAATTTGCCTAAATAAACAAAGACTGGCCGATCCAGCATACGAGACAATAGCGGACTCATTAAAATGCTGTACACAATCAGACTGCCTGAAAGAAAATTACAGTAATCGTAGGTTTTATCGCCTAAAAATTGATAAATTCCCTGATAAGCCAAGCTGGAGTTATGCGCCCCAGCAAGGTACAACCCTAAAGCCAGAAGTAGCCCTGCCCATGCATTTGAAGCAATACGGCGCCCATAGAAAAAAATAAGCGATCCTAAAAGAAAGCTGATTAATCCCAAGTACAAATCCATATTTTTAAACAGTGCAAAGCTCAGAGGAAACATCAGTACAAGGGTCAAAAACAACCCTGAGCTATATTGTTTAAGGTACAACAAGGCAAACAAAACCACAGACCCAATCAACTCAACTTGCATGGTCCAAAGTACCCAATTGACACTTGATTCAGCGAATAAAAACGAACCGATCGTGCCTTCGTATATAGCCTGCCCAAAACTTGAGTTTTGCTGAGCCAGTACTTGTAGCCAGTACTGTACTTGCGAGCTATCAATATCACTAAAATACAGCGCAGCCCAGAGTAAAATACATGAAATGAGTGCCGGAATGGCCAGTCGTGGATAACGCTTGATGAGCATTGATTTAATTTTTTGCTTCGGTGCGCGGCTATTGCCAATCACATAAGATAAGATAAATCCGCTCAGCACGAAAAAAACATAAACCGCCGCAGTTCCCGAATACCAAAACGTAAACGGTGAATGATGAATCCAATAGACCAGCGCATTTGTGGCCTGATCATGGTCGTCAAAATGATGTAAATACGGATAAAAACTCAAGCTTAAGTGCGAAAATACCACGGCCAGACAGGCTAAACCGCGAATACTTTCCACAGCATTTAATTTGCTTGAGTGTTGCATAAGGTGGGTCTCTTTTCCGATTCGTCTGTCAGCACAATGCCGCATTGATGAACGTTAGCGATACTGTTGCACACATGCAGGATGATTTTGATATGTCAAGAACATGAATGCCAGCTCACGGGGGTAAACTGGCATAATGATATGAATAATTCTACTGAACGGCTCGGCTCAGATCACTCAATATGTGTGATCCGTCCAGTTTCATCATGATGAATCACCGCTACTTTTTGAGCTCTACCTTGCTGAATTTCATGCTGGGTCAACTCAAAATAACGCGCATAATCGTCAATTTCTTTCTGTTTGGTCTTTTTTACACTTTTTGCTGGAATAAAATTACTCCACAGTAACAGCGCTATACAGCATACAATCAATGATGTAATACCGTGCTCAACCCCAACACTCATTGCACTAAAGACACGGTGCACCAAATGAGTTTTTTGTAACTCGACCAACAACCAAACCAACAAAAACGGACGCCACAACAACAACCAACCTGCCCACATCATGGCAGTCGTAGTCGTTGAAACATAACGTTTATGCCAAGGCAGTTGGCGACGCAAATCGATAATCAAATTATTTGATTTCATGAACATCTACTCAGCAATATGCTTAATCTTGTATACGAATACCACGGTCAGGGCTAACCCATCGCGCACGTTTTTCACTTCCACGACGCAGGACTTTTGGAAAGGCCACAATTGTAGCGGTAATGGTAATCAACCAAAATACAAACGGGTACCAAATCATCCAGTAATAATTTCTGCCTAAGTTTGGCTCATAGCGACTGTCCATCCATTTGCTCAGCGCAAATTGAATCAGACAGGTTGCCCCAAGCAAAATTCCACTTCCATACGGCAAGAATGGAGAGCTGATTCCTGATAGCTGACCTAGCGGGAACACAAAATGCACCACCCACAAGATCGCCAACAGCAACATCAAGTATGACCAGACCAATGTCAGGCAAAGCTCAAACATCAGCGGCCATAAAAAATTGAGTTTAGGTTTAAAGAATACATCCAGATTTTTAAGCAAAACCTGTGCACCGCCCATGGCCCAGCGTAAACGCTGCTTCCAAAGCCCGGTAAAGGTTTCTGGCATTAAAATCCATACCAGTGCATTCGGTTCAAAACGTATATCCCAACCTGCACGCTGCAATTTCCAAGTGATATCGATGTCTTCGGTCAGCATGTTGGGTGACCAGTAATTCACTTCATGTACCGCAGATTTACGAAATGCCGTGATCACGCCAGATACTGTAAATAAGCGCCCGAAGCTACGCTGCGCACGTTTGATCATGCCCACAATCGAAGAAAACTCTCCCACCTGAATACGGCCAAGCAAGGTCGAGCGTGTTCGAATACGTGGATTTCCCGTGACGGCTGCTACGGTTGGGTCTTGCTGGAAATGACGCACCATCCAGCTTGCCGCATGTGAGTCCAGTAAGGCATCACCGTCGATTCCAATTAGAATTTCGGCTTCCGTCAGCAAGCTACCCGCTTGTAACGCCATGGCCTTGCCTTGGTTTTGAGCCAAATGAACCACACGCAGTTTTTCATGTTGTTCAGCCAGACGATTCAGTACCTCAGCAGTATTGTCCGAGCTACCATCATTAATGGCAATTACCTCAAAATTTGGATAATCCAGTCCAAGTGCATGGGTAATGGTTTCCTCAGCATTATCGCCCTCGTTAAAACAAGGGACAAGCACAGCCACCATTGGATAAGATTCCAATGCTTTTGGCTGTTGATATGGAGGATCTTTGCGCTCTTTCCAATAAAATATGAGCGCACCCATCATCCATAAATAGGACATAAACAGCGGATAATAGAATACAAAATTCAGCGCTGTCTGCCACAAATGATGTAAAGTCGTTGACATGGTCAATTCCTGTTACGGGACTAACTTGGACGGTTTAGTCGCAAATACGTCGTGCATGGTTTTGGTGTCAGGATGATCTTTAAACGGATCATCTGGGTAATACCCCACGTGCATGGCACCCTGCTGGTAAAGCGAGCGAATGGTATCTGCCATTTCCTGTGAAGGAACAGGCTGATTGGTTCGCCAGTTGGTTGCTTGTAATTCAAACACTGTTTTCTTGATACCATTTGGGTACTGTTTGACACGTTTTACAATGTCTTGATAAAACTTGGTCGGATCTTCAGCCTGCTCCATATAAGGCATGGCCATAATCGCAGTAAAATCGTAACGCTTGAGTGACTGCTCCAACGACTGTGAATACCAGTTTTCGGCATAAGGAGACAGAGCAACTTGCGCATACAAGTTACGGGCAGTCATCAAGAAAGGTTGATAGTAACGAACGTCTGAAACCAGTTTCATCGCAAAATTATCGATGGTTTTGATTTTAAAATCAGTCCATTTCGATAATAGCGCGTCGTTGTTGCGGATCTTTTCAAGATCAGTCGGCAAACCCGCTTTGGCATAGGCCTTTAACGCGTCTGGACTGGCATCTTCGTAATCCGATAGCGTTGTATCGTCGTGGAACAGTATACCATCAAACGTAGATGACTTGGCTAAATCTGTGTAAATGCCTTCAATCACTTTACGCGCTTCAGGCGAATACGGACTTAAACGGATATAACCCATGTTTAAATGATCGGAGCTTTTTGGCTGCTGAGTAACCACCAGCTTTTTGGAAACCGGATTCGATTTTGGCAATTCCCACGCCATTAATGGCATCCACGCATATACACGATTCACACTGGTACGTGTCGAAATTTGCCAAGCGACGCGGTTGAACAAATCAGCTCGCATTGGAAGATAGCGGTTTGGAAAGTACACCATGTCGGCAGAGCCATTGGCATCTGGGTCTGAAAAGGCCTGTAAGTAAACCGTATTAACTCCCATTTCTCGAATTCGATCGAGCAAATGACCTAAGTTACGCTCAACTTGTTCTGGATTTTTATCATAAATATAGTCCAGATCGACATGCATGATTTTTTGCGGACGATTATTATCGGTCAAATTCATTTGACGGTTAATAATGTCTTGTGCCAGATCGTCTGTACTTTCGCCTTTCATCACTAAAATTCGGTTTAAATGCCCGAGCGATTTGGTCACATGATCTGGACCATCATCTAGAGTAATGGTAATTGGCATACCCAGTTTTTTGGCAATACGCACCGTTTCCAGATTATAGCGTCCATACGGCCAGACCATTACACGTGGCGCACGAATACCATTCTCTTTAAACGTTTCAATATTTTTCTTTAAATCATTGGTGATACGTTTTTCATAAGCACTGTCTGATTCATACGTTTTGGTTTTAGGATCGTAAATACGAGTAGTTGCCGCAGGTTCTGAGTTGCCTTGTGGATTACCCATCACCCCATGGTGCAAGTCAAAGCTATGGCTGCCAATTTCGACAATGCCACTGTCTTGCATTTCCTTGATTTCAGCCCAAGTTAATAACTTGTTTCGCGCAAGCTTGTCGTCACCAAACTGTACCATTTGATTTGGCTTGACGTTCAGCCATTTACCTACCACGGCAAGTACGGCTGGAATTTTACGTGCCTTTAAAATCGGGTACGCATAGTCATAAAATGATTGATAGCCATCATCGATGGTCAGTAAAACCGGTTTTGGCGGTAATTTTAATTTGCCTTCATTGGCTTTAATTAATTGATCAACACTAATAAAGTGATAACCATTTTTGACCAGCCAATCCAAGTGCATTTCAAAGCGCTGTGGTGTTACGGCGTAATCTGGAATAATCGCTTCTTTAGAGGTAATTTCATGATAACCAATGATGGTCAGCGTAGACACATCAATTTTAGGTGCTTCTTCAGCTTCTTCACCAGTATGCGGATTGGTCACAAGCGGAATCTCTTTCACCACAGGATTTTCAGTGTTTGAAGCTAGATTCTCAGCATGTGCAATTGCGACTGTCGTACTTAAGACAATGGATACACTGAATGCGAGTTGTTTCAGAAGAAAGCGAGTAAGCATATATACCATCTTTTCAAAAAAATATTTTCTGAATACCTTTTACAATCAATTTAAAGCATTTAAAAATACTTTTATTTGATGATTAACTAAAGCGATCAGACGATTAGATAGTTTACGTTATACCGCAACAAACTGAAAAAATTCTTAAAAATTTTGGAAGTTAATTAAATATTTATGATGAACATATTCGACTAATTCACTATGGTTATTTAAATTTAACCGCTTGACATTTTAATAAAAGATTAATTTTAAATTAATAAAACAGAAACATAGCAAATTTATAATAACAAAGTATCATATTATAAGAATTTTACATATTATTATAATCGAATATTAAAATCATATTCATTCAATAAACAAATAAAAAGCCCGAAACGGGCTTTTTTTCTTCTCTAGTCTCGTGTTTTGACATCAAATAGTTCAATTTCAAAAATCAAATTGGAGTTAGCAGGAATGATGTTACCCATTTTGCGCTCACCATAAGCTAAATGTGCAGGCACGTTCAGCTTGCGCTTACCGCCAACTTTCATGCCGATAATCCCTTGATCCCATCCCTTGATCACACGACCAGTACCAATGACACATTCGAAGTAATTACCACGATCAATCGATGAATCAAACTTGGTACCATCTTCAAGCCAACCCGTGTAATGGGTCGTAATCAAAGCACCTTTCACAGCCTCTTTACCTTCGCCCACTTTTAAATCAATAATTTCTAATTCGTTCATTTCGATACCTATTTATACTTTAAACCATCTTTCAGACAGCAGCCTTGGTGCATTATTGCAATTTTGTCCACGAAATCTCAACCTGTTCATGGTCATTCAGTAAAGTCCATTCACCATCCATGACATTGAGTTGCAGTTGCATGGTGCGTTCACATAAGTTTTGAATTTGGGCCGTTGTTTCGGGTGCCAATTGCCAAACCTCGACATTACTCAATGTTTTCACTTTACTGTTACGTTTCCACCACTCGTCGACCTGCTGACCATAAGTTACGACCGCAACCCGCTTACAACGCGCACTGGCTTTTTTTAATTTATCTTCAGAGGGTTGCCCCAATTCGATCCACTGTTCAAGTTGCCCAGTCAAATCTTTTTGCCATAGCGCCGGTTCGTCAGTTTCAAATAGATCTTTGGTAAATTGCAACTGTTCATCTGCAAAACGAGCAAAAGCTAAAATACGCACCATCAAACGCTCAATCGTCTCAGACGGATGCATAGCCAAGGTGAGTTGATAGTCTGCATAATGGTGGCTATCCATATCTGCAATATTTAAATCTGCTTTATAAATAGTAGCTTTAAGCGCCATAAAAAACCGTCCTCCAGAATGGCGCCTAGCATACTCGATTTTTGATGACTGACCTATATATAGGCTGATATTTCTATCCTGCCCTTACGCTGCTCAACTTCAGAAAGGATCAGCACCCCAAAAAATTTCAGGCAAATATCAAAGTTGGCGAGTTTCTTGCACTGGTCTGACCAGTCTTATTGGATTGATGAACAGAAAATGTGGCAAAAACTGAAGTCTAACTTGTTCCTGCAAGTCATCATCGCGCTGGTGTTAGGTATTTTAATTGGTGTCAGCTTTCATGATTTTTCTTTAAATTTAAAGCCCTTAGGTGATGGCTTTATTTCACTGATTAAAATGTTAATTGCACCGATTGTTTTTTGTGTGGTGGTGCTTGGCATTTATGGTGCAAATGACATTAAAAAAATGGGTAAAGTTGGTGCAAAAACGATCCTGTATTTTGAAATTGTCACCACAATTGCACTAATTTTAGGCATTGCAATTGCTTATATCTTTAAACCTGGCGCAGGAATGAATATTGATCTGTCCAAACTCGACGGCAAAGATTTAACGGTTTATACCGAACGTGCCCATGAAATGAGTTCAGGTTCAGACTTCATTTTACACATCATTCCTAAAACCCTTTTTGGTGCTTTTGCAAACGGCGATATTTTACAGGTCCTCCTAATTGCAATCTTGTTTGGCGTCGGGATGTTACTGGTTCCGCGCCATCTAGCAGAAATTGTTCGGCAGGCACTGGAAGCATTTTCAGAAATTTTCTTTAAAATGATGGGACTGATTATCCGATTGGCGCCAATTGGGGTATTGGGTTCTGTGGCCTACACCACGGCCAAGTTTGGTATCGACTCTTTGATTCAACTGGGCTACTTGGTGCTTTTATTCTATGCCACATGTATTGCATTTGTGGTGATTATTCTCGGTGGAATTTTAAAATTCACTGGCCTTAATATTTTCAAATTTTTGAACTATTTTAAAGCAGAACTTTCGATTGTACTCGGTACAGCCTCCTCAGATTCGGTACTTCCGCAAATCATGAAAAAGCTGAAACAATTAGGGATTAAAGACTCTACGGTCGGTTTAGTTATTCCAACCGGATATTCATTTAATCTGGATGGTTTCTCTATTTATCTGACCTTAGGTGTTATTTTTATTGCGCAGGCCTGTAATATTGATCTGTCTATGCATGATCTGATTATGATTTTGCTGGTGTCACTGGTTACGTCAAAAGGTGCACACGGCATTCCTGGATCAGCATTGGTGATTTTAGCCGCCACCTTATCCGTTATTCCAAGTTTACCTGCCATTGGTCTGGTGCTGTTGTTATCGGTTGACTGGTTTATCGGGATTGTTCGTGCATGCACCAACCTGATTGGCAACTGTGTTGCAACTGTTGTCATTGCGCATTGGGAAAAAGACATCGATCATGCTCAAGCCAAGGCCATGCTTGAGCAAAAGCACTAACAAGAAGTTTTCTAACTGAACTCATGATCAGAAATAGCACAGATCTGCGTTATTCCTGATCATCTTCATTACAGCGGCAAGCCAGCAAGGCTTGTTCAAAGGCGAGCCAGTCTTGTGACAATGGAGTAATGATCTCAATACGATTGTCTGTATTGGCCTGCCCTGTTTTGTAATTGAGCTGTGCTGGATTGAAATTAAAGGTGATCCAGCCTTGGTTGGTATGAAAAATCGCTTTGATTCTTAACCAGCTCTCTATGCTACTCAGCAAATCAAATAAATCATCAAAATCAAATTGCCAGTGACGTGAAAACTTCCAGCCAGCCACGCTATATTCTCCATTACTTTCAACATAATGATACGGCAATTGTTTAATCTCTTGTGGCGTCTGCTTGATCTCGATATTACGCTGCTGTTGTACCAGAAGTGGTTGCATGCGTTTTACCGTAGCCAGTGAGGGCCGATCAATTGCAGCCAAAGCCAGTGTTCCATTGGATACCTCAAACCATGCTTGGGCATAAGGTGCATACTCTTGCTGAAGCTGCTCTAATGCTTGCTCATCGGCATGGGTCATCTGATCATGATGTGACACCACCATCAATTGTGCAGCTTTGAGTTGATCTTGATATAAATGTTGCTCGACCCAAGCTTGGTCGTGTAATCGACTGCCATCAACTACTGTGATCAACGCACGCATTTGAATACTGCTGTGCCAATGCGGTTCTGAAAGTTGTTCAAGTAACTGAGCAGGATGTCCAAGTCCTGTCGGTTCAATAAACAATCGATCAGGTTTCGTTTCGCTGAGCAACCGGGCAAGTGCGATGTGTAAGGGCAGCTGACTACTACAACACATGCAACCACCGAGCAATTCTTTCACTTCATAGCCAGATTCATTGGGAAGTATTTGCTGATCGATACCAATCTGCCCAAATTCATTCATCAATACCGCCCACACTTCATGCTTGGGTTTTTGTAGCAAAAGCTGCTGAAGCAAGGTCGTTTTTCCAGCACCGAGAAAACCAGAAATAATATGTGTCGGAACCGCTTGAGGAATGACCAGTTTCACGTCGAATACGCACTCACTAAAAGTTATAGTCTAACGTATTTCATATATTGCTGCTGTCTTCGAAAGAATAGAAATGATCATGATTTGAATTAGCGTAAAAGTTGCTATAGCCTTACCAAATGGCAAGATCTATGCGACTTTCATCACTTATTTAAATGGATAAAAAGATTAAGATAATTATATCTAATGGGAAAAACAATTTTGACTGTAGGCTCAGCCCACAGTGACATGTTTTGCTTTGGTAAATATAAAGATTAAAAAATAACCAAAAAGAAATATCTTCAAACAGTTTTTGGCGATTTTTTTCTGTTTTTTTTACATGAAACATACACAGGATTTATATGTATGAACGCTGTGTAATCCAGTCTGTTTCACTTTGTTGGATTGATTGTCAGATGCAGATTTGGCTTTTAGCATGATCAACAAGTCGACAGCCAAACTTAAACTATAGGCTGCGATGGTCATAGTGTATTTTAAATTACCAAAGGATGCCTCCTATGAAACTTGTAAAAACTTTACTTGCAACAACATTTGCTCTGACTGCTGCAACTACTACGTTTGCTGCTTCAGCTCACGATAAACATCAAACTAAAGCAGATGAAAAAGTTGTAGTGTCAACTCAAGAATTACCTGATGCAACCTCTTCGAAAACCTCGGCTGCAACACAACAACCAGCTGCGGCACAACCTAGCACTGAAAATGCAGCTGAATCAGGTAATGCACCAATCCAACCGGCTCAGCCTGCTCAATAATCATCAGCTAAACAATCAAGCCGCTCATTCAATTGAATTGATTAGCATATCTTGATTGCAACAAAAAAGAGCTAACCTCTTGCTGCGGTTTAGCTCTTTTTTATGTGACCTAACAACCAGACCACTACTCAGCCATAGCGCTTTATGCCTGCTGACTCGTTTTAAATAGGCTGCAAGACGGGCCAGAATTGTCTTGTAAACGGCGTTGTTTACGCTGCTCTGCTGCCTCAAAACGACAGCGTTTCCACTCGGTATCGAGCTTTAAGGCTGGCACGGCTTTGGGTTTGCCATTTTCATCGACTGCCACCATGGTGAAATAGCAGCTATTGGTATGGCGTACTGTACGCTTTTGAATATGTTGTGCTTCTACACGAATCCCGATTTCCATCGAGGTTTTACCCACATGGTTCACACTGGCCAGAAAAGTCACCAGTTCACCCACATAAATTGGCTCTTTAAAGGTGACTTTATCGACCGACAGCGTAACCACATAGCTACCCGAGTAGCGGCTTGCACAGGCGTAAGCCACCTGATCGAGCAATTTTAAGATGGTTCCCCCATGGACATTTCCTGAAAAGTTAGCCATATCTGGGGTCATTAAGACCGACATAGTCAATTCAGATTGTTCTTCAGAAGTTTGTGTAATTTGATCTAATGGAGACATAGTGTTCTTTCGCTCTACACGGGAAAACGTTATGGCTTTCATTATGAAACAATTTACTCTAGATAACCATGTCCATTTCGGCAAAAGCTTATCTGTGTATGAATTTCAGATATGTACATTTCACCTCATATACAGCGCTTGTATAAAACAGACCATGGCGACAATTTGAAATACATCCTAATCAATAAAAAACGGGAGCATATCGCTCCCGTTTTCTATTTGCTTAAAGTCAGTTAACCCAGCGGTATGTCTTTGACTACCCCCGTGATTCCGGTAATCATCATATCAATCGCGATGGTACCAATCAGTAACGCAGATAAACGCCCGACAATATCTACATAACGATCGATATATTTGGCATGTTTATAGCGTAGATGATCGTGTGCAAATTTCATTAAAATGAGCAAACTACAGGTCACGGTCAGTGTTAAAGCAATAATCAGCGCCGCACCACCAATAGGAAGTCCGATTCCGGTCACTACAGCCGCACTGATCGTACCCGGGCCAATCATAAACGGCATTGCAATGGTGCCAGCCAGATGTTCAGGCGCACCACGCATTTCACCAATGGTATCTGCACCCTGAAACACATAGCGATAACCAATCACCAAAAAGATAAGCCCACCAAAAATCTGGAATGCTTCAAAACGTACATTCAAATATTTGCTAAAGATGGTTTCGCCACCCCAAGCAAATAAAACAAAGACAATAAATGCAATCATACAACCTTGTATCAATGCTCTATTAAAGACCTTTGCTTCAGAATTTCGGATCATACCGATCATGTAAATGCTCATCAAAAATGGATTGAGCAACGAAAAAAACAAGGCAAAGGAATGAATATACGGCGTCAACATTCAACGGCTCCCCTTAGGCTTTAGGGTCTGGAAATAGTGGTCGGTTCCCCGGACTGATACGATTGATATGCAAGAATGTCATATGGCGCTCGTAACGATCCAGAATGTCATTAATCACCTGTTCCTTGGTATAACCTACAAGGTCGTTTCCTTGAGATCCTTCATATAGATAGGTCTCTAAACGATAATAGAACTGTTTGCCACGTTTACCGCGTTCACTAAAGTTGGGCGCAATATAACGGACAGGCCAGATCTGGTAAATAAAGTTTTGTTCCTCTTCAAGGTGAATCGTGATATCCAAATGATAAAGCTCTGGATCTTCTTCAAGTTCAACCTCCTGCACATCGACAGTGACTGCACGCTTCTCAAGCTCATCGGCAACTGCCTGAACCGCAGGTTTACAGATTTCGTTCAGCATACGCTTGGTTTCTGAAGTTCCCGGATGATGCATCACGCGTGACAAACGCTTTTTCCAGTTCAGAATGTCCACATTCCCCACCACTGGGGCTGCATTGAGACTGGCACTGGCCTGCCGGTAATCTTCTAGCCGCAGCGACTTGTACAAACCTGCCATCACCAAGAACATCACAAAACTAAAAGGCAAGCCCATAATAATGGTGGCGTTTTGCAGTGCGGTAATCCCGTTGGTCATGAGCATTGCAAGCGTGAGCAAACCAATCGCCACCGCCCAAAAAACACTGAGCCAGCGCGGTGCATCATGATCGATGTTGGTAAATTGAGTGGTAAAGTTCCCCAAAACCAGTGCACCTGAATCTGCCGATGTGACATAAAAGAGCAAGCCGGTAATGGTAGCGACACCCGCAATAAAAGGAAACCACGGATATTGTGCAAGCAAGTCGTAAAAGCCATGCGCAGGATTGACTAAAACGGTTTGCGCCAGTGCAATATTGCCATCGAAAATGACATTATGGAGTGCGCTGTTTCCGAAAATAGACAGCCAAGTCAGGGTAAATAATAATGGAATAATCAAAGTCCCACTGACAAACTCGCGAATGGTTCGTCCACGTGAAATACGTGCCAAAAATAGCCCCACAAAAGGAGACCATGCCACCCACCACGCCCAGAAAAACAGCGTCCAGTTGTTCATCCATTCTTTCGGTTGAGTAAATGCAAAGGTTTCCAGTGCCAAGGTAGGAAAACGACTTAAATAGTCCCCCACATTTTGTACCAGTGCATTTAATAAGAACTCAGTATTGCCTAAAAACAAGATAAACAGCATCAGGCCAACAGACACATAAATATTGACTTCCGATAAAATCCGTAAGCCCTTATTGACACCAGACGTTACCGAAATAATGGTGATAATGACTGCCACCAAAATTAATGCGGTTTGAACCCATAAGTTTTCAGGTAAATCAAACAACACATGCAAGCCATAATTGAGCTGCACCACCCCAATACCACAGGTGGTGGCAATCCCGAAAATGGTCCCGATTACGGCCGCAGTATCGACACTATGGCCAATGGGTCCATTAATTTTTTTCCCAAAAATAGGATATAACGCTGAACGAATCGTAAGTGGCAAATTATAACGATAACTAAAATAACCTAGAGCCATTCCGACCAGTGCATACATACACCAGCCAGTGAGTCCATAGTGAAACAGTGTCCAGACCATCGCCTGACGTGCTGCTTCATAGGTCTGGCCCTGCCCTACAGGTGGGTTCATATAATGAGACAATGGCTCTGCCACCGAGAAAAACATCAAATCGATGCCGATCCCTGCCGAGAACAGCATGGCTGACCAGCTTAATAGACTAAACTCTGGTTTGGAGTGTTTGGGCCCCAACTTGATATTGCCGTAGCGCGAACAGGCAATAAATATCACAAACACCATATACAGCGTTGCAGCAAGCAGGTAGTACCAACTAAAAGTGGCACTCACCCAGCCAAGCACAGCACTCAGGATGTGATTGGCAAACTCATTGAATAAAATCGTCGTTAAAGAAAATATTAAAATAATAAGCGCAGAAACGTAAAAGACCACACGATTTAAACGATCTTTCGGATGAGTCGTTTGATCATCAACTGCTCTTGGATTATCTGTTGCCATACAATCCTCAAGAAAATAAAAGAAAAAGACAAAAGCCAATCCTTCAGCACCTGCATGAGCTGCTCAAGGATTGACTAAACTACACTGTTGTTTTTGCCTGAACCGGTCAGGAATAAAACATTGCCATCTACAATTACACGGAGCTGGTTTCTTTGGCTGGTTGTACAGATGCTCGCGTTTGGGTCATCTGTGCCTCAGCGTGCAGTTTGTGTGTTTCTTCTTGCTTTAATGCTTTCGCAAGCCCATACATATAAAGCATTAAAATCACGGAAAATGGTAAACCACATAACACCACCGCACTTTGCATGGCACTAAAGCTGCCCGCGAGTAATAGTCCGATACTCACGATGGTGATCGTGACGGACCAAAAAATGCGTAACCAAACCGGTGAATCACTATCGCTTGTGCCACCTTGAGATGACAAGTTGGCTATCATAAGTGTACCAGAGCCCACTGGGGTTAAAAATAAAACGAAACAAATCACCACAACAATTCCAGCCACATACGGATGAAAAGGCAAATATTCAAGTAACTTAAACAAAGACATGGCTGGATCTTTGAGTACCAAAGTTCCCAAAATACCCTGACCTTGATTTAAAATTAAATCAATTGCCGTGTTGCCAAAAATCGAAATCCACGCCAGTGTAAAACCTAACGGAATGAGGCATACACCCAAAACCACTTCCCGAATGGTACGCCCCTTTGAAATACGGGCAATAAACATGCCCACAAACGGCGCCCAAGCAATCCACCATGCCCAGTAAAAAATCGTCCACGATGCCAGCCAGCCTGTGGCTTTTTTGTCATACAAATACAGATCAAAACTTTTTTGCACGAAGTGACTTAAGTAATCTCCAGTATTTTGCACCAGCCCATTTAACAAATGATTGGTTGGTCCGGTAAAAAACACAAAAGCTAAAAGCAGATAAAGCAAGCGCAGATTCACTCGTGACAACCACGCTAAACCTTTTTCAATACCAACCACGGTGGTCATGGTGGCCACCACCATCATTAAAACAACTGTGGTAATGAGCGTTAGGCTGGAGTTTGGAATCATCGGAAACAAGTAGCAAATTCCTGACACTAAAACCAGCGCACCAATCCCCAGATTGGTCACCAAAGAAATGATCGTGGCCAAAATACCAAAACCATCGACCATATGACCAATCAAGCCATGAATTCGTTCGCCAAAAATAGGATACAGTGCCGAACGTAATGCCAGAGGCAAATCACGCCTGAAGGCAAAATAACCCAGTGTGACACCTACCAACGCATACAGCACCCAGCCATGTATACCCCAGTGCAAGAAGCTATACATCATGGCATTTTGAGCGGCTTCAACGGTGCCGCCTTGCCCTTCAGGAGGTCGCAAAAAATGATCGACGGGCTCAGCCACGCCGTAATACAGTAATGCGATCCCGATTCCGGCAGAAAAAAGCATAGATGTCCATGCCAGATAGCCAAATTCAGGACGGTCATGTGCTTTACCTAAAGGAATTTGCCCGACTTTGGAAAAAGCCAGCCAAGCAACAAAACCTAAAGAAAGTACCACCACCAGCACGTAATACCAGCCAAATAACTGGTTTACCTGCTGTTGAATCCACGTCAGTCCATTTTGGCTGGCACTAGGAAATAGCACAAACAACAAGCCGAAAAGACTGATACTGATTGCCGAACTCCAAAAAACGAAAGGATTCAGGCGAATCGGTAAGATGACGTTTTGTGTGTTACGTTTTGACCACATAACATTGCTCCTTGCACGGATGTGATTCGTCATTATTGATACTGCTGGCGCGCATCTCTCATGAAATTCCATCCCACGAGTTTGCTAAATGCTGGCGACTTTTAAATTTCCGTGCATTCATAGAAATAACGGAAATTTGCATAATGATACTTTTAATTGATTGAACGTTCAATCAATTAAAAGTATCATAAAAAGGTGCTATCATGTTCTGTAGATCATTTATTGAAGCAAAACCTTATATTTTTAAGGATATACATGAACAAACGCAGAGTAAAACCCGAGCACGTGCGTCGTGAAGAAATTGTAAACGCCGCATATGACGTGATTTTTGAAGTGGGGTTATCCAACACCACCATGGCTCAAATTGCGAAAAAAGCCCAACTCTCGGTGGGTATCGTCAGTCATTACTTTGGCGACAAACAGGGTCTCATTAACGCTTGTATGCTAGAGATGCTCAATGTACTACGTCGTAAAACGGCGCAGTACAAAGCTGAAGTAAATGAGTTACAACCCGAGAATATGATTAAAGCGATTATTGATTCAAACTTTGATATTAGTCAGGTCAATCAAAGAGCAATGCGTATCTGGCTTGATTTCTGGTCTGCAAGTATGCACATGCCGGAACTCAGCCGATTACAGCGCATCAATGACCAGCGGCTTTACTCCAATCTGAAGTTTCATTTTCTGGAGTTAATGCCCAAGGATCAGGCCAGCATTGCAGCACGCGGTTTGGCCGCATTGATTGACGGACTCTGGTTACGTGGCAGTTTAAGTGGAGACACTGAATTTGACAGTGCACTTGCTCGAACCATTGCATATGACTATGTCGAGACTCAGCTACGGCTGGTAAAGCAAATTAGGCAGGAGAGACAAAATGAGTGATGTTCAACTTCATCGTTTATACATTCATGGACAATATGTTGATGCAACCAGCGGCAAAACCTTTGACAGTATCAACCCTGCAACAGGTGAAGTGATTGCCACGATTCAGCAAGCCTCAAAAGAAGATATCGATGCCGCTGTAAAAAGTGCACTGCAAGGCCAAAAAGAATGGGCTGCTAAGACTGCCATGGAACGTTCTCGTATTTTACGTCGCGCAGTCGATATTTTACGTGAACGCAATGACGAGCTTGCTGCACTTGAAACATTAGATACCGGCAAAGCCTTGAGCGAAACACGCAGCGTCGATATTGTCACAGGTGCCGATGTCCTTGAATATTACGCTGGATTGGCCACTGCCATTCAAGGTGAACAGGTTCCTTTACGTGAAAGCAGCTTTTTTTATACCCGCCGTGAGCCATTGGGCGTAGTGGCTGGAATTGGTGCGTGGAACTATCCAATCCAGATTGCTTTATGGAAATCTGCCCCTGCCTTGGCCGCAGGCAATGCCATGATTTTTAAACCAAGTGAAGTCACACCACTTACTGCATTTAAACTTGCAGAAATTTATACCGAAGCTGGTTTACCTGCTGGTGTTTTTAACGTCGTACAAGGCTCAGGACGCGATATCGGCCCTTACCTGACCGAGCATCCTGTGATTGAAAAGATTTCATTTACCGGTGGCGTGGAAACTGGCAAAAAAGTTATGGCCAGTGCCGCAGGCTCAACCCTCAAAGACGTGACTATGGAACTCGGTGGAAAGTCACCGCTGATTATTTGTGATGATGCCCAGCTTGATCGCGCTGCTGATATTGCCGTTATGGCCAACTTTTTCAGCTCAGGCCAAGTCTGTACCAACGGTACGCGTGTTTTTATTCCTGAACAGCTTAAATCAGCCTTTGAAGCCGCTGTGGTTGAGCGTGTAAAACGCATTCGAATGGGTGATCCGCAGCACGATGATACGAATTTTGGTCCAATGGTGAGTTTTGCACATATGGACAAGGTGTTGTCTTATATTGCTTCCGGTAAGGAACAAGGTGCAAAAGTACTCATTGGCGGACAGCGCGCCACGCAAGCAGCGCTTAAAGACGGTGCTTTTGTAGAGCCAACTGTATTTACCGACTGTACAGATGATATGAAAATCGTACAAGAAGAAATATTTGGGCCCGTCATGAGTATCTTGACTTATGCGACAATTGAAGAAGCCGTTCAACGCGCCAACAGTACTGTTTTTGGTTTGGCAGCAGGTGTGGTCACTCAGGATATTTCCTTGGCACATCGCATTATTCACCAACTGGAAGCCGGTATCTGCTGGATTAATACGTGGGGAGAATCCCCAGCCGAAATGCCAGTCGGTGGTTATAAAGAATCGGGCGTAGGGCGTGAAAATGGTATCTCGACGCTCAACCACTATACCCGATCAAAATCGATTCAAGTCGAAATGGGCGATTACCAGAGCGTGTTCTAAAACACGCGACGCCCTTTTTAAAGTTTCCTCATAAATCTGATGTCACTGCTGCTATCACAGCGTGACGCATACAATATTAAGGAATAGCAATGACGACTCAATCTTACGATTATATTATTATTGGCGCAGGCTCTGCAGGTAATGTGCTGGCCGCGCGTTTAACTGAAGATGCCAATACATCGGTATTACTTTTAGAGGCTGGCGGCCCCGATTACCGTCTGGATTTTCGTACGCAAATGCCAGCGGCACTCGCCTTTCCGCTTCAAGGCCGACGCTACAACTGGGCTTACCTCACCGAGCCTGAACCGCATATGAATAACCGCCGTATGGAATGCGGTCGTGGTAAAGGACTGGGTGGCTCATCACTGATTAACGGCATGTGTTACATTCGCGGTAATGCAATGGATCTCGATGGCTGGGCCAAGCTTAAGGGTTTAGAAAACTGGACCTACGCCGACTGTCTACCTTATTACAAAAAAGCAGAAACGCGCGATATCGGTGGCAACGATTATCATGGCGATAGCGGACCGGTTAGTGTTGCAACGCCTAAAGCAGACAACAATGTCTTGTTTCATGCCATGATTGAGGCTGGTGTTCAGGCTGGTTATCCACGCACAGACGATTTAAACGGCTATCAGCAAGAAGGCTTCGGCCCGATGGATCGTACCGTCACCAAAAACGGTCGCCGCTCGAGTACGGCACGTGGCTATCTGGATATGGCCAAAGGCCGACCGAATCTGACCATTGTTACGCATGCCATGACCAATAAGATCTTGTTTAATGGCAAACAGGCCATTGGTGTGGAATATATTCAAGGCGCCAACAAAAACGATCTGAAAAAAGTCCTTGCCAATAAAGAAGTGCTGTTATGTGCTGGTGCGATTGCTTCACCGCAAATTTTGCAGCGCTCAGGCGTGGGTCAAAGCACCTTTTTAAAATCGATGGACATTGATGTGGTTCATGATTTGCCAGGTGTAGGTGAAAATTTACAAGATCACTTGGAAATGTATTTACAGTACAAGTGCAAACAACCTGCGTCACTTTACCCTGCACTGCAATGGTATAACCAGCCAGCAATCGGTGCAGAATGGCTATTTTTAGGCAAAGGCATTGGTGCCAGCAATCAGTTTGAAGCAGGTGGCTTTATTCGTTCGTCTGACGAGTTTGAATGGCCAAACATTCAGTATCACTTCTTGCCTGTTGCCATTAACTATAACGGTAGTAATGCAGTAAAAGAACATGGTTTTCAAGCACATGTCGGTTCAATGCGATCTCCATCACGTGGGCATATCAAACTCAAATCGAAAGATCCGTTTGAGCATCCAAGCATTTTGTTTAACTACATGTCGACTGAGCAGGACTGGCAAGAGTTCCGCGCTGCCATTCGTATTACCCGTGAAATCATGCATCAGCCTGCGCTAGATCCTTATCGTGGTGAAGAAATTAGTCCTGGTAATCAGCTTTCGACAGATGCACAACTCGACGATTTTGTTCGTAATCATGGTGAAACGGCTTATCATCCATCGTGCAGCTGTAAAATGGGTGAAGATGAAATGGCTGTGGTGGACCATCAGGGACGCGTGCACGGCATGCAAGGTTTGCGTGTTGTAGATGCCTCAATCATGCCGCTGATTATTACAGGCAATCTGAATGCCACCACCATTATGATGGCAGAAAAAATTGCCGATCAAATCCGTGGTCATGCCCCACTCCCGCGTTCTACTGCTCCGTATTATCGCGCATCGTAACGCTAATTTTTTCAAGTTGTTTTCGAACACGATGCATTTTGTATCGTGTTCGAATATCGTCATATTTGACTATCTAGCGTACATTTTTTTCTTTTTAGGTATTTTTGAGGTCTCTATTTGATTATTTACAATTCACTTTATATGTGATGTGATGCTTTTTTTATCTGTTTTTGAATAAATTTAAGCATTTTACCAAATGTTAAAAAAATTATAAGCAGTTGAATTTATAAAATTTATTTAACAATATAACTAATATTTATTAAACTAATTTCAACATTTCAAATAAAAATTATATTGTCAATACACAATTCATCTATAATACGCCTCCGATGGAAATGTATGGTCAAATTTAAAAAGTGAATTGATTCATTTGCTGTATGGATTAAGACATTTTACTCCCTCTCTCTGAACTTAAATTTGCCATCATTTCCAGAGTCGATTTCTCTCTTGATTTAGTATTTTTCTTTATTTCGCCTTTACGCGATGCTAATCACCTACCCCAAGGTCCTTTATCGCATGAAAAAGTTTCTACGATACCTTTTGGTATTGATTGTTGTTCTTTTAATTGCAGCGATCGCCTTCCTTTTTAGGCCAATTGCTTCCAAAAAAATTCAAACCGCTGCTAGTGAGCCTGTTGTAGATGTGGTTCTGGTAGGTGGTGGTATCATGAGTGCCACGCTTGGAACCTATTTGACTGAGCTTGAACCGAACTGGCAAGTTCGTATGTACGAACGCCTAGACAAAGTTGCTCAGGAAAGTTCAAACGGATTCAACAACGCGGGTACGGGCCACTCTGGCTTCATGGAAATGAACTATACCGAAGAAAAAGACGGTAAGATGGACATTTCTAAAGCTGTAAAAGTTGCAGAACAATTTGAAATTTCAAAACAGTTCTGGGCCTATCAAGTGAAACAAAACGTACTTGGCAAGCCATCTACTTTTATCAATCCAGTTCCGCACCATGCTTTTGTATGGGGTGACAACGTTGCGTTCCTTGAAAAGCGTTATGCAGCAATGATTAAAAATCCATTGTTCTACGGTATGCAGATGACTGAAGATGCAAACCAGATCAAACAATGGGCACCGCTCACCATGGAAGGCCGTGATCCTGCACAAAAAGTGGCAGCAACACGTATGGAAATTGGTTCTGATGTAAACTATGGTGCGATCACCACGCAACTGGTAGATAACCTCAACAAGCATCAAAACTTCAAGCTTTCTACTTCTACCGAAGTGACTGGCATCAGCCAAAATGACGACAAAACCTGGACTGTTTCATTTAAAAATATGAAAACTGGCCAAGCCGATCATGTAAAAACACGTTTTGTCTTTATCGGTGCGGGTGGTGCAAGCGTTAAATTGCTGCAAATGACTGGTTTACCAGAATCGAAGCAATATGCTGGCTTCCCTGTAGGTGGCGTATTCTTAATGACGGACAATCCTAAAATTGCCGCAGAACATACAGCAAAATTGTATGGTCGTGCTGATCTAGGTGCGCCGCCAATGTCTGTTCCACATATTGATACACGTTATATCGACGGTAAAAAATATGTGTTATTCGGACCATTTGCGACTTACTCGAATAAATTCTTAAAAGAAGGTTCTCAGTTTGATTTATTGGCATCGACCAATAAAAACAACGTATTGCCAATGACTGCTGTTGGTATGGAAAATCTTGATTTGGTGAAATACTTGGTGAGCCAAGTCATGATGACCGATGAAGACCGTTTTAACGAATTGAAAAAGTACTATCCAAATGCAAAACGCGAAGACTGGCGCTTGAACCAAGGTGGTCAACGTGTTCAGGTCATCAAAAAAGAAGAAGGCAAACCAGCCAAGCTTCAATTTGGTACTGAAGTGTTTGTATCTAAAGATCGTTCGGTCACCGCATTGATGGGTGCGTCTCCGGGTGCTTCAACTTCTCCTTACATCATGTTGAGTTTGCTTGAAAAAGCCTTCCCACAACAAGTTGAAGGTGAGTGGAATCCAAAACTGCACGAGATGGTAAAATCGTACAAACAGAAGTTAAGCGAAGATCCAGTATTGCTTGACCAAGTACGTCAGTACACCAGCCAGACTTTAGGTTTGCACTATACACCGCTGACACCAGCAGACTTTGCTAAGCTTGCTGCATCACAATCGAAGTAATTTTTAAAGATTCAAAAAAAGGATGAGCAATGGCTCATCCTTTTTTATCTCCTCTCCTTCATTGATTAATGTGCTGTATTTATCATGTCATCATCTTCTGATTTTTTTGCTGCACTGCGCTACAGAGATTTTTCGCTGCTCAGCCTGAATCAGTTGTGTCTAACCTTAGCCATTTTAATTCAAGAAGTCGTCGTCGCTTATTCGCTCTATCAAATCACGAAAAACCCGCTCATGCTTGGTCTGATCGGTCTAGTCGAACTCGTTCCTTTTATTGTCTTGTCGTTGTGGGGCGGTTATATCGCCGATTATTTCAACCGGCAGACCATTTTAAAATGGGGCTTTGCCCTGACCTGTCCTATTCCGGCATGTTTGGCACTGCTATTTTTTCTACACGCCCAACAGAGTATAGAGCTTCCTCTTTTTTTACTTGGCGTTTATGGCTGTATTTTTGTTTTAGGGCTGTTAAGAGGCATTTATAGCCCCTCATTTAACTCTTTACGACCTTTTTTGGTTCCTGAGAAAATTTACAGCAATGCCAATACATGGACAGCATTGATTTGGCAAATTGGCGCCATGCTTGGGCCGCTTCTTGCGGGCGTGATGATGGGACAGTTTGGCATTTACATTACACTGAGCTTAGCCTTACTGTTGCTGTGTGTTGGTAGCGGTGCTGTGGCCATGATTGGTCCACGATGCTTTCCTGCTGTGGCACGACAGCCCATGATTCAAAGTATGCAGCAAGCGATTCAATTTATGCTAAACAATCGCATGATTTTTTGGTCCATGCTGCTTGATTTAAGTACGGTACTATTTGGTGCTTTACTCACATTACTGCCTATTTTTGCTGAGGAAATTTTAAAAAGTGGCGCTTCTGGTCTGGGGCTGTTACGTGCTGCGCCTGCTATTGGCACATTGTGTATGACCTTTGCGCTGATGCGCTATGATCTGACACAACATGCATGGCGTAATATGCTGGTTGCAACGCTCGGCTTTGGTCTGTGTGCTGTGACTTTTGCCTGCTCACGCTCATTGGTGTTGTCCTTTGTGCTTTTAATTGGACTGGGTGCATTTGATAGCATGAGCATGATTATCCGCCAGACATTGTTGCAGTTACTTCCGTGTAAATCACTCCTTGGGCGTGTCGCTGCCTTGAATGGAATTGTCGTCACATCAGGTAATCAGATCGGTGCCTTTCAGGCCAGTCTCTTTGCACGATTATGGACGGTTGTACCCGCTACATTAGTGAGTGGTGGCGCCTGCCTCATGATTTCACTCGCAATTGGCTTATCACAACGAGATTTACTCAAATCAAAAATAAAGCAGCATAAACATACATTTCTTACATCTCATAAGTAGATATGAGCTGTCAAAATTCGTATGCTAAATTCACGTTTACATGTAATGGAGAATTCTTTTTTTATGGCCAATACAAGAGAAACGTCACATAAAATTTACTCGACTTTATATGTGCTCGTACTGGTCGTAATCGGCATGTATTGTGTGCTCAATGCCACTTATACGGCTATTATTGGTGGAACGACCTTTTACTTTTTTGCGAGTGTAATTTTATTTGTGCAGTCAGTGATGGCTCTGCGCCCCTCTGAGCATACGCGTAATCTGGCTGGCTTTGGCCTGATCGTGCTGGTTGCGGTCTTACTTTATACTCATGGTTTAGGTTTTTTGAGTCATTTAAAAGCAGTCGCGCTATTGCCTGCCATTGCGTTAACGCTTTTTGGACTACCCGCTTTATCAAATGAACCAAAAAAACTGAATGCCTTAAAAACCATTTTATTGATGTCTTTTATTATATTGGCTGCAGTTCAATACTATGAATTGGACTACTTAAAGGGTTATTACGATTCACTGCATAATGGCGAAACGTGGCAAAAATATGGTGCCCTATAAGTTCACTTATTAAGTGGTAAACAAGGGCACACGCCTAGCCAGTTAAAAATACTTTAGCCAAGTGATTTGTTTGTTTTGATGTTTAAATGCCGAGAACCACGCTACAACAGGATAGAGCATCACGGTCAGTAATGCAGTAATCCCCCAAACACTACGCATGGAATCTACCGCAAAATAATTGCCATCTGTATAACCGAATATGCTCACGCACACCACGTAGAATAGTTTAAGTACATACAAATGAATCAGGTAAAAAAACATTGGTACTGAACCCAGTACTACTAAAGGTTTAAGACCTTTCCAGTGATTCAGACGCTCAAATACCGCCAATATCATCAGCCCTATTCCAGCATTGAACAGAATAAAAAATAAAGAAGGCGGATACTTGGTCAGATTCATAAAGCTCATGAACGTCATGAGAGATGAATCATAATCAACCCAAGGCTGATCACCATACACATTGATCAAGCGCAACAGCACAAATAAGGTAATACTACCTAAGCCAAGGCCGAGTAAATAACGTTGACGCTGAGCTGGACTAAAGTGTTGTTCAAAGAAGTAGCCCAACGCATAGCCGACAAAAATCACGCCAAACCATGGTAAAACCGGGTAAGAGGTCCGAATTTTAATAGCGTCGAACTCTATCCAGCTACGCTCATGTAACACATACCAGAGCTGCTCTAAACCCAAAATGCCCCTAAAAGTCATTGTGTCTAGTAGATTATGTCCAAAAATGATCAATAATCCGGTTGCAAGTAAAACTTTTCTAGGCAGACCTACGCATAAGGCCAACACCACCATGCTGATACCAATCGCCCAAATCACTTGTAAATAAATGACATCGGGTGGGAATTTGGCAGTCCATGCAAAATTGACCAAGGTGAGCTCTAACACGATCAAAAACAAGCCACGTTTAAGTAAAAAACTGCGTGTACTGGCTACCGTGTTTTTCATTTGATACAGATAGGCTGAAAGTCCGGTAAGCAAAACGAAAACTGGCGCACAAATGTGCGCCAAAGCACGACTTCCAAATAAGGCTGGCTCAGTCTCTAAAATGTTCATCGGATCAGTGACTTGTTTATTTAGATAAAATGTTTCCCGAACATGATCGAGTAACATGATCACCATGACAAGCCCTCGTAGGGCATCGATAGATTGTAATCGAGAGAATGTTTTAAGGTGAGACATAATGACTGTAAAACTTAAATCCGTAATGTTATAGTATTACAAATATTAAATTTTGTCTCTACGATTGAGCCGTTTTATGCAACGCACATCTTATTTAATTTCGTCTGTTTTGGGGCTTTCTTTTTTTCCAGGATTAGTTTGGGCCGACGATAAATCGAGTAACGTTCTCTCCACTATTACTTTGCAAGCTGCTACCGAACAGGAAACCGAAAAGAAAACCTCGGCAACAACTAAATTTGCGCATGATATTGTAGATGTGCCATTTAGTCGCAGTTTCTTATCTGAGGAAATTTTGAAGCAACAAGATGTTCAGCGCATCGATGAAGCGATTCAGCTGGTGACGGGCGTTTATGCGCAAAACAATTACGGCGGTGGATTCTGGGATAATTATTCTATTCGAGGTTTCACCACCGACCCAAACGTGAGCGCCACTATTATTCGAAATGGCTTAAGTGTGAACCGTGGTTTGAGCGCGCCGCGCGATCTGGTCAATATTGCCTCCATCGATATTTTAAAAGGCCCTGCTGCTGCGCTGTATGGTCGCGGCGAAATGGGAGGATTAATCAATATCACTACCAAAAAACCACAGTGGCAACCACAAGGTGAAATTAACCTGAGAGCCAATACAGAAGAAAAATATCGCGGCAGTTTTGAATATACGGCACCGATTAATGATCAGGTCGCTTATCGATTGGCCGTTGCACATGAAGATAATCAAAGCTTTCGTGATTACGTCAACAGTGACCGCTGGTTCTTTTCACCTCAATTAAGCTGGAAAATTTCCGATCAAACCCAGCTCAATTTTGATAGTGAAATCACGCGCCAAAAAGGCATATTTGATCGTGGTATTAGTGCTTATAAAGGTCAGATTTTAATGGATCGTAAAACCTTTACAGGTGAACCTTCAGCAGATGAAAATAAGGTCAGCGATCAGTTTTATCAGTTACATCTCGCGCATAGCTTCAATGATGACTGGACACTCAACAGTGCCATCAGTTACAAGCAAGGTAAGATTGCTGGAAGCTCTAACGAGCCGCGCAGTTTTGAAGCGGATGCCCAAACATTAAATCGTCAGCGCCGCCAGCGTTATACCTACACCGCCGACCGCTTGGCCCAAACTGAACTACTTGGAAAAATTGACAGTTCATGGGCAAAACACGAAGTTTTAGTTGGTGCAGAGCTTGGCACACTGGTATTCAATCAAAGTCAGCTTCGTTGCGACAATGGTCGTCCGGGGCGTGTTAATGGTGGATACAGTAATCCAAAACGCTATTGTGTGAATCAGATCAATGTAAACGTTCCGCAATACGGTAACTACCCGAAAGAAATGGGATTATTTACTGATACTCACGAAGTGCAAGACTATGCATCATTGAATTTACAAGATCAAATGTTCTTCAATGATCACTGGAGTGTGCTATTGGGCGGTCGTGTTGATCGCATTAAACAAAGCCTCGATAACTATGTGGGCGGCATTTACTCCTCAAAAACATTTAATGAGGTATCACCGCGTTTTGGCTTAAATTATAAATTTAATGATCATTTATCATTTTATAGCAACTATGGCCGGTCATTTGCACTAAATACGGGTACCGATGTCAGCGGCAACGTATTTGCACCAGAGAAAGGTGAAGGTTATGAAATTGGAACTAAATTTCAACCCAACGATATAAGCCTCTTGAGTGCTGCTCTGTTTCATATGAACAAGCGTAATGCCTTAACCATCGACCCGAATGATCCGAGCTATCAATACGCAGCAGGTGAAGCACGTAGCCAAGGTATGGAATTAACGGCGCAAACACAATTGTGGTCAAAACTTAACGTTCTGGCCAATTATACCTATACGGATGCCATTATTACTAAAGACACCAATATTGCCAAAGGTACGCGTTTAAATAGTATTCCAAAACACAATGCCAATCTGAGTCTGGACTATTTATTGGTTGATGATGGTCAGCGTAAAGCTGGTATAGGTGGCAATATCGTCTATGTGGGGCAACGAAACGGTACCCAAAATGATCAAGGCAATCTAAAGTTACCGGCGTATACCATCATGAATTTGAATGCCTACTACGCACCAAATGATCAATTCCGTTATCAGTTCAATTTAAATAACGTATTTGACAAAACATACTATGTCGAGAGCTACAGTGAAATGTGGATTCAACCGGGCGATCCAATTAACGCTTCACTTTCTATGCAGTGGAAGTTTTAAGCCTTATTGATGACTAGAGTGGCCCAATTGGGTCACTTTTTTTATGTTTGAATATTTTTATTTCGATTAGGTATTCGGCAATGTTATGGGTAAAATGCAAGAAATTAAGGTCTGTGTTGCTAAATGGATCTTTAATTCATTTATAAAAAATCTGAGTTTGAGCTGATTCATGACTTCCTCACTTACCCCACGCTTGCTAGATCAAGACAACCTACAAGCAGCACAAGCTTTTGCCATTCGAACCCGACAGTTATTGTTTCCTGAGGTTTATCAAACCAGTTTACCACATGATCTCACCCATTTTGATGAAACTTATGTGGTAAGCCCGATGGGTGCCTGCTTCATCATAAAAGACGGCGAGTCCATCGTGGCAATGGTGGCTTATCGAAGCTATGATGCCCGATTTGATCTTGAGTTACCCAGCCCATGTGTAGAAGTGGTCAAACTATTTGTTGAGCCTCACTATCGTCGGCAAGGATTGGCAAGCAGATTATGTCAGGCGCTTTTTGAATATGCGCGCACCCAAAATATCAGACATTTTTATCTGCATACCCATCCATTTTTACCAGTAGCCGAATACTTTTGGCAGCAACAGGGCTTTCATTTAATTCGGCGCGAATGGATACAGGATTACGACACCCTGCATATGCTCAAATCGATTTAAAGACGTTGCCGGCGCAGCAGAATCAGCACAAGCGCGACCAGAATACTCAGACCAAAAATAGGCAAACACAAACTGGTTACTCCCAAAAGGAGTATCAAGCCAATGCGCTGACTCATACTACCCTTTTGCCAAATCGTGAGGCTGTGTTGGGAAAACATAATCGTGCTTTGCTTAAAGTTTGATGTTTTCCACCATGCGCGATAGGCCATCAAAATCGCAGCACATAAACCCAGTGCAAAGAGCACCAAGAGCAATTGATTGGGCCAGCCAAACAACACCCCCATGTGGGCATCTACTCCCCATCGGGTTAATTTGGCCACCAGTGGAAACCGCTCGAAGTCAACATGATCAATTACACGCTGCTGCTGTAAATCAATCGCTACGCTATCGACCTGAGTTGGCCAGCCACGATCAATTTCTTCCACTATCCATGCTTGATTAGGCGCCGCAGGTGGACGAATTTGAATTTTATTTGCGCTAATCCCTTCGTTTCGTGCCAATTTTAATGCGAGCTCAAAATCATGCGCACTGATCATACTGTGCATTTGCATGACCATACCTTGGTGGTGTTCATGATGTGCCGCATGTGCATCGGTAGCTGTTTGCCCTGACAATGCTGTATTTAAGCTGGGCGTTTGCCAGCCCAAAGCCTGACGCAAGCTTAAAATATTAGAGCCTGCCCAGTTTGACCACGTCAGACCAGTAATCGAAAAAAATAGCAGCAATGGCAATAAAATTAGTCCAATCCAGCGGTGCCATTTGAGTAATTGAGCACGTGTACCAGAAACAACACCTGAAGTATTTTTACGACGAATCATCCAGTGATAAAGGCCCGACAAGGCCAAAAGCCCCATCCAACTCGCGGCCAACTCACTATAAATACGTCCCCACTCGCCAAGCAAAAGATCTCGATGCAAACGATCGAGCTGTGTACGCAATGGTAAAATCCCACTGGTGCCATACACGCCTAGCTCACCTTTTACGGCTAAAGTATTCGGATCGACAAAGACGGCCTGATTATTGATCTGGCGAGTTTGATCGCTGTACATTACGCGAGTGGTATCGTGAGGTGTCGGCGCAGGACGTACTGCAACGATTTGTGCGGTGGGTGGCAGTTGCGCCTGAGCCACCTGAATTTGCTGGGTGAGCGTGCCGGCACGATGGCCGTCGGGTTGGCTATATAGTACCTCTCGATAGACATACTGCTCTAGCTGCGGTGTGAGTACGTAAAGCAGCCCTGTTAGGGCAGCGATAAATATAAACGGCGCAATAAAAAGCCCGGCGTAACGATGCAATAAAACAAAAAAATCACGCCAAAAACGAGGAGAAGAATGATGGACAGCCATAACGCGACATAAAGAAAATTACCTCGTTAGTATAGTTGATTTTATATACAACAGCCTAACTTCAACGATAAAAAAACCACAAACCCGGGCTTAATGGTTTTGTGGCTATAAACTTTAGATCAGATTTTCTATTTAAAAATTGAATCCGAAATTTAAGTTGATCCGGTACAACCATTTGTCACTATTTTGTGAGCTTGCAGAAGTATAGCCAGTGCTATTGGTCGATCCACCAATAAAATTGGCATTTTTGCCCCATGTATAATCCACCCAAACCAGAAACGGTGATGCAATCAGCATCATGCCCGTGGTGTTGAGCTGAGAGGCAGACCAGTCACTGCGTTCTTTATCGAAATAACTATAATCGTTGTAAAATTTAATTGCCTTGAGTTTCCACAGGTCTTGAACGGGTAAGGTATAAGCCACATTAAAGCTCGATACAGTCCCTTCAGAGGCAATAAAATAAGATGGTGTCAGGCCGTTCGTTCCCATTAAAGTCATGTCATTACTGACGCCATCCGGATTTTTTGCATCGTATTTATAGTGAATCACAGATCCTTGCACATTCCAGCGATTCATATTGGTATTGGCATGTAGCCCTAATGCATAGTATTTGCCATCATCATCGGTCACTTTATTATGAAGTTGAGAAACCGCGCCTGAAAGCCCTACTTCCTGCTTGCCTACTGGGGTGTCAAACTTTTTAACGAATCGCGCATTCACCTGATTACGTTTTTCATTTTGATAGGCACGCTGATTTGGAAAGGTATTTTTCAAGTCATCATAAGTGCCACTTTCCGGCGAGTAACGCATATTGGTCTTTAGCATTTCCGGGTAATAGCCGAGTTTGATGTCCCAGTCTTTATCGGTGTAGTTCCAATTGAGGCCCGGCGCAATATTATTGCCATAGCCTAAAAAGAAAGGAATATGATACGTCCAGCCGTTTTGCGGGTACGGATAAATCGCGAAGGGTTTATAGACCAATCCTGCCTCTACGCTATTGTTGCTATTAAATTTATAGCCAATATAGGCTTTTTCGATTGATGTAAATTCTTGATCTTGCAGTAGAAAGCTCGAATTTAAATAAAAGTTATCGTAGGTTCCCTTTAAATCTAGGCGAAATACATCAAAATCTGCTTTACCAAAACCTCGATTTTGACTTTCTTTCCAGCTTTCATAGCGTTGCTGAACACGAATCACGCCGCCCACCTTAAATGAAGCAGTACCATCATCGCTTTTCCACTCCAATGGAGAATCCGCTGCCCATGTGGCTGTGTGTCCCCCAAGACAACATACTGCTAAACTTAACATGCGAATCATATTTTTTTTCATCACCAAAATCCTTATTACTGATGCTGTGTCGAGCACAGGCACATTTTGTTTTACATACAAAACATTGTTTAATTTAATTTTTAACTAAAAAAAATTTGTGCCTTTTATTATGGGGACGTGTCTTTCCTTAACACCCTCCCCATGACCCATTATCATTTTTTAGTTAAGATCACTTTGCTGCCTGAGCAGCAAAATGACCAATCAGTTATCAGGTTGTAAAAATGTCTTAGTAGAGTTTTTTCTGCGGCGGGCCTGCAAAATTGAGTGGACCAATTGCGTGCATATCGAGCTCAATTACGGCTGGTCCTTTAAACTCAATGGCTTGTTTGATTGCAATTTTAAATTCATCGGCACTGGAAACTTTCCAGCTTTTTACCCCCATAGATTCACCTAACTTTTGATAGTCTGGTGTATGGAGTTCATTAAAGTACTGACGCCCACCAAAGTAGTTATTTTGGATGCCTCGCATCACGCCATAACCGCCATCATTCATGATCATCAGCACTAGATCTGTTTTTTCTTGCGCCATGGTCGCAATTTCACCAATTCCAAGCATTAGGCCACCATCACCGACCAACCCCACGACTTTTTTATCTGGGTTGGCGATACTTGAACCTATCGCATGTGCAAGCCCAAGCCCGATCGCACCGGCAAGCGAGTGAATATTGCGGTTAGGTGCTTGAACCGGAAATAAACGGCTGCCCCACGTGCTGCCCGACATGGTAATGTCACGTACGAAAATACCATCTTCTGGGAGCGCCTCGCGTAAGTGATCGCAAATCAAAGCATACTGGTCGAGCTGTTTGCGAAGTGTTTCAACTGCTGAGGCTTTAGCTGCCGCAATGGCTTGATCATAGTCAGGATCGACTTTTGAAATACTCGATAATTTACTCAATGCACGGGCCAAAATATCTTTGGCATCTGCACAAATAAACCGATTAACTTTATAGTTGCGCTGCTGTGCGACTGGATTGGCATCGATTTGAATGAGATTGGCCGGAAATTCAACAGAATAGGTTTTGGTTTCATTACTGCGAAGGCGCGAACCCACTACCACGACTAAATCAGCCGCTTTTAAAAGTGCTTCTACATGCGCCGAATTATGAAATGCCCCCAAACTGCGTGGATGGGCATCGGGTAAAATGCCACGTCCATGCGTTGATGACACCACGGGAATCCCCAAATCTGCAATCGCTTTTATTTCGTCTACACAATCGAGTGCACCTCCACCGACCCAGAACACGGCGCGTTTCGCGCTTTGCAACTGGCTCACCAAATAGTCGACATGGCTTTCATCGACCTGTGGAAGCTGTAGTGGCTGTACAGGTGACAAATCGTGAGGTAAATCGATTTCAGCTGCCTGCACATCAATGGGTAACTCCACACTTACTGGCCCCATTGGGACTGTGGTTGCCACGCGAATGGCTTCACGGATGATACCAACGGCATGATCTGGGCTGGTGATACGAAATGCCGCTTTGCTTGAAGCACGTAAAAAAGTTAATTGATCTTTGGTTTCATGAATAAAGCTGGCATCACGATCAAGATATTCTCGTTCAACCTGTCCAGTTAGATGGAGTACCGGACTACCTGCATTCATGGCTTCAATTAATGACCCTACGGCATTACCAGCACCTGCGCCTGTACTGGTTAGTGCAACGCCTAAGCCTTTAAAACGAGCATGTGCATCGGCCATGGTCACTGCACCTGCCTCACCACGTGCCGCAACAAAGCGGATTTTTTCACGGCGCCCTACCGCATCGGCGATTGGTAAGTTATGAATAGAAATCACGCCATAGATACTATTCACCGCATGTGCTTCAAGTAAACGGGCAATTGCCTCTCCAACATTGACACGTTCTGTCATGAACATCTTCCTCTGAATTTTGTATAAAATTTTGTTAAATAAATATCTTGGCTAAAATTGGCTTAATCTGCCCACGGGTTTGGCTGTTCATTTAGCCCCATATAAATACTTTTTTGCTGCATATAAGACAAAATGCCTTGGCGTCCTTTTTCACGACCGATTCCGCTGTCTTTAAATCCACCAAACGGCGCTGAAATAGAAAACTTTTTGTAGGTGTTGATCCAAACCGTTCCTACTTCAAGTGCGCGAGCCATACGCCATGCTTTACGGTAGTTTTCTGTCCAGATGCCTGCGGCCAATCCAAAGCAGCTGTCGTTGGCTTGTTCAAGCAAATCCGCTTCATTGTCGTATTTCATTACTACCAGCACTGGCCCGAAAATTTCTTCTTGACAGACCTGTGCATGATTTTTTAGGCCAGTGATAATAGTCGGCAAATAGAAGCTGCCCTTTGCAAAATCGCCTTCGGTAAGTGCATGACCACCCGTGACAATCTCGCCGCCTTCTTGAATGGCAAGTTGTACATAACGGTCTACCGATGCCAGATGCGCTGCGTTAATGAGTGATCCCATATGTACATTGTTCTGCTCAGGATGACCTACGCGAAGGCCTTTGGTGATTTCGACCAGACGCTTTAAAAATTGATCGTAAATGCTGCTATGAATAAATAAACGTGAACCCGCAATACAGGCTTGACCCGCAGAGCTGAAAATACCGTAAGCAATACCTTTGGCTGCAAGTTCGATGTCGGCATCTGGCAAGACAATCGTAGGTGATTTGCCACCTAATTCAAGCGATGTGGTGATTAGTTTATCGGCTGCAATATGCGCTAAATGACGACCTGTGCTGGTTCCCCCAGTAAATGAGATTTTACGTACCAGTGGATGCTTCACGATCGCGTCGCCAACCACAGATCCTTTGCCGACCAAGACACTCAGCAAACCCTTAGGCAAACCCGCCTCTTCAAATATTTTGGCGAGCTCCAATGCAATTAATGAGGTGGCTTCAGCGGGTTTTAAAACCACTGCATTACCGCCTGCCAAAGCTGGTGCAAGTTTTTGTACTTCACTCGCGATCGGAGAATTCCAAGGCGTAATTGCAGCCACCACACCAACAGGCTCATGCACACTAAAAGTCATAAAGTCTGCGGCACGCTGCGTGGTCATGTCATCATTCATGGTTTCGCAGGCAGCCGCAACATAGCGGGCTGTAGCAGCGGCGCTCATGACCAGCGCTTTGGTTTCGGCTAAAGGTTTACCGTTATCGCGAGTTTGCAGCTTCGATAACTCTTCGGCACGTGCCTCAATCAGCTCGGCAACCTTGTACAGCACTTTGGCACGCTCATGCGGCATTCGCTCACGCCACTCAGGTGACCGCCATGCCTGATCAGCTTTAACAATCGCTTCTTCAATATCTTCAGGACTTGCCGTCGAGATTTCTGCATTTACCGAATTATCTGCCGGAAAGATGCTTTGAATCACTTTACCTCGGCCCAAACGCCATTCACCTGCAATATAAAGTTCCTTGACCATTTTGAGCTCCTTTTAAATCTGAATAGCTTCAACACTGTTACGGCATGCACGAATGACACTCAAAGCAGCCAGTGTTGAGGTTTTTGGATTTGATGCCAGCGGCACTCCAATCATTTCAACGGTCATTTGCCCGAATCGGCCCTGTGCCACGATGGTGTGTTTGTTTTGTTGAATTGCCGGATCGACCATGAGTTCGACTTGGGTCTGGTCCATCCCTACACCTGCCAGTGCAATGGTTGCGGCCACATTCGCATTGGCCGGAAATTTGAGTGCTGCCTCACGTGCGCTTCCGCGATAAAACACTGTGGGTGCCTGAACCTGATCGAGATCAATCAGTTGTTCTGCATAACTCCCTCGCCAGCTATTCGGGCTTTTGCAGCCTTTATAGGTGACCTGTTCAAGCCCACCTTCTTTGGCCGCGGCTATGCCATCGATACCTGCAATTGCACCTGCAAGCAAATGCAGATGCGCACCATTTTTTTCGGCTGTTTGCTGCAACTCTGTAAAAAATACGCTGTCGGCCAAGGTACCCACAGAAATGAGTCCAATGGTCCAACCATGCTGCAAGACTTTCTTGGCATGTTCTTTTACCGCTGCCTGACCGGCCACTTCAATCACATAATCTGGCGTGCCTTCACACTGATCGATATCGGAAATCACCTGAATATCGGCACTGACTTTTTGTTTAACACTGTCAATACTTCCCTCAGGAACCACAATCCATTTCAGCGCTAAATCATGGGGCAAGTGCGCATAAACCTCAGAAGCCATTGCACCAAATCCAATCATCATTAATTGCTTCATTGCATTCACCTTATAAATGCTTGTTAAATCCGCCAGAAACATCAATTGTTGAACCTGTGGTATAAGACGCTAACGGCGATGCAAGAAATACCAGTGCGCGAGCAGGCTCCTCAGGTTTACCCAAGCGCTGCATTGGAATTCCGCGTTTTTTGGCAATATTGGCAGTCCACTCTTCCCAAGATTGTTCTTGATCTGAACGGTTGGCATAACGACGCTTCCACTGCGCCGATTCGACCATGCCCAGTAAAATTGAATTGACCCGCACCTTAAACTGATTAAATTCATGTGCCAACGAATGGGTTAAATTAAGCAGAGCTGCGCGTGCAGATGAGGTTGCGATCATGTGAGGTTCAGGCTGTAACGCCAGTAAAGAATTCACATTGGTAATTGAACCGATTTCCGAGCGTTTAAGATCGTCTAAAAAAGCGCGTACGGGATGCAGTACACTAAAGTATTTCAACTCGATTTCTTTCATCCAGTCTTCATCTTGAGTATCTTCAAAACTCGAGACGCGCCCCTGACCCGCATTATTGATCAGCATGTCGACATTGCCCAGTTCACGATGTACCGTTTGCGCAAACTGTTGAACATCGTGTTTGTCTAAAACATTACAATTTTGTGTGTAAATTTGTGCGCTTGGAAACTTCTCTAAAATGTATTGTTTTGAGTTGTCTAAACGTACTTGATCACGCCCACACCATGCCACTTTGGCACCTTCTGCAACTAAAATTTCCACTGCAGCCAATCCGATACCAGAAGAGCCACCTGTGACTACTGCTACTTTTCCTTCAACTTGGAAGCTCATAGATTATCTCTCGTTAATATGCTGCTTGACGGACAAAACAATTTGGTTAAATGATTCAACCTGATCGACATAGCTCAAATGCCCTGCCGCTTGAATCTCGATGTAGTTTCGACATTGAATTTCTTGTGCCAGCTTTTTGATTGCTTCAGCAGGTGTAATGCTGTCGCATTGACCCGCAATCACGGTGCAAGGCACCTTTAAACCGTTTAAGTAATTTCGAATTTCGTCATATGCCAATAAATAAGATGCGTGTGTGAATCCTTCGAGGTGCAGGTTCTGCATGACCTGTTCAATCAACTCTAGAATCACTGGCGTTTTTAAAAAAGTGAGATGCGGCCCACGTGTCTGAGCCAATCCTGTTTGACCTAGCTCGACCAATAATTTTGGCCGTTTGTGATATACATCAGCCTGTTGTTCGGCGCTGTAACGCTCATAACCCTGCGCCACATTTGCAATAATGAGTTGTTCCACACGATCGGGATAACACTGGGCAAATGCACAGGCCTGCAATGCACCAAGCGAGTGGCCAACCACAATCGCTGTATCGATGTTCAGACCATCCAGAAGTGCTTTTAAACGCTCGGCATAATCTGTTGCTTTGGGCTCGGCCGTGTTTAAAGGATCTGATAATCCATACCCCGGTGCATCCCATGCAATAACGCGAAAATGATGACCCAGTATTTCCAATTGCTGCACCCAAGACCCCGAACCTGAGCTGATGCCATGTAATAGCACCAGCACCTGTTCACCTGAGCCAGACTCACGATAGGCTTGTGTAGCACCAGAAACCTCAAGCATCTGAACTGGAAAATGCTGTAATTTTTCGACAAGTGTCATCATGATTTCCCGATATAGGGAACTTTTGCACGCCAAGGAGTGCGTCGAGTTCCCGTTTTGAAGATTGATGTAGCTGCGCGCTATATCTGCACTTAGTTACGTTTAATTTGAGACAACGGATGTTCAGGCGGATAATTCGGAATCGTCGGCTTACCCGCACCGAGCATCACACACATCAAGGCATCGTCTTGACCCGGATTAAACAGACCTCGGTAAATTCCTGGTGGAATCGAAATCAGATCACGTTCTTTTAAACGCGTACTAAATTTTTCACCGTTATGCTCGATAAACAGGTCAATTTCACCACGCAACATAAAGAACACTTCTTCCACATCGTGATGAATGTGCAATGGCCCTTCACATTGTGGCGGCAAGACCATGGTCGAAAAGGTAAAGTTTTCTGCAGGAACGGTATTGCTATCTTGCCCTACGCCTGTTGCACCAGACCCCATGTAACGCATCTGTGCACGGCGGTATTTCGGGTCATAATCGGCCTGAAACTTGAGCGCGTCGAAATCGTATTCACGTGTCTCGAATCGGGCGATACGGGTAGTTAACCATTCTTCTAAACTGGTTCCTTCTGGTTGATTCCATGATTCAAATTGTTGAGTACTCATGACTGACTCCTACTTAAAATTGAAAATGAATTAGTAACGTTTGAGTAATGGGGTAAGAAAGAACGATCCCACAATTGCCACCACGGCCAAGAACGTGATTCCCAAGTTAAAACTGCCTGTTTGCATCACAATCATGCCAATCAGAACTGGAGCGGCCGCACTGGCAAAATTTGCCAAACCATTAAATATTCCCCCTGCGGTTGCACCTACATCGGCAGTCGTGACACGCGCCAGCAGGGCAAAAATAGCCGCTACGCCAAAACCCCATGCCATTGAACTGACCGACATGGCCGCAATAATGAGAAGTGGACTGGTCATCAGCACCATGACGTAAAGCGAAATTCCGGCTATTAGTAACCCACCAAAGACCTGAACAGCACGCTTCCCCAATTTGTCTGAAAATATCGCACCGACAATTTCACCAATTAGCATAGCTATAAATGGTAAGCTCGAATAAAAACCGAACTCTTTGAGATTGAATCCCTTGTCTTGAATTAAGTAAGACGGCACCCAGCTATTGAGTCCCCACAAATAGGTCATGAGGGCGATATTGAACAAACACACCAACCAAAAAGCGCCGTTTTTTAGTAACACTTTGGTATTTTTGAGGTGTCCCTGAAAATTGACACGTTTACCGGTCCCTTCGAGTTCGATCGACTTACGTAAATTAAGATTGCGTAGCCCCACCAACACCAACAGCATGACAATCAGGGTTAAGCCAGCCATTACAAAAAAGGTGGTGTGCCAGTCATGCTTGGCCAAAACGGCTGCGGTAATTGGGAAGCCTAGAAAAGCGCCAATCGGTGTTCCCAGCAAAAACATGGTCGATGCACGCGCTTGCTGACGATCTGTATAGGTTTGTTTGACAATTGCATAGGCCAAAGCAAACAACGGACCTTCTGCAATACCTAGCAGAACTCGTAACAACAGCATGGTGCCATAATGGGTGGTAAAACCCATGATAAACATCAGCACACCCCAAGAAGTGACGCTCCAAAACAGCATCTTTTTCGGATTAAATATATCTCCGAGAAAACTTAAGAAAATCGATGAGAATCCGTAGGCCAATAAAAAGCTGGTCATTAACCAACCCAGTTTTGCTTTATCCTGTGCAATCCCCATGGCATCTTGAAAGTGCGGATCTGAAAACAGCACGGCAATACTAATCTTGTCAAAGAATGCCAGTACCACACAGGCCATCAATACAAATGCAGGTATCCAGTGTTTGAATCCTTTTTTTTCATCTACATCATTTAACATGCAAGCGTTCCTTCGATTTGGCTAAAGATCTGAAAATGATTGATCTGGCTAGACGTCGTGAAGCCTTATTAAGGTTTAAGCTTCATGACATTAAATTCTGGATTTGTCAGTTGCGCTGGATCGAGTACGGTGCCATTTTGAATCCAACGCTTGGCCAGCTTGACCAGCTTGGCGTCGTTGACTGCAATCATGTTGATCAAGCGCTGCTGTGCATCCAGATACAAATAACTGATCTGGGTATCACTACATTGACGCACCACCAAGCTCGGATTTAACTCGGGTTGATAGGTGCCCAAAATTTGAATATTGAAGTGATACTGATCGGACCATAACCATGGAATGTCGGCATATTCCGTTGCCACACCCATCATGGATTTTGCTGCCGCGATTGCCTGATTTTGTGCATTGGCCCAAGACTGGATGCAATACCCCAAGACCGGATGAATCGCGACATCGCCGGCAGCATAAATATTTGCATCGGAAGTTTGTCCGAAACGATTCACCACTATGCCGTCTTTTACCTCTAAGCCAGCATGAACGCCCAACTCTTTGGCAATTTCGGCACCTGCTCCGACCACCACGCAGTCGTAACAACGCGATGGTTCAGGATGATTGAGCAAATTAACGTTTCCGTTAGAGGCTTCGATCAAATGCAAGTTTTTACTGTTTAAGTGAATATGTGTGCCCTGTGCGGTGTGAATGTCATACAAAAACTTAGACACTTCTGGACTAACGCTACGGGCACATAGACGTTCAGCATATTCAAATACATCTACAGTTTTGCCCTGTTTACGTGCGGTTGCCGCAATTTCAAGCCCGATCCATCCACCACCCACAATCGCCACAGACTGTGCTGTATCGAGTAGTTTTGCTAAACGCTCGCAATCTTGGACATCTCGTAATGTCACAACATTTGGTATATCTTTCCATGTATTGGCTGGAACTCGTGCACGGCTCCCAGTGGCAATCAGTAATTTGTCATAGGCAAGGACTTTGCCACTTTCCAAAGTGACTTGCTGACTCACACGATCAATTTGTGTAGCACGGTCAGGTTTGTGTAGATGGATCGAGAAAGCATCAATTTGTTCAGGAGAAAATAAATTTAGACTGTCGTAAGTAGCTTCTTTCGACAGCACTTGCTTTGATAGTGGTGGACGCTCATAAAAAATCTGGTTTTCGTCTGAAACCACATGAATTTCGCCAGTAAAGCCTTCTTGTCTAAGCGTGCTTACAGCCCAACCTGCTGCCTGCCCTGCTCCTACCACTACGATTCTCTCCATGTCCTCTCTCCTTTAATCCTTTTTTAATGCGATACAGGTTTCACCTGACGACGCGTATCATGATCAAGCCCACCTTCAATCGCCCACTCAGTAAAAAGCTCCAGACGATGTTCTTCAAAACGTGGTTGCCATGCCTCAGTGAGATAATCGTCGTTGGTGTAATACTCAAATGCACCGCCCAATGGAGAATTCACATACCAGAAGTACGCCGAAGAAATTGGATGACGCCCCGGCCCGATGAAGGTGGACCACTGCGAACGATTCATGTGTAGACCACCGCCAATCACCTCATGGATATCACGTACCACAAAAGCCACATGATTTAGGCCCGCAGGTTTATTTGGAACGGACAACAAGAACAGATCATGGTGATAGCCTTCGCCACGACAGCGCAGAAATGCCCCACGATTGACATAAGCATCGGATAGGTAAAAGCCCAATTTTTCTTTATAAAAATCTTCGGTCTTTGCTAAATCAGGTGTAAAGAACACCACATGACCTATGGCAATCGGCTCACCTTTTTCATATACGGGACTGGCGGCATTAATGCGCTGGATATTGCCGTATTGATTGATACCTTCTGTTTTTTGTTCAGGTACATCGTGCGTGATTGAACGCTGAAATACGATGGTCATACCATTTGGATCGCGGCACTGAACATAACCTTCACCTTGCTCAAAACCGTCGACGTCTTTTAAACACAGCGCAAAGTGATTCAAGTCAGTGTCTTCGCTTACCCCCCATGTCACTTCACGTAAGGTGGAACCCGCTTCAATTGCAGCAGGTAAACGTGAATCGGCGAGATCAAATATATAAAGTTTGCTGCCGTTTTGTGTTTGAAAGAGTTCAGTATTGTCCAGATCAGATGTATGCTGAGACAACCCGAAATCACGCAGAAACTTTGTGGTTTGAGCCCTGTCTTCTACACCAAATTTTAAAATTTCGATTCCCTTGATCATGCATAACGCTCCTAATTAAAGACAAAGCCACCATTGACCGGAATATTCTGTCCCGTCACAAATGAAGCCAGATCGGACAATAAATAAATTGCAGTGCCGTTTAAGTCTTGCGGATGCTGCTGACGCTGGATTGCGCGTCCAGTGACATAAAGATTGTGACGTTCTTGCGGTACATATTCAGTTGCTTCCACCAAGGTTAGGCCCGGTGAAATGGTGTTGACGCAAATCTCAAATTCGCCTAACTCTCGCGCCATTGAACGCGTCATGGAAAGAATGGCCCCTTTACTGGCCACATAAGCCATCAATCGAGGTGCTCCCCACAATGCGGTATCCGAGGCGATATTGACGATTTTTGCGCTACCGGATTGCTTCAAATATGGCACGCATGCCTGCACCATCAGCCATGTGCCTTTTACATTAATGGTCATGACCCGATCCCATAGCACAGGATCATATTCCATTAAATCTTGACCACCGACTCCGGTTGCCAGTGCAGCACAATTGACCAAACCATCCAGCCCGCCCATTTTTTGAATGGCAAACTCAGCACACTGATGTACAGATTCAGGCTGTGACAAATCGAGTGCAGTTGAATAAACGGTTAGGCCCTGCTGGTTCAAGTCAGCGGCTTCTTGGTGAACCAGTTCATCTAGAATATCTGCCATCACAACCTGCGCGCCCGCTTGTGCGATAGCTTGTGCAAAGCCAAGCCCCAAGCCACGTGCCGCTCCGGTCACAATGATTTTTTTACCTTGCAGTAATGTATGAGAAGACATAACCAATCCTTAAGGCGTTTGTGCCAGCGCCGAGGTATCCAGCAACGCGATTTTTTTCAGCTGCTTTTCGGCATCTTTTTTCATCAGACGGCGTAAGCGCGATAAGCCCACATCGTGTTGATACAAAAACTCTTTTGAACGTGCATTTGGCGCAAGATTTTCCAAAATGATGCGATCTTGCTCCAGTACATCCCAGTGGAGTTTTTCAAGATGATTGCGATACAAGAACCGCCATACGTGGCGTTGCCAGCCAGACACCTGACGGCAGCGCCAGAAAAACACGCGCGTATTATTGGCATCGATAGGCGTGGCAAAGCCGACAATCCAGAACACTCCACCCGGACCAAATTCTTTGCGATACGGGATCGATAAACGTAACCAGCTGGTTCCAGTTTGGCCATATTCGACCCAGTCGAAGTTCACCCCAGTTTGACCTTCTTTTTCGAAAATAAAGCCATGTTCGGTATTGCGATGCTTCATCTCGGCTGTACGCTCACCTTCTGCCATAGAATGCGAGGTACAGTGCAGATACGTTCCATGCATAGGATCCATTACGTTATCAATTGCATACTGATGATTGACCTTCCAGTCGGCCTGACACAAAAATGAACTCCATTCTTCACTGGCCAATTGCTCCGGGAAAGCTAGTTCCGCTGGTGGTTCGTTCGGATCCAGACCAAACCAAATAAAGATGGCATCGTGCTTTTCTATCACTGGATAGCTTTTTACACATTCAGCGCCTTTAAGTGGACATTCATGTACAGCAGGTACATCTTCAACCATCCCCTTGCCATTCACTTCTACACCGTGATACCAGCAGGCAACTCGGTTTCCAAGATTCCAACCTAACGACAAACGAGCGCCACGGTGCGGACAGCGGTCTTCAAGTGCATGCAATTGACCGTCATGATCACGCCACACCACAATATTTTCACCTAAACGAGTGATTCCAACCGGATTTGCATTGACTTCCCAACTGGCCAGAACGGGATACCATTGATCACGTAAACCCAGTTCAAGATAGTCTTCTGTACTTGAAGCTTGTTGATAGATTGCATTCATGTCTTTTCTTCCCTGATCTCAATAACCCAAACGCTGCATTTCTTCGCTAAAGCTCTGCATGGTCCAAACTTCACCAGATTCGCGACGAAAACCTTGCTGATTTAGCGCTGCAACCAGATCATTTAGCTCTGTAACCCCAGAAGCAAAAGCCTGGATCAGGTGTTTAACAAAATCCTGTTCATATGCAGTGGGTGATTTATAACGGGTTTGCCAAACCAAATGCTCTACTTGACCCGGAATCTGGATATTGTTGATACCAGCTTCCAGTGAAGGTGTGGCGTTAATCCAATTGGCCAGTTTTTCGTTAAATTGTTTCACGGCAAATTTCCTTGCTTGCTATTACAGTTGAATCTGGATCTGTTGCCCGTCCACGCGCACGGGATAAGTACACAGATCACGACATCCTGGTCCGCTTTTTAGTTCACCGGTTTGAATATCAAAAATCGCTTCGTGCAATGGACACTCTACGGTTTGATCTTCAATAAAGCCTTCTGTGAGCAACGCAAACGCATGTGGACACACATTTTCGATTGCGAAGTACTGCTCATCGATAACGAATACACCAATTTTTTTGTCGTTTACTTCAACTGCTTTTGGTTCATCTTCCGAGACATCATCAATGCCACAAACTGAAATCCAACTCATCGTTTGAGCCCTCGATATTGTTTTATATACAAAACATTTGTTTATTTCCAAAACATATGCAAAGAATAATCCTCAAATTGATTTTATGTCAATAAATAAAAATTTATATATTTCATAATCTTAATTATTTTTAAATATTTTATTACGTTTTATCAATTAAATTTAGTTTTATATATAAACATTGTTTTAAGTATTCTTTATCATTACAATAGAATCAAAATAAAGCACATTGCACCAAAATCATTCCCCCTTTTATTTCTAGGAATTTTTATCGAATGAGCATAGTTGTAGAAGAAGATGTCGTAGACGTCGAGGCGAGCAAAAATGACGATCGCTATTTGGTTCCAGGGCTTGTACGCGGTTTAGCCATCTTGCAGGCGTTCAATCAAGAAGCACAGGAAATGACCATTTCTGAAATTGCCGAAATTTTAGATGTGAATCGTTCTAGTGCATTTCGTTTGATTTACACCTTAGAATCCTGTGGATTTTTGCGCAAAGCATCGCAGAAAACCTATGCGCTAGATTCCAAAGTCATGGAGCTAGGTTTTAACAGTTTGTCAAAGCTGTCACTGCTCGATTTATCGACACCTTTGATGAAAGATTTACGCGATCAAACCAAAATTGCAGTACATCTTTCTATTTTAGAAGGTACGCATATCGTCTTTGTAAATAATATTCAGTCGACCGGCCCATTCACCAGTACCATTAGTTTGGGTACGCGCTGGCCAGCTCACGCCACCGTCATTGGTCAATTACTGTTATCAAATTTACCCGAAACAGAAATTCGTCAGCGCTACCGTAAGTTTGATGAATGGGATACTTTTTCCGAACTGACCCCAAAAAATCTAAAAGAACTGCTACTGCGTTTAAACTTTGTGAAAACTCAGGCATCGATGGTGAGCTGGGGTCATTACAACCATGACATGGCAGCATGTGCAGCACCGATTTATCGTCAGTCTTCAAAAGAAATGGTGGCGGTGTTGTCTGTTAGCTGCCCGATCAGCACCTATGACGAAACAACATTTAAGCAAGATATATCCAAACAGGTCATTGAAACTGCTGAAAAAATTTCAAAATTTATTTATTAGTGTTATGGGCAATGGATTGCCGACCACTCATCTTTAGTCTTGCATTATTTTTGATGATTTCTCCCACTTTATCTGTACCTTAAAAAATCAACATGATTTTCTCTCAAACGAATGACTTGACATTGCTCAAGTTCAGCTTGATGATATAGATTGTTTTATATATTTAACTTTGTTTTATATTCAAAACAAACAATAACTCGATCTTTTAGGTAAAATAAAACGAGAATACAGGTATGGACACATTACGAATTGCAATCGTTGGCGGTGGTGTTGGCGGTTTGGCTGCCGCAATTGCCTTAAGTAAGGCGGGCCACAAGGTCACGGTCTTTGAACAAGCTGCTACATTTTCACGTGTGGGAGCAGACATTAATCTCACCCCAAATGTGGTTAAAGCACTGGATGGCTTAGGTGCTGGCCAGACCATTCGTAAATTAGGAGCCATGCCGACTTATCGAATCAGCCGTGATTGGGATACGAGCCTTGAAACCTCTCGCTTAGGTATGAGCCAAGTGGCTGAACAACACTATGGTGCACCACAGGTCACCATCCACCGTGCAGATATTATTCACGCTTTGGCCGAATTATTTCCTATCGAACACATTCAGTTTTCCAAACGTCTGTGTCATTTAGAGCAGCATGCATCCGGCATTGATTTAAGTTTTGAAGATGGTACCCAACAACAGTTTGATGTGGTGATTGGTGCAGATGGTATCCATTCACGTGTGCGTAGTGCTTTATTTGGCGAAGAATCTCCACGCTTTACCGGAATTGTGTCTTTTCGCTCTGTTGTACCGACAGAAAGAGTACAACATGTACCCGAAATCGATGCGTTTACCAAATGGTGGGGCCCAGTCCCTCAGCAGCAGATTGTGACGTTCCCACTCAATCAAGGTAAAGACACCTTTATTTTTGCGACTACCGGGCAAGAGAGCTGGACAGAAGAATCATGGACCAGTGAAGGTGACGTAAATGAATTGCGCGCATTTTATAAAGATTTTCATGCGGATGCACGTGCCCTGCTTGATGCCTGTGACACGACCCTAAAAAGTGCGCTTTATGAACGTGATCCACTACAAAATTGGTCTGTCGGTTGTGTAACGCTATTGGGTGATGCCTGTCATCCAATGCTTCCATTTATGGCACAAGGTGCCGGTATGGCAATTGAAGATGCGGTAGTACTTGGACGCTGCCTTGCATCGGTCAGCTCTCACGCAGATGTTGAACGGGCACTTCAAGTTTATGAACTCACTCGACAAGAGCGCACCGCTAAAATTCAACTCGGATCTCGTGGCAATCAATGGATGAAGCAGCAAGGTAACGCCGACTGGGTCTATCAATACGATGCGTGGCAGACTGAACTTGCCAACACCAGTAACGCTTAAAATCAAAAGATCCTGCTTAAGCAGGATCTTTTTTAAAGCAGTAAGCATTCCTTAAATTGTACTCATGAGTGAACTCAGTAAAGCCAGCATTCAAGAATGATACGAACCATTAACTACTCAAGCCAATGATTTAACAGGTTTTACATCTGTATCTTGATCGTGCTGACGATAAAATGCCTTACCTAGACTTAAAATCAGGAAGATTGCCAAAACAAATACGATACCGTAATAGGCATATAAAGTTGCAGGTGCCAAACCCTTGTCTAAAAACATACCTGCAACCGTTGGCGATATAATGGCACCAATTCGGCCAAATCCAATTGCGTAGCCCACTCCACGACTACGAATATTGGCATCGTAAATGGTTGGCGAAATTGAATACAAGCCTGCCACGCAGCCATTAATGAGTGTGCCAAGCAACAGCCCGACCACCAGTGCAATGCTGACTTGCGATGAGACTGCCACAAAGAGCCAGACACATGCAGCGGTTAAACCTAAAAATACACTGAGCGCATAGAAAATTTTGACACGTGAGGCCAGTAAGCCAATAATTGCCGCACCAAAAATTCCACCAATACTGATTAAAATACCCGTACTCACGCCTTGATCTGGTGACATTCCCATGCTGATCAAAATCTTTGGTGTCCAGCTCATGACAAAATAGAATCCGAACATCACCAAGAAGAATGAAAACCAAAGGCATAAGGTTAAAAAGCCTTGTTTACCCTGAAACAGTTTTGCAATATCACCTGCTTCTTTGGTGCCATTTTTATCGTAGATTGGCAAGGTGTCTAAGCGAACTAACCCCATACGCTGCATGACAGCATTGATTTTTTCGAGTGCTTGTTTTGGTTTTTTAGCCAATAAATAATCCAGCGAATCTGGCAATACCCAATAACTCACCAGCAACATCAGCAGTGTTGTCACGCCACCTGCCAAGAAAATCGAGCGCCAGCCTAAGTGTTCAACAAAGGCCAAAGACAATACACCACCCAGAGTTGCGCCAATACCATAACCTGTTGACATCAGGCTCACTGCAAGGCTACGCCATCTTAGATTGGCATACTCGCTCGCCAATACGTTACTACTGGCCAAGATACCACCCACACCAATACCCGTAATAAAGCGCAATGCAGCCAACATGCCATGACTGGTCACAAAGGCACATGCCAACATACTAAGGCCGGAAATCCCCAAACAAATCAGAATCAGAAAACGGCGACCAATTTTATCTGCCAATGGCGCTAAAAAGATGGAGCCTGCGGCCATACCGAACAGGCCAGCGCTGAGTAACATTCCGATTTGCGCACCTGAAAGTGACCACTCAGCAGAAACTGACGGTGCGGTAAAGGCCATCACCATCACATCAAAGCCATCAATGATATTCAAACAAATACAGATCCCAATCACAAACCACTGATAGCGGCTCATGGGGTTTTGATTAATTTCGCTGAGTACGTCGCGTTGCATGTGGGTATCTCCATGTCTGGACAGCGATACACGCCACATTTAACAGTATAAATGCCGGGTGATTATGCATATCCATATCCATAATTGCCTAAAAGGAATTAAATAACTAAAAATAAATAACGGTAGTGTTCAGGTCTCTGGAGCGTCCTGCTCATATTAAATAGTGATCAACTCGATTGATCAAAGCAATAATTTCCAGATTTTATTGTTCGATAAACGTACAAATAAATTGATGATCGTACATTTAATTTATTTTTCTCAAGCGAAGCTTCAGGTTCAGTTAAATAACTTCATTTCCTCAAATATGGATCCAATATTGCTTTTCCAATTCGATCTATGAGATTTTTTATTTATGACTTAAATGTGGATTAAACCTATCTCATTTAAATAAAAAAATAATGAATATTATGAAATAATTACTGAACTATGTAAAAAACATACAAATTTAATTTTGTTCTAAAGAAAAATCTAAATTGACGAATAGTCAAAACTCAATTAAATTGGATCCAATAAGTGATAAGGAGCTGTCACAAATGTTTATAAAAAATGCATGGTACGTCGCCTGCCGTCCAGAAGATCTTCAGGACAAGCCATTAGGTCGAACTATTTGTGGTGAAAAAATCGTCTTTTATCGTGCCAAAGAAAATAAAGTGGCTGCTGTAGAAGATTTCTGTCCGCATCGCGGCGCACCGCTGTCACTCGGTTATGTCGAAGATGGTCATCTGGTTTGTGGTTATCACGGCTTGGTCATGGGCTGCGATGGAAAAACCGTCGCAATGCCAGCACAACGCGTGACTGGTTTTCCGTGCAATAAAGCCTATGCTGCTGTGGAAAAATACGGTTTTATCTGGGTTTGGCCAGGCGATATTGCGTTGGCAGACGAGAGCACGCTTCCAGAACTTGAATGGGCCGATCATCCCGAATGGGGCTATGGCGGAGGTCTATTTCATATTCAGTGTGATTATCGATTAATGATTGATAATCTGATGGATCTCACCCACGAAACCTACGTACATTCGAGTAGTATTGGTCAAAAAGAAATTGACGAAGCTTTGCCTGTGACCAAGGTCGACGGCGATCATGTGATTACTGAACGTTATATGGAAAATGTGATTGCCCCACCGTTTTGGAAAATGGCATTGCGTGGCAACCATTTGGCCGATGATATTCCGGTTGATCGCTGGCAGCGCTGCCATTTTTATGCACCAAGTAATGTGCATATTGAGGTGGGCGTGGCGCATGCAGGTTATGGCGGATATCATGCACCTACAGACAAGAAAGTCTCGGCGATTGTGGTCGACTTTATTACGCCTGAAACTGAAACCTCGCATTGGTATTTTTGGGGAATGGCACGTCACTTTCAGCCCGAAAATCATGAATTGACCGATCAAATTCGTGAAGGTCAAGGCAAAATCTTTACCGAAGATTTGCAAATGCTGGAACAACAGCAACAAAACATTTTGAACAATCCGCACAGAAAATTATTAATGTTGAATATCGATGCGGGTGGTGTTCAATCACGAAAAATTATTGAGCGTCTGCTAGCCAAAGAAACAACGCCACCGCCAGATCTTCAAGATCGCCAGTTTCCCAATATTCGCGTGATATAAGGCAGCATGACATGGACGTGATCATTGATAAAATTCATCAGCTCACTGCACATATTCGTGCTTTTGAACTGATTTCGACACAAGGCGATTCGCTTCCGGCTTTTTCGGCAGGTGCGCATATCGATGTGCATTTAAAAAACGGCTTCACTCGCCAATACTCACTTTCAAACTGTAGCAGTGAAAGACATCGTTACGTGATTGGCGTGTTACACGATGAACATTCACGTGGCGGTTCGCGCTGTATGCATCTGGACTATAGCGAAGGTGATCGTTTACAGATTAGTCCACCACGTAATTTATTTGAGCTGCATCCGCAAACTGGCCGCGCCATGTTATTTGCAGGGGGAATTGGCATCACACCGATCTTATCGATGGCCTATCAATTAAAGCGTGATCAGATTCCATTTGAGCTGCATTATTTTGTGCGGCGCCACGAAATGATTGCATTTTATGGCAATTTAACCACGCATTTTCCAGATCATCTTCATTTACATATTCAAGATCAACCTGAAACGGCGTGCAATATGGCGCAGGTATTAGCCGATGCCAGTACAGACCATCATCTCTATGTTTGTGGCCCGACAGGTTTTATGCAGTTTGTGATGGATGCAGCCGTTGAGGCGGGTTGGTCAAATGCGCAATTGCATCAGGAACATTTTGCTGCTGCACCAGTCGATCAAACCAGTAACCGGTCTTTTCGAATTGAAGTTCTCGGTTCCGGCCAAACGATTGAGGTTCCGGCCAATCAAACAGCAACCCAAGCACTGCTTGCGCATGGTTTTGATGTGCCTATTTCATGTGAACAAGGCGTATGCGGAACCTGTATGACCCGTGTACTTGCTGGCATTCCAGAGCATCGCGATGTGTTTATGACAGATGAAGAGCATGCGTCAAATCAGTATTTTACGCCATGCTGCTCAAGAGCCAAGTCAGAGACCTTAGTGATTGAGCTTGGATAAAAGGTTTTCTCCTATACATCTTAAGCCCATGTATAGGAGTTTTTTAATCTGCAATCAGATGCCGAATGGTCTCACCCAAAATGGCAACACTGCTATGTTCGCGCATCAGGTTTTCAGCACGCCCCGCTTGTCGATGCAACAGCGCATCGTAAATGGAGCAATGCTGCAAATGTGCGTAATGCAAACGGCGATATTCTGAAAGCGCCTGAGATGAATCGAAGGTAATGGCTTGCGCTGACGCAAACGGTAGTTGATTATTCTTAGCGAGCGCCTGCATCAGGGCAATATTTTTTGCCCCTTGAAGAATCGTGTCATGAAAAATCGCATTAAAATGATCATAGGTTTCTATCTCTGCGTCGCCGAAACTGCTGTGCGCTGCAAAAAGCTTTTCGATTTCTTCAATACAGCTTTTAAGTGTGCTTTTCTGCTCATCGTTTAAGCCTTTTTCTGCCAAGGTTTTGGCTGCCAAACCTTCAAGCACACCACGCACTTCAATCGCATCTTGAATCAACTGATCAGAAATTTCACGTACCAGATAACCACGCGTAGGATTCTTGATCAAGAGTCCTTCTTGTTCGAGCAGTCGAAAAGCCATACGCACTGGCTGACGCGATACACCTAGTAGTTCAGCCGTTGGAATTTCAGCAATCCGACTCCCGCCTGCAAGTTCGCCAGCAATAATCATTTTTCTGAGTTTTATTAAGACTTGTTGTCCTGAAGACATTTGCGCCACTTTTTAGCAATCAAGAATCCATTCGATGCTATCAATTTAACGCGTGTTCTGACAATGATAATTATGTGATTTTTGCTTTAAATTTGAGTGATTTAATGACAAAACAGCCTCGATTTTGATGACTGTCTTGTCAAAAAAAATGACTTGTAAATGAAATCAATATTTTCCAGAAAAATTGGCACTGACACGCTGTGCTAAATAATCTTTGGCGGTAATGTCGGGATACTTGCCTTGAGGGCTTTGAATCAGCACATCCTCATTGGCTTGACAGAAAAATGCAAGGCTATAGCGAGCGCCTTGGTATTCATCATCGGCTGGATTTTTGACACGATGGAAATTAGATGGCAATAAATCATCACTCCAGCGGGTGAGCATATCGCCAATGTTGCAGGTAATAACATCTTTACATGGCTCAATCGAGGTCCACTCCTGCTCGTCCATTTCTTTGCCCGGACACACCTGCAAGCCCCCTTGGCCTTCTTGCTGAAACAATAAAGTTAAACAGTCAAAATCGGTGTGTGCGCCTGCACGCCATAATCCTAGTTCTTCTTTAAGCGCAGGATCGACCGCATAATAGTGCAGCATGCGTAAGGTACTTTGATAACTTGACTGCGAAGGATCATGTGCCTGTGTAAAAAAATCTTCTGCAAAACCGAGTTTATAGGCAAAGCAGGATAAAATTTTCATTCCTACCGACCAGCACTTTTGTTCAAAATCGAGCATATCGGTTTTAAAGTGTGGAAGTTCTTGTTCGGTTGGCCAAAGCTGTTGCATGCGTGGCCGGGTAATTTGATAGGACTCTTTCTGATCGGGCGTTTGTGTAGAGGGCCGAATTTGTGCTTTGCTTTCCCATCCGGCATTACGAGTTAAGGGATACTGTGCTTTGATATCTCGCGGTAAGGCAAAAAATTGCTCGGCCATTTTAAAGGCATGGTCGATATCTCGGCTTGAAATTCCATGGTTATACACCTGAAAAAAACCGATTTCGATTGCAGCAGACCAGAGCTGATCGGCAATTTCGTATTTGCGCTGCTCAAAGTCACTTAAATCGATCATTCGGATTTCACGTTGGGTTTCGGTGCCTATACTGCCCATCCGTGATTCTTTTTGTAGTTCCTGCATTGAAAATTCAGCTTTTGGGTAATGTCGACTGTTCATTTTTATCACTCATATTCAAGTAAATTTTAATGACATGACCCAATACGCTAAAATGATAGTCAAGTATTGAGTCACACTAAACGTCACGCCTTTTTCAAGCTAACGCTTAGAGCAATGACCCACATACTCGTTTTTTATATGTTGACAGCTTCTACTCTCAATTAAATTAAGCAAACACTATGCCAATGTAAAATTGCAAAAAATCATAATGAAACGCAAGATTAAAGGCCCATTCTGCCCTGCGCTGCATCAGATTGTGGCAATGTCGGCTGTTTAACTGCATTATGAGTGTGCATGCCTTAATTTTCAGGCAAAAAAAAGCCACATCTGAGGGTGTGGCGAAGGGTATTTCAAGATGCCGATTGGAGATTGGCATAAGCTGCTAGGCTTGATAAGAAGATTAGTGCCCGGAACTTAATTCAAACTTAATTTTATGCAGCGAAATGTAATCATCGCATATTATTTTCATCTTATTGAAAACGATAATTGAGCGTTACAAACATTTCGCGCGGATTGCCCGGCGTCACCCATTCGTCTTTTAAACTAGACACATAATACGCTTGATTAAACAGATTCTTCAAGCTGAACTGAAAACTGAGCTGAGGCGTCAGCTGATAGGCAGCGTTTAAATGCACCAAAGTATAAGCTGGAAGATTAAAACCATTGTCATATACATTGCCTGAGCGCTTTGACAGATATTGAATATTGCTGCCTACAGCAACTTTTTGCTCACCAGACTGCCAAAGATCATACATCATCATCAGGCTGGCATTATGTTTCGGGCTATTGAGTAGCGCACTGCCCTTTTGAATGCCCGAAGCCGCCTCAGTTTTTGATACCTTAGCATCAATATAGGCATAGGCCAGTTTTAGGTTGAGTGCATCGATGGGCTGAGCGGTGAAGTCCCATTCGATACCGCGACTGCTTTCCTCAGCAGCAGTGATCATGTACGAAGAGTCAACAGGATTGGTGGTGAGAACATTTTGCTTCTTGATTTGAAAAATAGACCATGATGACATTAGGCGATCATCAAAGACACTTTTTTTCATGCCAAGTTCATAGGTCCATGCTTTTTCGGGTGCAAACGGTTGTTGCTGGATATCTAAGCCAGAATTTAAGTGAAAGGATTGCCCTGCACTCACAAATACTGAAGTGGCATCGTCCACTCGATAATTCAGTGCAGCTTTCGGGCTCCACTGAGTAAAGCGTTGCTGACCCGATGTCTGCGCCACAACCTCTTTATAACGTTGTTGATAATAGTCGAAACGACTCGCAAGCAATAAAGTCCACTTAGGTGAAAACTCAATCGCATCACTTAAGCTCAGTACCACATTATTTTGACGCTCATGTGTGTTGTAAACACTCGACACCGCCGGTAAATTAATCCCGTATTGAGGATGGTAAATATTGATCAGACTCTCGGTCGATCCTTTTTTGCGATAACGCAGCAAATGGTTTTGAATGGTCAAATCGCTATAGCTTAGTCCAATCGACCAGCGGTGCTTGGCTTGTGCTGTTTCTAGCTCGCCTTGTACATCATGATTAAACAGATAACTGGTGGTGTCGTAGATACGATAGCGTCGCTCACGATTGAGATCACCCTGCGCATTTAAAAGTTGATAAGCTTCAGACGAAAATCCACGCCAAGTGTTGTCTTTGTAGTTAATGGTGCTGGTACTGGTCCAGTTATTGGCCCATTGGTGGCGAAGTCTAAGCTGCTGCAAATAATCATTCATGGTCATCAGACCATCGTCTTTTTCACCCAAAAAACGTGTATTGGGAATTTTCCCCAACTGCTGGTTCACAGCGGTCACTCCCCGATCGAACAGGCTGTTGATGACTGTATATTCGCTGTCATAGTCAAGTTGCGTCGCATCATTAGGTTGCCAAGTCAGTTGAGGTGCTACGAACAATCGATTGTTTTTCACTTCATCTCGAAAGCTGTGGTTGTTTTCATATGCCACCCCAATACGATACGCCACAGTGTCGGTTAACGCATTGCTAGCATCGATTGCGGTACGGTACTGATCATAGGAGCCACCCCGAAGCTCGATACTATACTCTGGATGAAATTGCGGTTTTTTGGTCACAATATTGATGGTTCCGCCCGGATCACCCGCACCATAAAGTGCAGCTTCTGGCCCTTTTAAAAATTCGATTCGCTCAATATTAATCAAATCATGCGCAGCATTCAGCCCCAGATACGCATTGACTCCATTTCGTAACGCAGCAGCACCAATGGTCTGATCGGTATTGAAACCACGAAACGAATAATTGTCCCAAAGCCCTCCTAAAGGGTTGAGTAAACTCACACCACTGACCAAGCCAATCACATCCCCAACACGCTGTGCATTGCTGTCTCGGAGCATCGCCTGATTCACCACCTGAACATTCTGCGGAGTTTGAAATGGGTCGGTTCCCGACTTTGTGGCCTCAGAGCTAAGCGTATTTAAATAAGAATGATCTTCCGATTGTGCCATGACCTGAAGCGTCTGCAATACCGCGGTTTCTTGCGCATACCCCGTGTGTAGCACACAAAAAAATGGTGCAAATGAATATAAAAAGTGCCTGCTACGCAGTTTCATTTTGGTGATCCAACAGTTGCAATTACGATAAATTACAATAAAATACCATCTTGTACACAAGTTTGTATAAGTCGTTTGACGTATTTTTTCCAATCTGCTGCCCGAGCGCGATGCCTAAACTATGACCGCTGAATTTTTTGGTTTATTCCGATGCATTTTTTTACTGACGTTTATGGGATTGGTATGCGCTGCCTGTACGCCTGTACATGTACCGTCAGATCAGGCAAATACAGTTCAAATAGATGTGACAGACCGATACGGCAATAGAGTTCAATTGCAAAAGCCAGCACAGCGAATTGTGTGCCTGTTTGAGGCCAGCGTCGATGATTTGTATATGCTGGGTGCAGGTTCGGCACTGGTGGGCATTCCTGCCAAAATCTACAGCGCGCCGGATCTGTATCGTGCTTATTCCATTTTAGATCGACGTATTGCCCAAAAACAAATTGCAACGCCAAGTAACTGGGAAGCCTCGACCAATATTGAAAGTGTGGTTGCACTACAGCCCGATCTGGTCGTGGTCAATGCTGGTCAGACCGACGTGATCAAGGTATTACAAAAAATGCAGATTCCGGTATATGCCGTGATGTCGGAAAATCTGCAACAAACCCGAAAAGAATTACATGATTTAGGCACCCTGACAGGACGCACCAAGCGTGCTCAGCAATTACTTCAATTTATTGATGCTGAAATTGCCGCGATGAATGCCAAAAAACACAATACAACGCAGCAAAAAACCGTGTACTACGGCTGGTCTGGAGGGCGGATTTTCTCGACCTCGGGCATCGACTCTATGCCCAATACTGTCATGACACTTGCCGGGGCACGTAATGTGGTCACCACTTCAATTGATCAACCCAATGTCAATCCAGAGAAACTTCTGGAGTGGAATCCGGATGTGATTTTACTGTGGAACAGTCGTCCTGAGCAGATTTATGAGCGCCCAGAACTAAGCACCTTAAGTGCCGTTCGGCAACGGCAGGTGTATAGCTTGCGTCCTGCGTTTTTGTTTAATCCGCATACACCCAAAATTCTGTTGGCTGCCAATCAGTTACAACACTGGTTATCTGGTTCAGTCGATGTGCATCAAGATGCAGCGCATGATATGCAGCGGATTTTAAGTGAATTTTATGGGGCAACGCATGCCACCCAACTCATCCACATGGCTCAATCCAAGGAATAATCAGTGAAGTCTTCTGTTTCTGTTTTGATTTATCTGCTCCCTGTTCCGCTGATTATATTTTCTTTGTTGATTGGGCCATCTGAACAATTTGGTCTACGTGATTTTAGCTATGCACTTTATGCCTTTTTTAGCACGCCCAACCATTTGAGCAATATTGAACTCGCGCGACTAGAACTCATGCAAAACATTATTGTAAATGTTCGAATGCCACGGGTCTTTCTTACCTTTTTAGTTGGCGCTGCACTGGCATCGTCGGGTAATACCCTGCAAGCCTTGTTTCGAAATCCATTGGTAGATTCTTATGTTTTGGGTATTTCGTCTGGCGCGGCTTTAGGTGCTGCGCTTGCACTGCTCACTGGCTGGCTCCCGGTTCAGGTATCTGCATTTTTATTTGGTATTTTAGCCGTATGTATGACCTATGGTTTTGCCCAGCAACGCTATGAAAAAAGTTCGGTGGTGGTGATTTTGCTTTCCGGCATGATTGTTTCTGGGCTGTTTATCGCAGGACTCAGTATTGTGCAGTACTTGAGCGATCCTTATAAATTACAGGCAATTGTACAATGGACTATGGGCAATTTGCATCAAGCCACATGGGACAAAGTCGAACAGGCTGTTTTACCCATTGCCCTGTCTTTACTGGGTATGTATGGCATGCGCTGGCGGCTGAATTTGCTGGCACTGGGTCAACTTGAAGCCCAAGCGGTTGGCGTCGACCCAAGGCGAGATCAGTTTTTGTTGGTGTTATTTGTGACCCTAGCCACCTCATCCTCTGTGGCAGTTGCCGGCATTATTAGTCTTTACGGACTCTTTGTACCGCATGTCGTGCGTATGCTGATTGGGCCAGATAATGCCAAAACTGTTCCAGCGAACATTTTTTTGGGTGGATCATTTTTGTTGATTATCGATAATCTGTCTCGGACATTTTCAACCTTTGAAATTCCAATCGGAATTTTTACGATGCTGCTCGGTGCTCCCTTGTTTTTATATCTTATTCGTCGTTATCGCATGAACTGGGCTTGATGGTTATGAGTACAATTTCAATTCAACAAGTCAATTTTGCCTACCAGAAAAAAACGGTGCTGCACGACATTCAGCTCGAATTCCAGTCCAACTGTTTTTCTGTACTACTTGGTCGAAACGGAAGTGGTAAATCGACACTATTTAATCTGATGGCCGGTATTTATCCACTTCAGTCAGGTCAAATTTTATTTGATGGTCAGCCCTTGGCAAAGCTCAAAGGAAAACAGCGGGCAATGCAACTGGGTTTTCTTGCACAAAGCCATCGTAGTATTTTTAATTTTAAAGTATTAGATGTGGTACTGACTGGTCGTGCTGCTTTTTCGGGTTATGCACCTTCACAAATCGATCGCGACCAAGCCTATGAAGCCCTTCGCATGCTGGAAATTGAGCATTTACAAGATCGCGATTACACCACGCTATCGGGCGGTGAGCGCCAACTGGTCATGATTGCACGCATCTTGACGCAAAACCCCAAAGTCATTTTACTCGATGAACCCACCAATCATCTGGATGTGTACTATCAGGCTTTTCTCATGCAAAAACTGCACGAGTTGTCGCGTCGAGGCTATACCATTGTGGCCATTATGCATGATCCGAATCTTGCATTTTTATATGCAGATGAGTTTTTCTTTATTAAAGACAGCCAGATTATTCGCGCACAAGACAAAGCACAGGCCGCTGAGGCTGATTTTTTGGCTCAGGTTTATGATTTACCGTTTCAGCAAGCCTATGTGGGCACCCACAAAATCGTCATGCCAAGACGCCGGGAAATCAGTGAATGACACTGAGCATTTGCAAAGTAATATTTTTTACTTCGTTGATGCTCTCAAGCACATGGTGCTCGGCCAAGTGAATGGCCTGTTCGGCATCTTTATTTAAGATACACCGTAAAATCGCACCATGATCTTCGTATGCATGCGCAACATCTAATGCCTTCATGGCCCCCAGACTCAGTACAATACGAATTTTTTCACTGGCCTCCTGATGAATCTTGGCAATTTGCTGATTACCGGCAGCACGTACTAAAGCACAGTGAAAGTCTTCACTTTGTAAGATCAACGCGGCAGTGTCTTTTAAATAGCGTTCGGGAGGAATCAGCCACATGGCCTGTAAGGCTTGCAATGCGGGTAACTCTTGCGGCTGTTCGAGTGCACACAGACGTTTGACTGCTTCTTTTTCTAAAATCATGCGTAAATCAAAAAGTTCTTGGTAATACCTAAATTCGAGTGGACGAATTTCCCATCCACTTCGAAAATGCACATGCACAAAACCTTCCTGCTCCAGACGATACAATGCCTGTCGGATCGGGGTACGACTTGCGGCATAACGCTCGGCCAGATCGGTTTCTGTAAAACGCTGACCGGGTTTGAGTACAAAGCTAAAAATATCTTGTTTTAATTGAGCATAAATCAGATCCGAAATGTTATTGGATATTTTTTTTTCAGATGGTGCTTTGGACATGAGATAAACCAATACGGAACGTATAAGCGGCTCATTATAATGGCTTTTGAGATTGAACGTAGCCATGACTGCAACAAATAAATGCGTGTGGATTTAAACCTGTCGAGATTTACACCAGAAAATGCCGTGCATGATGCAGCATATGCTCAGTTAAACGCTGTAACGGTTGTGATTGTTGTGACCAGTGATGCCAATATAACGGAATCTCGATGCTGTAATTAGGCATCAGATTGATCAGCGGTTGCTGGGCGGCTTTAAGCTGGAATTCGGGCACAATGCCATACCCCATGCCCAGTTGCACTGCGGTAAAATAAGACTCAGATGAAGGAATGACATGACACGGATAACTGCCTTGCGGTAGCCCAAACTGGCTTTCTAATACACTAAAATGAATATGATCTTTCTCATTAAAAATAATGGCCGGTGCACTGCGTAGTTGTGTGCGATTGATTCCGTGTGCAAACCATTGCTGCGTAAAGGCCTGAGTCGCGACTAACTGATATTTCATTTTGCCAAGATACTGGGCCTGACAGCCTTTCATGGGGTTACTTTCCACCGAAATACAGCCACTGACAATGCCTTTTTGTAGCCATGAATAGGTGTGTGACTGATCATCAACCCGCAGTTGTAGCAGTATTTTTTCTTGAATAAGCACCGCATGTAATGCAGGCAATAACCATGTCGAAAGCGAATCGGCGTTGGTAGCAATGACGGCTTGAAAAAAACTGGCCTTTTGCGGGCCAGCCAGCGTATGCATTAAATTCTGCTCCAGACGACGTGTATGCTGTAAATGCTCAAACAGTTGCTGACCTGCTGGCGTCAGTGTGCATGGGCGTGCCCGAATCAAAAGCAATTGTCCGAGTTGTTTTTCCAGTGCTTGTACGCGCAGCGTAACCGCTGAAGGCGTAATACATAACGTATCGCCTGCCAAATCAAAACTACCGTATTCCGCAACAGCCATAAATGCATCGCATTGCTTACTGTCTAACATAATCACCTAAATTTTTTTTAGTTATCTCGATATCTTCTTAGTATTACTGACTTTGATTAGAAAAACCATCTACCATTGATGACGTTGGATTCCGGTTAAAGGCACACGCTGACGTGGCTCGGGGTTACTTTTATTTTGTTTATGATCGAGTCACTATGAACGCTTTTTTTTCTGGCTTTGCCGTAGGGCTGTCGCTTATTGTCGCCATTGGTGCTCAAAATGCCTTCGTGCTCAAACAAGGGCTTAAACGTCAGCATGTATTTTGGGTGTGTCTGGTGTGTGCGTTGTCTGACTCTGTTTTGATTTATCTGGGCGTTACTGGATTTTCAAAAATAATCATTCAGTTTCCAGCTTTATTAATCTGTGCCCAGTATTTCGGTGCGCTCTTTTTATTCTTATATGGCATAAAGCATTTTTACGCAGCATTGCAGTCATCGGTATTACGCCCGAGTGATCTGGAAAATCACCAGCTATTGCCTGTAATCGGGATCTGTCTGGCACTCACTTGGCTCAATCCACATGTGTACTTGGATACAGTAGTTTTGGTCGGCTCAATTTCTGTTCAGTTTTCACCTCAAAATTATCTGTTCGCTGCCGGATGCATACTGGCATCTTGGTCTTTTTTCTTTTTACTCGGTTATGGTGCGCGGCTTGTATCACCTGTGTTTAACCGTCCACATGCATGGAAAGTACTTGATCTTGTTATTGGATTTATCATGTGGGGAATTGCGCTGAATCTGATTCTGTAATACATAGCTGGTTTGCCTGTATGACCGACCAGCTGTGTACGCACCTATCAGTTACGATATTTTAAAGCGAAGCGAATTGTCTTGATAAATCGGCGTAATGTCCTGCCCATTTAAAGTCACTTTTTGATAGCTTCCCTGTAGCTTTTTGGCCGTCAGTACGGTGTAGGTTCCTGCCGGCAAAGTGCTGCTGGTACGAATGTTTAACAGGCCATTTAAGCTGGCAGTCTGGTCAATTTGTACGGTAGGTTGCATTGCAGATTTAAAATCAACCAGAAGCGTTGAGCTAGCAAGCTGTGTAAAATTGCTCTTGAGGCGTAAAGTGGTTGTGGTATTGATATTTAAATTGCTATTAGCGCGTACATACACATCGCCTTGCCCTGCTGCATGTTCAGACAATAAACGAATCGTACCTTGAGTAATATCTATACCGCCCGTAAATGTATTGTTGCCATTTAAGCCGAGTGCGCCTGTTCCCAGTTTGGTGAGTTTTCCGGCTCCAGAAATATCATTGCTCCATTGATCAGACTGGTTAAAGCCACCCAATGCGGCATCCATGGTCAGTGTTACATCACCATTAAAATTGCCATAACCTGCACCTGCTTTAAACAGATTTAAGCGCCCATAACCTTCGGCATCATCCATCACAGGATAACCTGATGCAATTGCGGTCGATTTTAAGACCACACGGCGCTGGTTGGCGGTTAAGTAAGGAAAGCGGGTTTCGAGTAAGACTTCTGCACCTTTAGGTACATTTGCAACACGAGTTTTATCTGCAATTTGATTAAATCCATACGTCATCCACAGGCTGACTTTATCTTTTAATGTGTTTAGATCTGCGAACCGATCGTTTTGATCGTAAGGTGTTTTTGCTACAGCATAAAAGGCTTCAAAATTTGTAGTATTGGTGGCTTTCATCAACTGGGTTTGTGCCTGCTGATAGGCCTGTTGGCGCTTTTCAGGCGTCATGGCATTGAGATTTGCGACATCAGCAGCAATAGACTGAATACGCCCACCGACTACATCAAGTGCCGAGTGCATCCCCGCAATAATACGCGAATCGCCCAAATCCATTCCGCGTGCGATCAGCTCCTGATAGCGCTGTGGCACCAGATATGCCATTGCAATGGCATTTCGACCCGCTTCGGCGGTATGACCACTTGGAAAACCGCCATCGGTATTGGGTGTAGTGCTCTTGGCCGATTCTAAACTAGGCACCACGATGACATCGCGGCTCCAACGATACGGACGTGCATATTTATAAAATCGCTTGGCTGGCTCTGTCGATGCGTTGGTCCCCATGGCCTGAATAAACTCGACCACCTGACCAAAATCGAGATTGCCTTGGGCGGTTGTTAGGCCCGAGTTATTGCCTTGGTCGTCATATTTCACCTGCTGTGCATCAGCGGGTACAGCATTGATGGTGGTGGTTTGCCCAGTCAGTTTGCGCCATGGATCTGTCAGCGCGCCAAGACCAGTGGTCACGCTATAGCTTTTACCTCGTCGATCATCGAGATAGGCACGCACAGCATCTTCTGCGCTACGATTATGTGTGGTTTGTACGGAATAATTGATATTGTAATTAAGTACTTCTGCATTTTTTTTGGTTCCATCTGTACTATCACCCGGAATTCCGGTCCAGTTTGAGGCTTTCACCGCTGGAAATCCGTCTCGTGCTTCAGCAGATACGCCTGCATCGACCAATAAACTCGAAGGTGTCCAGACATCAAGATAACCACTTAAAACTCGAACGCCCGCATTGGTTTCAACTGTGGCATAACGCGCATCGCCTCGCTGGTTAGTCGCCCAAGAGTCGACCACTGCATTAAGATTCGACGAAACAGGTGCAGTATCTTCATAGCCCAAACCTTTGGGCGGCTGCGTGATAGCATCCGATGTGGTATCGGTATCATGATCATTACATCCTGTAAACAGCACGGAACAAGACAAAATCGAGAGGCAAAGCGCATTCAACTTGAAACTGGACATGGCGTCATCCATAAGCGTAAATAAAGATGCTATCTTTCAGTAAAAGTGTTTAATTTGTGTTAAATACGATCAAATGATTTTGAGTCGATCTACCTCTTAACTGACAAAAAAACCCATTTAAATCTGGACGCAACGGACGCTTTTATCGTGTGTTCACTTTATCTGGCGTCATTCAATCTGTGTTACGGACGACATTGACTTGATTCGACGCAAAAACCTATATTGGTCGATATAACAACCAAAAGAAGAATAGCAATGAAAAAATTCCTCCTCTGCTGTGCAGTGTTGTTCGGCACCCAACATGCATTGGCTGCCAACACCACTTGGTCTGCTGGCTCAACCTATAAAGGTACAGTGACCGTACCCATTGAAAGCGGGCCTAATGTGGTCTGGAAATGTAACGGAAAATCATGCAGCATGTCTGGCCCTTGGGGCGATGAGCTATCGCTCGACTCGTGCCAAAGTTTAGTGATGCGGGTAGGAAAAATTAGTTACTATAAAAACTCGGCTGGAAAAGTGTGGAATGCTCAATCACCCGAACTGGCCGCTTGCAATAAAGCAGCTCGTTAAAGATACCAATCCAATAAAAAAACACCAGATCATCGCTGATCTGGTGTTTTTATTGAGACGATTTATTTAGAAGTTCGCATCACTTCGGTTAAATCTTGGCATCGATATCGGTCACTGCAATTAATTTGTGGTTTACAAATTCTTTTAGACCCAAATCAATCAGTTCGCGACCATAGCCTGAACGACCTACACCACCAAATGGCAAGTCGGCCTGCGACGTGGTTGGGCTATTGATGTAAACCATACCGGTATGGATTTTTTTGGCCACTTCGACACCGCGTTGATGATCGGCTGTATACACTGAGCCGCCCAAACCAAACGGTGAATCATTGGCGATACGGATAGCATCGTCCTCATCTTTGGCACGATATAGCTGTGTGACTGGCCCGAAAAACTCCCAGTATCGTGCGTCGTTATCATCACTGATATCCGTCATAAGCAAGGGTTGGAAGAATGCACCTTGCTCTGGCACCGGCGCACCGATTGCTTCAACTTTAGCACCTGCTGCTTTGGCTTTTTCGACTTGTTTTTTCAAGTTGTCGGCGGCCTCTTGAGAACATAAAGGTGCCAAAGTGGTTTCCGGGTCCATCGGGTCACCCGCTTTAAGCTTTGCCACGCCTTGTTTGTAAAGCTCGACAAATCGATCATAGACTTGATCGACCACAATAAAACGTTTTGATGCGGTACATACCTGACCAGCATTGCTATGGCGGCCACTGACTGCAAGTTCAGCCGCTTTTTCTAGGTCTGCATCTTCAAGCACGATCAATGCATCGGCCCCCCCTAGTTCAAGCGTCGATTTTTTCAATGCCTTGCCCGCATGTGCAGCCACCTCAGCGCCGGCACCCTCAGAACCTGTCAGTGCCACGCCACACACCCGATGATCATTTAAAATCAGAGGGATATGTTCATGACTCAAATATAGGTTTTTAAAAGCACCCTTAGGCAAACCTGCTTCAAGCATCAGTTCTTCAAATGCATTTGCACTTTGCGGCACAATCGAGGCATGCTTGAGCAGTACAGTATTTCCAGCGGCAAGCTGCGCACTCAAGATACGGGCAATCTGGTAAAACGGAAAATTCCAAGGTTCTACCGCCATCACAATACCCTGTGGCTCATAGTAAATTTTGGCATCGATGTCGGTATTTTCAGTGGTGAGTGGCGTCGGCGATAAAAACTTTTCGGCATGTTTGGCGTAATATTCAAAAATTTGTGCACAAATCTCGACTTCGCCTAATGCTTCTTTAAATAGTTTTCCCATTTCGAGCGTTAAAAATTTTGCATACTTCTCATTGTCGCGGCGTAAAATACTGGCCGCCTGATTTAATACGTTAGCACGTGTTTCAAACGAAGTTTCTTTCCAATCTAAATACGCGGTATAAGCTGCATCAATTGCTGCATGTACCTCTTTTTCAGTTGCAGTCGGGAATTCTTTTACTTTTTCGCCCGTGTAGGGATTAACCGTTGCATATGCCATGAATCTACCCTCTATTTTTGAAGTTTCAATTTTGAGCGCATTTCTAAAAAAAATGCGTGTCCATTTAAATTACGGTCACGCAGATGATTTCTAAAGTAATTTATTCTGATCTTACAAATCGTATAACGGCGTAACATTCAAAGACAAAATGTATAAAATTAGTTGAGGTTCAGCATTATCGTGTACTCAATACCAGCTTAACCAGTATGTATTTCAGGCTGCAAGCTGATGATTGAGCGTGTCGCCATTCTATATTAATCGACCACGACATCCGTACTGAGTGCTGTTTTTTGCTTTGCTGCGTGCGGATATGCATCGACATCATGCCGAGTAGGTTCATATTTAATCATCAAACCAATCATCACCAAAGGCACCACCGCAAAAAATGAAATAATGAAAAATACATCCGTCTGGTAACGTGCCATCCAAATGGGCAATACAAACATGGCAATGGCTTGTGCGACACCAGTGACTGCTCGGTTAAACCCGACCCCAATGCCACGAATTTCTGCAGGATACGCCATGGTTGGATAAACCATCATTTGGGCCCCTGGCCCAAAGCCTTCGGCAAATAACCAGGCACCCAGTAAAATAACGGCGGTATAAATTAAAAATGGATGCTGTGGTTCTCCAATCCATGCCAGTGCAACCAGCGCCACAAACTGTAGCCCGAATCCAGCAAGCAGCACATGCCGTGATGAAAACCGGCTGGCCACATATACACCCAACAGCCCGCCTGTAAAGGCAAAAATCAAGTTAAGCCCAAGTGTGGTGGTAATGGTGGTGAGTGTATCGGTGTGGAAAAACCGTGTCAGAATTGACGGTAAAAAGAACGCAATGGTGGTGTATTGAAATGCAACCGAAACATGAATCACTAAGGAAACGACCGTACGGGAAAGATATTCAGAGTGAAACAAAACTTTGAAACTCAGTTTTTTTGCCTGATGCTGCTGACCCACTTGTTGCGGAATAATGTCATCTGCGACCTTGGCATTGAGCGCATAGGATTGGCGTAATATTTTTGCTGCACCTTGGAGGTCACCCTGATTGGCCAGCCAGATCGGTGATTCGGTCAGATATTTTCCACGTACAAAAATAATCAACAGCGCAGGCACTGCGCCAAAAATCAGAGATGCACGCCAAAGCCAGTTACTGTGCTCAGGTGGAAGTAAAAAATAAAGTGCCAACACCACAGCAAAACACACCGAAGAAGCGGCGTACCACATTGGGCACCATGCTGCCAAACGCGCCGCCTTGTTGCTTTTGCCTTCAAATTTTGAAAATTCAGACAAATATGACATCGCCACAGGTAAATCGATACCGACACTAATTCCCATGACAAAACGTGCCGCAATCAGCACCCAGACATTGGGGGCCAGCCCCGCCACTATCGCGGCAATCACAAACAACACCATATCGGCCATAAACACACGGTAACGACCAATTTTATCGGTGAGCCACCCACCAATAATATTGCCCACAATAGTCCCACAGATGATGGCAGAGGCAACCACACCGGTCATGATAGGCGTTAGCGAAAACTCACTCACCACCTGATCGATACCAAACGATAATGTGGTGAGATCGTAGGCATCTATAAACACCCCTATTAGCGCCAGCCAGATCACATGATTACTTTTACCCTGACCTGCATGTTGAGAAACCAGTTGCGAGACATCTTTCGCACTTCTTATTTCATACGCTGCAATAGTTTGATGATTATAATTACTCATTTTTAAAAGTGCCTGATTTGGAAAGGCTTAATATAAGAGCGATATCGAATTAAAATGAACCAACTAAAATTGAAAACCTCATCTGATTTTTATATTTCATTATTTTTGAAATGAATAGCAAGAGCCTTAAAATAAAAGTTTAAAAAATAAAAAAAGAGGTTACCCTCTTTTTTTATTTAATTTGAATCTCTATTTAAATCGCCTGGGCATATGTTACACGTTTAAGTTGTCGATAGCTTGCGCCCTTATGTTGCTCGCTTAAATAAGGCCCCTGACCAAATAACTTCTCACGCAAGGTTCCGGTAGTGTACTCTGTTTTATAAACACCGCGTTTTTGTAGCTCGGGCACAATAAAATCCACAACATCGATAAAGGTCTGGTGCGCCAATATATAAGCCAAGTTAAAGCCGTCAATATCAGTTTCCTCGATCCACGCTTGCAAGTGATCTGCAACCGTTTCAGCCCCTCCGACCAAAACGGGGCCATTTCCGCCCAGACTGTTCCAGTGCGCGATTTCTTCAATGGTCCAGACACGCTCTGGATCTGCATTGACATAGGCATCGAGTAAGGACTGAATGGCATTGGTTTTGATATATTCGACTTGATCGGTAGGACGGTATTGTGAAAAGTCGACGCCAGACCATCCGGACAGTAAAGTTAAGGCACCGTCATAACTGCCATAAGATTGATACTCCTTGAATTTTTGCTGTGCTTCATGGTCTGTCTCTGCCGTTACAATCGACAATAACGTGTATATTTTAACGGAGTAAGGATCACGTCCTTCTTCTTTGAGTTTCTGACGAATCGACTGGACAACTTTTTTAGCCGCAATTTTAGACGGTGCTGCAATAAACACACATTCTGCATTTTGACTGGCAAATTTTTGCCCTCGCGGTGAAGCGCCAGCCTGATATAAAACTGGCGTTCGCTGCGGTGAAGGTTCACACAAGTGTATGCCGGGCACACTAAAGTATTTGCCTTCATGCGCAATTGCATGAACTTTTGCAGGATCGGCAAAAATACCGTTTACTTTGTCTCGGAGTACAGCATCATTTTGCCAAGATCCTTCCCAAAGCTTGTACAGCACTTCCAGATATTCATCGGCAATATCGTAACGGTTGTCATGATTGACCTGACCTTTTTGTCCCAGATTTTTAGATCCGCTGTCTAGGTAAGACGTGACAATATTCCATCCAAGGCGGCCTCTGGTCAGATGATCCAGCGTACTGATACGCCGCGCAAATGGATACGGATGCTCAAATGAAATAGAGGTGGTCAAGCCAAATCCCAGATGCTGAGTCACGGCCGCCATTGCTGGCACAATCTGTAACGGATCATTGACCGGTACTTGTACGGCACCTTTGAGTGCATGTTCGGCACTATGATGATACACATCATAAATCCCCAGCACATCTGCAATAAAAATTCCGTCGAAACAGCCTTTTTCCAAAATTTTTGCCAGATCCGTCCAGTACTCAAGTGCTTTGTATTCTGTTGAGCGGTCTTTGGGATGTCGCCACAGCCCTGGCGACTGATGCGCGATGCAGTTCATCTCGAATGCATTAAAACTAATCTGTTTTGTCATAGCGGTTATCTTTATATTTTTATGGGTGTCTGGTGGTTTAAAGCATAAGGGCTTTTACATAGCAGACAGTTTAGGTTGGAGTGAGTGACGCAGATGAGGCATTTTTTAAGGTACTCTGTTCTGCTTGAGTCTCGATCTTTGAGGTATCTCCTATACGCCACTGATAGGGCGGTAAAGTTCCATTCACACTAAAATCACCAATAATTCGTGCTTTAAATACACGCGGATTGTGCGATGCCAAGGTTCGAATATTGCGCCAATAGCGGTCGAAGCCATATTTTTTATCTGCCGCAGATGCACCTAAGGCGTCAAAGAGTAAGGTCGAAGCATCTAGTGCCAATTGGGTAATGACGCCCTGAGCTTGGGCACTTTCCAGCTCTGCCAGCGCGTTGAGATCCGCTTCAGATACACTATGTGAGTCGAGCGCAGCCGAATAGGTACGCTCGAGGCTTTGTGCAACTTTTTCAACCAACACACCGGCGGTGTATGCTGCGGTGCGGATTTGACCGACCACCTGCAAAATTTGAGGATCATTTTGTACCAAAGGTGTATTGGCATGTGAGTAATTCCGCGTACGCTTGGCAACAGCCGTAGATACATCGTAGGTTGCTGCACGGGTTAAGCCTGTAATAATCGCCAATTGAATCAACTGGTAAAACGCAGCAGAATATTTAAAGCGAGTTCCTTCTGGCAGAAATTCGCTTGGATCGACCAGTACATCAGTAAAGCGTGCTGTGCCACTGGCGGTGAGTTGCTGACCGAATCCATTCCAGTCGTCTAAAATCTCGACGCCCTGTGCATGCCGCGGCACGATCACGTTTGAGGATTCTCCGTGAAGATCGGTCACCCCCACTTCAACCCAATTGGCATATAAACTGCCGGTGGTATAGTACTTTTCTCCATTCAGGCGAATCTTGCCACTTTCATCGGTCGATAAATGCGTTTTAAAGGCGTGAATTGATTCTGTACCGCCTTCCGACCATGCACTGCCTATTGTGTCGCCACGCGCCAGACGCTCAAGCCAGCGTTGCTGGAATACCGGATCTTGAGACACCAAAACATTTTCAGTAAAGCCAAAATGAATCCGCAAAATTTGAGGTAAATTCGAGTCTGCTTCGGCCAGTTCAATCAATAAGGCAAACAATTCAGGCAATGTGGCCTCATATCCACCATACGCCTTTGGTAAACGTAGGCGTGTAAATCCACTGTCTTTGAGCCACTGGATTTGTTCAATCGGAAGTTCATGACGCTGTTCACGTTGCAATGCATGTTGTTTAATTTGTTCAAATAGAGGACGAAACTGGCTTGCGAGCGTATCGTAGCGTGTGGAAACCGCATCACCCCATACCCGAAACAATTGCGAAGTCGTGATCTGGGGGCGATGTTGCAGCTGTGTATTGACCGTTGGGTGATAAAAATGTGTCATATGAGCATCCATCAATTTTATTTTTATCTTAGCCAACGCATTTGTTTTTATAAAAATCAAAATGTGATAATCATTGCAGGATTTATTCATTAGCCTATCTATTATTTTTTTAATTTTCTGTTATTTTGATTAATAAAGAATAAATATTATGAATAAAAAAAGTGCTATTAAATCAGCCGACAAATATGTATTTATCGGCTAGTAAAATTTAAAATGATCAAACTTAATAATTAATGGTATAGCTTAATGCATAGGTTCTGCCTTGAGCTGGAATATCTAGATAGGCATTTGTATTGGTTATTGCTGCTTGTTGGGCAAATACGGTTTTATACTGGCGATTCCAGACATTATACACCCCAAAATCTACACGACCTTTGAGTGCTGGAAAATGTGCCAAAACATCCATAGTGGTATAGCCCGAAATGTCAGCCGCGTTGTTATCATCTTTAAAGCCTTTTGCAGCGAAAGCTAGATCGTCTTTGTAGGCTTTATTGCTGCCTTTAATGGCCAAAGCCTGCACACGCACACCATAACCGTCTTGATCCCATTCACCAAATACAGTTCCTTTTACAGGTGCGACCTGATAGGCGTTTAACTCATGCCATGCACCAGATTCATCTTTATACTGACCGCGCGTGTAAGCGAGCGTTCCACCAACTTTAAATTGCTGCAAAAATGGATAACTTAAGGTTGTTTCAGCGCCATAAACACGTTGATCGGTATCGACAACACGCGCGGCTCGGTTACTAAATTGCACGGTTTTATCCGAGGTATTGTAAAAACCGGTCAAACTGACATTTAACCCTTGATTTTGTTCTAGGCGCCACCCGAGCTCGTAGTTATTTACCGTAATCGGCTGCAAATTCGCGGTGGTAATGTTATACGTCGAAACATCTCGGAGCATACGCTGTACATCTGGGTAGCTAAAGCCCTGTGAAAAGTTTGCATAAAGCTGCTGTGCATCGTTCAGTTTATATACCGCACCCAAATTGAATAAAAACTTATCGGCATCGGTACTGCCAGCTGCAATCTCTTTGCTTTCACGTACTGGTACATAGGCATCTGTTTTTGCCTGAATGTATTGATAACGTACACCACCCTGAAGATTCAACCGATCGGTCAGTTCATAATCTGCTTGAACAAATGAACCAATACTATCAATTTTTGTATCTGGCCCCTGACTTTGAACAGCGCCTGTCGCGGTATAAGTCAAACCATTATCCGACGCGATGTATTGATCCGCCCACTGGCGATCATTTTCATGATCGTAATCGATGCCGTAAGTCAGACCCAAATTGCGATCAAGAAGATTAAATTTCGATTGTAAGGTCGAACGCAGGCCATAAAAATCGTTGTCAGATTCACTTTGTCTAACCGTTGCACCATTGGTGACTAAAGCTCCGGCATAAGGCACAAAGCGTAATTTCTCTTTACGGTAATACGCATCAATATTCAGGATTTGACCGAATATATCTGTATTTTGATACTGGGTGTTTACACCATAACGCTCTGTAAAAGGTTGATAGGGTACATTCCAGCCTTTAATAGGCACATAATAGTCGGCACTGGTTTTGGTGTAGTCTGGGCCATACTTGGTGTCTTGTCGATCTTTGTAATACTGAGCACCAAGGCTGAGTGTCTGAGTATCTGACACGTTAAAGCCAATACGTCCATTGATGTCTAGGGTATCGGTATCCATGGTGCTGCCTTGCCATGGACTTAAAGAGATCCGGTTGCCACGACCGTCAAACTGCGCGCCACGGCTGGTAAAGTTGGCGCCTAAAAATCCGTTTATGTTGTCCTGACTAAATGCAGCAGTTTGACCGATTTCATAGGCGAGCCCATCTGCACGGAAATTATCGGCCGATGTGATGCCAACCTTGGTACTCAAACTAAGTGGCTGATCTGGATTGGCACGCTTGGTAATAATATTAATGATGCCACCTGTCGCACCTGAACCATAAATACTGGTGGCTCCAGATACCACTTCGATATGATCGATTAATTCTGGACTAATGCTGTTGAGCTGTCGCGCGGCATCACGAGAACCCGTTTGAGGTACCCCATCAATCATCACCAGAATGGTTCGACCACGCATGGTCTGACCATAGTTACTGGAGGTCCCGCTACTCGGTGCCAGCGATGGTACCAATTGAGCCAGAACATCGGCCACCTTACGCCCCGCTCCAGCTTGTTGTGTAATTTCACTTCCCTGAATGGTCTGCACAGTTCCTGCAATTTCGGCAATACTTTTGGGTGTTCGGGTGGCGGTCATGACAATTTTATTGAGCGCCACCACATCTTTTTTAGATGCGTTTTCAGTTGCCGTGCTGTTTGAGTCGGTCTGATCATTTGCATACAGGCAACCCGATATCGCCATGGCCAGCAAACTCAAAGCAAATTGTTTTGTACGCATGTTACCCCCACAGATAAATATAATAAAACTAAGAATAATACTCATTATCAATAAAAAGTAAAATAAAAAGTGCCTTGGTGTTTTAAGCACTTTCACCACAAAGCTGTAAAAACCGATCCCGATCCATTTTATTTTTTAGACTCAATCAGGTTAAATGCTCTCACCAACTGGTAATTCATTTTTCTTTAAATAACGATAACTTTGAATCACCAATAATATTGCTGCCAAACTGATTCCACAGGTCAGTACCAGCCAGATTATATTTACATTCGCACTCTCCTGAAGCCAACCACGCACGCCCATCAAATAACTCAATGGAATAATCACCACCCAATAACAAAACAGAATTACAAAAAGTGGTTGCATAAACTGTTGCAAACCACGTAGTACACCAGATGCAACTGTTTGGATCGCATCAAAAACTAGGAAAACTGCCACAAAAGACATTAAGCCAGTGGCAATATTTAATACTTCAGAATCTTTACTAAATAAACCTGTTAATGGGATTGCAAAAGTCATTAAAAGTCCAGCAATCAATACGCCATAAATCAGAGTAATGACCACTACAGCACCACTGGTAGCAATCTTGGACTGGTCATTATGGGTTGTCGAAAAATATGCCACACGAATGGTCGTTGCGCTACTAATCCCAATTGGAATCATGATAATCAGCATGGCAATATTAATTACAATCTGGTGTGCTGCAATCGCCTTTGCCCCAAGCTGTGATGCAAAAAATGCCAGTGTTGCCAAAGCTAGAATTTGTAGGACCAAGGTGATACCAATAGGTAAACCTTGCTTGAGCAATTCCAAACTTTGTTGAATATTGACTTCGATATGTTTTGTTTTCAGTTCAGGAACTGCTCTTGCCACTAATTTATACATACAAAAACAAGCAATATAAGCACTGATGGCAGTAGCAAGCCCTGTGCCTGCTCCGCCCATTTCGGGAATAAAACCAATACCATTGACCAAGACATAACAAAGAGAAGCATCGCAGATCAGTAGAAAGAGGTAAGTCAGCATAATGGGTTTAAGCAAGCTATGACCTTCACTGATGAATCTAAATAAGGTCATATATACCAATCCAGGCACACCAAAAGCCACAAAATGTAAATATTGCTGAGCAATGCTTGCCACTTGCGGATTTTCAATTAACCAAGGACATAAAAATGCCAACAGTTGAATCAACACAAAACCAAAAATTGACAGTAATAATGCTACTTTTTTACCTTGTTGTATCAGTACGGTAATCTCGTGTTTAGCTCCTTGTTGCATGGCGGAAATTTTGGGAACAAGCACATATAAAATCCCTGTAAATAATATAAATACAGGCGTCCAAATATTACTGCCCAAACCAATGCCAGCCAGATCAATATAATAATAACGGCCTGCCACCATGGTATTGATCACACCCAAAGAAGCTTGACAAATCTGGATCAAAATTAAGGGCAGAGCCAGTTTTAATACAGGTAGGGAGATGTCTTTTAAAATATTCATCGCATTTAAGTCTTAAAATTTTAGAAAAATCTGTCGTGATTTCATACCCGATTAGTGTTTTTGATCTAATCGCCAATACCCTTTAATGTGATTATTTTTTCCTGACAGTTTGCGTTCATTACGGAAATAATGTCGAATCTGTTTTGCGGCATTATTTTCTAAAGCACCCCAAACCTGATCTAACTGGGTAAATTTTTTTAACAGCTCCACGGTTTGACTACCTTGCTCATGTACAGATCCAGTAATTTTTTGAATATTACTATTTTGGGGAAAGCAAAAATCATCAAAATAAGTAAAATCTGCAGCATCAGCACTGAGTAAAATGACAATCGGTGCAATCGGGTTTTTCCAAAAATCTAAAATCCCGGCAAGCGCTGGAAATGCAGTTTCATCTGCAATTAGAACGGCTTGTCCCTCATGTAAATGCTCGTGCTTGTCGTCGGTTTCGGTGCGACTCGAAATTAAAGCGCCTGCACTCAGTTGTTGTACCCATTGACTTCCTGGACTCGAACCATGTGTAAAGATGTCGATATAGCCAAAATGTAAATCCTCATGATTTGAACTGTCAGCAAAGGCTTTTCTTAAAGTATAAAGACGAACATCTTTATTCATACTTTCAATGAGTTTTTGACGCTTTTGTGTCGATAAATGCTTCATTAACCATAAGAAACCCCGATCGAGTAAATTTTTTAATGTTCCGCTTTTATTGGAGTTATTCGGTTGAACTAAAGGAGCTTTTTCTAATATTTTTAAAATAAAACCATAAGCATAACCAGCATAATAATTTGGCAATGGTCTTTGGCTTTTAATGGTAAGACGTGTGATATTTGGACTGACTTGTGACTTGTCCACTACTTCAAAAAACTGTTTGGCATTATGACTGAACTCAATTTTTTGTTTGGCAAATGAATTATAAGCCAAATATAAAATCTGCTCTTCTAAATCGCCTTTTAATTCAAAATGAATAAACAAATCTTGTTTCATGGATACAGATGGAACTTGAGTCTGTAACAAAATACCTTCTTCATAAATATCGGAAATTATAGCATCATGAATATCATTGTTTTTACCATAGTTTTGAGCAATGATTAGCAGCTCTTTACGATGGTCTTGATTCACATGATCCATAATATCAAGCTTACGATCTTGATCTTTAATCGTGGTCAAATGTGTCATGATACCGCCTAATTCCTAAATAAAAATATATAATGAGATGAATCTTGAGAACTAATGTGCTGGATATTCAGCATCAGATGGCAATATTTTCCATGCCAATACTGCAACACCTAAAGCAGCCACAAAGGTTAAAATTACTACAGCGGTATACCCAATATGTTGGGCCAGCGTTAAACCAAGTGCTGAATAAACAAAACCCATAAAAACCACTAGGCTAAGTTGTAAACTAAAGAACGTTGCTTTTGCTGGCATATTGGCAGCACGATCCATAATGAGTGTCGAAATCGTGGCAATTAGTCCTGGATTGGCAATGAAATAACCAAAAATCGCTAAGTACACTATAAGTTTTGAGGTATATCCTAGGGTCAAAGGAACAAATAACAGTAAGGTCAAACCTTGCATGACCGTCAGCGTAATCAGTGCTTTTTTTCGTTGTAATCGATTGATTAAAATCGTGGCAAGGAATGCCGATAAGATACCGATAATCGAACCAAAAACTTTTGTGGCAAAACCAATATCAAACAGTGACCACTTTGCATCGACTAATAATGGATTTAGGATGCCAAATACAGCAGTAAACCCAATTGGATAAATGAATAACAACAAAAACCAAGACTTGTATTTTGTGATAAATACTTTAAGTTGCTGAGCCAAACTTTTGAATTGAGATGACACATTATTATGCGGATTAAAAAACTTATTATCAGGTTCTCGATAAAACAGGAGCTGAATCCAAGTAATAACAGTTAAAAGTGCCAATATAATAAAAGCACCTTTCCATTGTAACCATGGATATAAAATAAGCAGTAAGCCACCACCAATAATATTGCCCAATAAGTTACTGGCATATTGAATACTATTTGCAAATTGTCGTTCAGAGGGTTCAAAAATCTTTGTGGCTAAACCATCTATAGCAACATCTTGGATGCTCATAAAGAAGCTATAAACAATAAAGAGAACCAGCATGATTGGAAATTGTTTCTGTATTTCTAAATAGCCACACGCTAGTAGTAGCCCCGTCATACACAATTGTGCAAACAAAAGCCAACTTCGATACTGCCCTTGAGTGAATAATCTAACACTATCAACAAATGGTGCATATAAAATTTTACCCAGCATTGGAAGCGCAATCATGTTCAATAATGCTAATTTATCTAGTGCGATACCTTGTTGCCTCAAAATGGCAAAGGTAGCAGACATCATAAAAGCAATACCGATATATTGTGTGGTATAGGTACTGATCAATAACAACCAAGGTTTAGAATGACGAGACATAATAGGCCTTCCAATGCATGAATATTTAAATAGAATTAAAAATCGAACTGCATAGATAACTTATATGTTCTTGGTGTACCAATAGAGACAAACATACCGTTCCAGACTCCTGCCCAATAATGTTTATCAAAGATATTATCTACCCCACCTCTAAAGGTCACTTTATGGTTGGCAATTGACGTTGAGTAGCGACCACCTGCATCTAAACGGAACCAGCTTGGCAATTTTTGTGTATTGGCTGAATCGACATACTCTGTACCTGTGTAAATCGTATTGGCCGTCAAAGTAAGGCCTTCAATTTGGTTTACATCCCATTCAAAGCCCAAATTCGATTGCCAGTGTGGGATCCCATAAACATCTTTACCATCATAAATACCATTGGTTGTTTTGGTCTGTTCGGCATCCATGTAAACAACACCACCTAGCATACGTAGATTACTGAGTATTTGGCCGGCTGTTGTCCATTCAATCCCACGATTACGTTGTTCGCCACTCATGCTATAAGTGCCAGATGTATCTCCCATGAGTAATGGTTTTGTAATCTGATAAATACTCAACGTATTTCTAAAACTCCCATTTTCCCACTTGGTACCTAATTCATATTGTTTAGATTTATAAGGAGCCAATGTTTCACCATAATTGGCTGCCGTGGTTACACTCACCGTCTCACCCGGCGATAAACCTTCTACGTAGTTTCCATATAATGAAATTGAATTATTCCAAGGTTTAACCACAAAACCGAGTGCTGGCGTTACCGCACTTTTATTATAATCTGAACCTGCTATAGCATTTCCTGTCGTTATACTGTAGCTCTGAGACTTCACTTGTTGATGGCGTAAACCAAGTATCAATTGATATTTGTCATCGGCATATGAAAGCGTATCCGCAAGCGCAACACTGCTTAAGGTAATATCTGAGGTTTTAAGAACAGAAGGCTCTGCAGCTAGAACTCCAACTGCTGCTGGTGAATAAATATTGGATGCCCAACTCCCACCAGTAGCTAGGCCCATATAAACGTCTTGATCGATTACATTCGCACTGAGGACAACATCGTGATCAATTTCACCTGTTTTTAAATGGCCACGAATCCCTGTTTCTACCGAATTAACATCTGTTTTGTTGGCAGTATTGCGTGAAACAGCAATGTAATCACCATTCTCTTGAGCATTTCGTCCGAGTGCATTATTGGCCATATAGCCACCAGCTTTTTGCTGTTTAGTGCCGCCTTTTAAATAAGCAGTCCAATCATCCGACAAGTCATACTCTACCTGACCAATTGCCGCAGTCGTTTTTGTATAGCCATATGCGCCTGACATCGTATTAATTGTGGCATCAGGTGCTTTAGGAATTGTCGATGAAGCAAATGACGTGAGTAGTGGCATTGCTCCAGATAATTTTTCTTTAATATTATAAACATCTAATGAAGCACGTAAGTCTGTTCCTTTAAAATCCAAGGCAATAGATCCTAAACGACGATCTTCTGTCTGACTATCTAGTGCAGTATCTCCATGCGATTTTAAAGCATTAACACGCATACCAAATTGATTATTTTCACCAAAACGACGTCCGATATCGACATGCTCACCGATATTTGAATCTGATGAGTAGGTGGTTGTAAATCGGGTAATTGGTTCATCAGTAGCACGTTTGGGTACAACGTTAATCACCCCACCCACTGCACCACCAAGTGACATACCAAACAATAAGCCACTGGTACCACGAAACACTTCCACACGCTCTAAAAATTCGGTTGGTACGCGATTATGTGGCACTAAACCAAAAGCGCCATCCCATGCCAATTCATGGCTTTGTGTATATAATCCACGAATATTAAAATACTCACCCAACCCATTGGCAGAAAACGCATTTCTTACAGAAGGATCACTTTGTAATGCTTCAGCAACGGTTTTAGCTTGATGATCTTCAATATATTTAGCGGTATAACTCGTAATACTAAATGGCGTATCAAGTGCGTCCTTATTACCTAATATGCCGACTTGACTTTTTTTTGTCACTTGACCATTCGACAAAGTCGTATTATCAGTCGCCTCTGCTTTAACAATAATCGTAGGAAGCTGTTGAGCTGACTGAGTATTTTCCCCTGCTATTACATTATGACTTAACAAAAATGTAATGCTAATCGATAAAGTTGCTTTTCTGAAATGGATACTGGTATTCATTTCTTATCCTATAAAAGGTAATGTTTAAATTATGTTGCGCATAATACCAAGAATCATTCTCAACAAAAAAAATGATTAGAAATAATTTTATAAAATAAGGAATCTAATTGAATTAATTATATTTTTTATGAATTTCAAGTTTCATAGATAAGATTAAGTTTGACACCCTGCAGTTAAATAGTATACTAAATTGATTCTCATTTGCATTTGCAACTGTGTATTTTAGGCCCAAAATTTATCAGTCACTCTTATGTTTAATAATTCAAAAATTAATTTATTTTGTGTTCCTTCCGCAGGAAGTAGTGCATCAATTTTTAGTACTTGGGATAAAATAAGTGCTGAGAATATTAAAGTCATTGCACTGGAATATCCTGGTCATGGACGAAAAATTCAGCAACCTCTCAGCCATGATCCTGACTTTTTAGCACATCAATTTAGTTTAGAAATTTTAGATTATGGTAATACACCCTGTGTTCTTTTCGGACATAGTGTGGGTGGCTCATTGATTTGGGAAATTGAAGAAAAACTTAAACTTATCAATCCTGATCATAACTTAATTCTAAAAATTGTCAGTGCCCGACCTTCACCACACTATCAAAGTTTGATTCATCATTATAGTGCTATGTCAGATGAACAGATCATTCAAGAACTGAAACTTTACAACAACTTCCCATATGAGATTTTAAACAATCCGAGTGCTTTAGAATTCTTTTTGCGCATCATTAAAAATGACTTCATCCTGAGCGACAATATGATGAAAAAACCGATTCTAAAATCAACAGTTCCACTCATGAGTATTTATGGTAAGGATGATCCTTACATTAAAAATCATGAAATTATGCAAAGTTGGCAAGATTTTAGTGAACAATGGTTAGGCGCTTATCAAGTTCATGGCGATCATTTTTATTTTTTAGACACAAATATATTGCAAGATACGCTCAATATTATTCAGAACAACACGTATCGGGTCATCAAAAGTATGTCAGCATAAATTATGATTCATTCGAACCAATCCACAATATTACCTCAAAGGAAGCCATCGACATCATTACAACAGCATGCTCGGTGGCTTTTTTGTGATGATCATTTGCAATGCTCTGTATTAAATATCTATGATCAATCAATTCATCAAGTTCGACTGCTGAAAATGAATGAATATACTCTTAAGCATTATTATTTTAAATTTAATATTTTCATACCATTTGACGTTGCAAGAGCGAGTTTAAAACGTAAGTGTGAGTTTTTTATCGGTCGCTTAGCTGCCAAATTTGCCTTGGCGTCATTGGGCAACTATGCATTCTTTAATATCAAAAAAGGTCTGCATGGTGAACCGTTATGGCCAAAATATATCACTGGAAGCATTAGCCATAGTATGCTGGATTGTACCCATGGAATTGCAATTGCGACAGCTGCAATACATAATCCCAATATTAACTCCGATGATAGCATTCATCACGACAACCAAAATTGTAAAAATATTTCAGGCATTGATGTTGAGATCAAACAAAATGCTGACCTATTTAAAGAAAATCCAAACATGTTAAATAGTTTGATGAGTTCTCAAGAAACCAAACTTTTAAGTCCATTTCTAGAGCAAACACCAGCACTTTACTTAATTTTATTTTCTGCTAAAGAAAGTCTAATCAAAGCATTCTATAACAAATATCAACAGTTTATACCTTTTGATGCTATGCATTGTATTGGCTTCAACACTCAAACATGTACACTAAGTTTTTATCTGCCTCAAACCTCACCTAAAATAATCCCAATTAGAACAATTAATGTGAAATATCTAGAATTAGAAAATGAAATTATGACCTTTTGTAATTTAGATCCGAGTTAAAATAAATTCTGAAAAGAAGGGTTCATTATATTTAAAAAAAATTTCCTCAACATACTGATTACACTCACTATTTTAGCTGTGATTGCTTATACCATGTCATCATTTTTTTTATAGTATGCCATTAATTATGACAGCATCCCCTCCTTTTAAAAGGAGGGGATCAAACTAAGAATTAAGCTTAACATATTCTATTTAAAGCATTCATCTTGCTTCAAATCAGGCAAAGTAAATGAAATCCTTAGCCTGTTTTTTCAGCTTAAACTTTTCATAGTAATGACCACATTGTTGATAAAACTTTTCTCTAAAACAATGATAAAGCATTGCCGTTTTTTCCTGAAGATGAATCAGTCCTTGAGGTTCCAAAGCAATGTCTTGTCTTACCCTTTCATATACAGACATGGTCTGATCAGGTTCACCCACCACTTTTTCTGCATTGGAATGTTCAAAAATCAAAAAGCTCAGCATACGCATCACCGCTCGAAAATGCCCCTTACCCACCGCATCTTCACTGAGTAATACATGCCAACCTAAGTCGTCGGCTTTGGCGTCATAATACAATGCCAAACGATCTCGTTTTGCTTCATATATTTCCAAATAACCGACATCTTGACCGTCAATTTGGACGATATATAAATGCTGATGATCATCACAGAGCATTCGTTCAAAATAAACCGCCAGTTCTAGTTCAGATTTATTCAGTTGCCATTGCGGTATAATATGTGGCTGATGCATCCATTTGACCAATAAGGACAAATCCTGTGGTAACACCACATCACGTAATGCGTAGGATATCTGATATTCGGCATATTCAAAAAAACCGGGTAATGATTTTGATATTGTCTTCATCACGAACATCCTCTAAAACGAAAGTAGAATTTAAAATCAAAGTGGATGCTTTAATTAAAAAGCATCCAAAAAAAGATCAATTCAAGGCATAATATTGCAGGGGTGGAAAGCCATTAAACTCGATTGAGCTGTAACTGGTGGTGTATGCCCCTGTCGACAGCCAGTACAGGTGATCACCTATTTCCAAAGATAGTGGCAACTCGTATTTCTTGTTCTGATACATAATATCCATACTGTCACATGTTGGGCCTGCCAAAATAATGTCGTCACTATGCCCTGTCTTTTTACACGTGATCGGGTATTGAATGGCCTCACCCAATGTTTCAATTAAACCATTAAATACGCCGACATCCGTATAAACCCAACGCTTAGTTCCAGACTGTGGGCGTTGTGAAATCAATACGATTTCAGAGACTAAAATGCCTGCATTTCCGACCAAAGAGCGCCCAGGTTCCAAAATAATCTGTTCAAGCTGATAAGGTTTAAATATCTCAAGTGCAGCATTAATTTGCTTGGAATAACTAATAAAAGCTTCGGTTTCCTGCACATATTTTGCAGGTAAACCACCACCCAAATTCAGCATTTTTAAGTGAATCTGATGCTCATGTGCCAATATGTCAAAAATAGTTTTGGTCTCTTCTAGAGCGCTGTCCCACAAGTCGATTTTGCGTTGCTGTGAGCCGACATGAAAGGAAATACCATAAGGAATTAATCCCAGTGCTTTGGCTTTGACTGCTAATCGGATCACACATTCTGCATTGCAGCCAAACTTGCGTGAAAGCGGCCAATCAGCTGTATCCGAACCATCAATCGATAGTCTGAAAAACACTTTTGAACCCGGTGCATATTGCGCTATATTGTTTAAATCAACATCCGAATCAGTGACATAAAGCCGAACACCCTGTTTGTAGAAATACTGAATATCTGCCCGTTTTTTTATGGTATTGCCATAAGCCAAGCGTGATGGATCTACACCAAAGGCCTGCACTTTTTTTAGTTCATTGACTGATGCCAAATCAAAACTTGAACCCAACTGATTTAAACGCTCAATTACTTCGTTGGCTGGATTAGCCTTTAAGGCATAATAAATATCTGCATTGGGAAAGCCTTGTTTTAGTTCTAAATATTGCTTTTCAATCACGCTGAGATCTAAAACTAAAAATGGCGTAGCTTTAGTTTTCACTAGATCATCTAAATGATCTTGAATATTACTTTTAAAATAGTGTGGGAGATTCATATTAAAATCCTAAAAAGACAGCTCTGTATTGTTTGACTTAAGCATCGTTTTCACAGGGGGCACCATTTCTTCCGCTAAAGGTGCAAATTCTTGATAAGCGATCCGCTTTTCTATAGGGTAAACTTCACGGCCTAAAATGGTATTGATGATGATGGCATTTCGATAACAGCCCATGCCTAAGTCCGGAACAGTGAAACCATGTGAATAAATGCCGATGTTTTGGGCAAAAATCGTATTTTGATCGTTGATGCTATAGTTCCAATTTAATTCAATACGTCCTTTGCTATCCCAATTAATGTGAGAACGAATTGGCGTTAGACACTCTGGGATTTTGTATTCGTAACCAAGTGCCAGAATCAGCACGTCACTTTCCAACTTGAAACGCTTGTTAATGTCTGAATTATTAAAAGTCAGATTTAAGTGATTGCCATTTTTTTCAAGATTGTCTAAAGCACAATTTGGCATCATGCGAGTTGGCAAGGGACGATGTAATGATTTTTGATAAAGCAGATCGTAAATCCGATTAACAAAACTCAGTTCAATACCTTTATACAAAACATTTTGGGAAGCAATGACCTGATCTCGTTTATCCTCATCCAGTGAATAAAAATGCGAGGTGTAATCTGGCGAAGTAAATTCCAGCGTTAATTTGCCTAAATCCATGGAAAAGAAATGAGGTGCTTTAGTCAGCCAGTTAAGTTGATATTGATGCTGATCAATTTCAGACAGTAAGTCATAATAAATTTCCGCACCACTTTGTCCACCTCCAACAATAGTGATGGATTTTTTATTCAAATAGTCTTTTTTATGGCTTGAATAGTCCGCACTAGAATGAACTTGTTCAGGGTACCCCTGACAGAATTTTGGTATGATTGGAGTCGTGCCTGTGCCAAGCACTAAGTTTCTAGTCACGACCGTGATATCACCTTCAGATTGTTTTACACGTAAGGTATAAAGCTTACACGTCTCGTCGTAATCAATCCGCTCAACAAAGCTTTTAAAGTGCACATTCTCCAGTTGTTCAGCCACCCATTTACAATATAAGTTGTATTCGGCACGCAAAATAAAAAAGCTTTCACGTATAAAGAACTGATATAACTTATTGTGAAGTTTTAAGTAATTTAAAAATGTATAGGGACTTTTTGGATCAGCAAAACTGACCAAATCAGCAATGAATGGAATTTGCAAGGTACTGCCTTCAGGCATAATACCCGAATGCCAGTCAAACTCATTTTTACCATCAAAGAAAATCGTGCTGAGTTCATTCAGGGGCTGGGTCAAACAAGCTAAACCCAAATTAAATGGCCCTACCCCAATACCCACGATATCGTAAATGTGTTGTGCACTCATCTTATACTCCTTCATCCTAGTTTTTGTCGGTTGACTTTACCTACGTGGGTATATTTAAAATCAGGTACCACTTCTATCTCGTCTGGAATTTTGAAGTGAGCAATATTTTTACCGATTAAAAACTTACGAATGTCTTTTAAGTTGATATCATCGTTTTTAAGTTTCGGAATAATGATGGCTTTAATCCTTTCACCTAAATATTTGTCGCTGACGCCAATTACACAAACGTCTTTTACCGATGGATACTGCAAAATAAATTCTTCAACTTCACTTGGCGTAATTTTTTCACCGGAACGATTGATCTGTTCTTTTTCACGTCCCGTGACGATAATATTCAGATTTTCATCTAAGTAGCCAATATCACCAGTTTTATAGAAACCATCTTCCGTGAAAGCACGGCGATTAATTTCAGGTAAGTTGTAATAACCATTAATGGTATAGGGGCCACGGGTTTGAATATTTCCTATAGCATTGACCGGTAATGCGTTACCATCCTGATCAGCAATGCGGATTTCATCCAGATGTGACAGCTTTTTACCTTGAGTTTGGATGATGATTTGATCTGGATCATCCAAATGCGTGAAATTTACCAGACCTTCAGCCATACCATAAACTTGTTGTAATTTGACTTGCAATCTATCAATAATCTGCTCGGCAAGTGATGGTAGCAGTTTGGCTCCACCGACTTGTATCACTTGTAGGCTGGATAAATCGTAATCTTTGAGACTTTCAGCATTTAGCCAAAGCGTCGCGATCGCAGGCACTAAAGAGACTTGCTGAATCTGGTATTTTTGAATCAGTTCAAAACAAACACGTGGCTGCGTCAATTGACTCAATACCACTGTGCCGCCCACAAAAAATACACCAAGAAATCCAGGTGAGCTCATACAGAAATTGTGCATCACAGGTAGCACAACAAGTTGTTTAGTGTCCTGAGTCAGCCCTGTAACTTCTATACTTTTTTCAATTGAATAAATGTAGTCAGCATGAGTGCGTGGAATCAGTTTGGGTAAACCTGTGGTTCCACCTGAAAGTTGTAAAAAAGCAATATCTTCAGATTCACTCAGTGCTTGCAGGTTGAAGTCAGGTTCAATACTTTGTAACTGTGGTAATGAAGCTTTAATGCTTGATTGACTCACAATATTTTCTCGAAACCACAATTTAAAATTGGGTGTAGAAAATTCTTCACAGACTTCTGTTGCTGTAGCTTCATGGGCAGATGCACAGAGTTTGATAAAACCTGCTGCACGACTTTGTCTTGCAATATTTTCAATTTCATATGAACCATGGCCATGCAGACAAAATACCGGTCTAGCCCCTATTGCATATAAACCAAAAATGATAATAAAAACTTCAATCACATTAGGAGATTGCAATAAGACAAAATCTGTTTCCCGAATACCTTGCTGTTTTAAATAACTTCCATAATGAATGGCATAGTCATACATCTGCTGATAGGTAAGTTGTTTATGGTCCTGAATCGCAGCTACACGCTCTGGAAAACGATCTTTTAAACTTACCAGTAGTTGAAAATGTGTCTGCGATTTCCAGCATCCATCCTCTTGGTATTGCTTGGCTCTCGACTCTGGAAAAGGCACAAAACCTTGTTGAATATCTTGTTCTATAAACATGACTAAATCCTTTAAATCGCCATTGCTGGAAATTGAATGCTGCTCAATTGACGACGTATATCTCTAACATCAACAGGCTTCGATTTATCTGACTGTGTATTAATGTCGATGAAATGGGTTAAGACCTGCTCGGCAATCTGTCGAATCAGTTGAATTTGTGTTTGGTTATAGCGATTGATGCGGTAGTTAATGACAACACGTAAGCGTTCATGCTCAGAGCTTGGTTCTTCGTAGACTTCAAAATGCAAACCAAATTTGGCGGTATCGCGTTCAGGTTCAATCAGCTTAAACCGAATTTCATGCTCGGAATCGAGCTGAAATGCACCCGTTAAAGCATTTGGGGCATGAAGTTGTACATACACTTCGTATGGACTTTCAGTCCATTCCTCACCTTCAGCACGAATATGGTCTTCGACAATCGCAAATGGAATATCAGCATGTTCTTGTGCTTTGAAGATATTGTTTTGAACCTGCTGTACTAAGTCTTTAATCGTTAAAGTTTCATTCAATAGGGTGTAATGCATCACTACATTAGTGAAATAACCCATGGTGTCCTGATACAGTGGATCTTGACGACAAGCTACGGAAGTCCCTGTTAATATCTTTTTTCCAGCACCTAAATAATGGGTTGCTAATACGATTGCGGCATAGACTACATAAAAGAGAGAAGATCGATACTCTCGCGCCAATCCATTCAATTGCTCAACTTGTGAAGCCGTAAATCCAAACTCTATCGCTGCACCCGCAACATCTTCTTTATCACGCTGATTATGTTGCTCTGTATCTGTGGCATAAGCAGGTAATAAAGGTGGTTGTTTCTTGATTTTCCCAATTGTATCAACCCAATACTGAATATGTGCTTGCAAGGTAGAATCCTCTTGGGCCATCGCATATTCATGAAACTGACGTGGTACCTTTTCCCAGATAGGAGTCTGACCCGCTATACGACTGCGATAGGCTTGAATCAACTCACGCATTAAGATGTCCGAAGACCATTCATCCATAGCAATGTGATACAACAACATCGATAAAATATGCTGTCCCTGTCCATCTTTCATAAAACGAACACGAATTGGAAACTCTTGCATCAAATTAAAGGAATGATTGGCTTCTGCACGCAAAATCTCTTGTGCACTTTGTTCAGCTTGATGTTCAGATCCCCAAAACCAAGGATATTCATGCAACTGTGTTACGGGAATAACCGTTTGGAAAATCTCCCCCTGATCCGCCTGCAAAAAAATACTGCGCAAGGCATGGTGACGTTTTAGAATATCCAAAAATGCCGCATAAAATGCCTGCTCATCCACTGCTTCAGAAAAACGGAATGCAAATGGAATGTTATACATGGCATCACGTCCCTGATCCGAAAAGCTCATGAAGGCTTTTTGTAATAAAGTCAGAGGCGCAACAATTTCACGGTTTTCATCGAAGGATTGCTGTTCTTCAATATGTGTATTTAATAGCTCTGCATGTTGTGCCAATTCGCGTGCGGTTGGCGCATTAAAGAAATCGGCAATTTTAATTCGCACAGCATGCTGGCTTTGCATTTTACCAATCACACGAGTAGCTAGAATAGAATGCCCGCCAAAATCAAAGAAGTTGTCATCTACTTGTAAATTCGGATTCATCAACACACTTTTAAATTCTTCTAAAATCAATTGTGTGACTGATAAATAAATATTTTGAGCAGATTCGGTCTTGTCATGGATGTGAGGTAAGGTCTGTACATTGGGCTCAATGGTTTGATCAAGATCTTGCTTGCCCAATCGATCTAGATTTGGCTGCGTGGCTGATGCAAAAATAGCATCGCCATCTGCCCATGTTGCAATATCAGCATTGATAAAATCAAGCCATTGTTCCAATAGTAATGCACTGATATTTTTAGATAATTTCTCCCCAGTGGTTAGTTCAAAGTGTATCTCTTCACCTTTTACCTGAAATGCTAAAGTTAGATCATAATCTGAATGAATCGGTGGAATGGCTATCGTTTTAGCCTTCACACCCTCTAATTTGAGGTACTGGCTCGATTCGACGAACTGAGTAATCAGCACATTTGGAATCGCGCTACGCTTGGTTTTGGTTGCCGACAAAATCTGCTCAATCGAGACATTATTCGATATTCCTTGCAGAATCTGATCACGCACATTTTTGATGATGTTATGAATTTCATTCAACGGTGTTTGGGATTGTTTTGATTGATCATCATGTGCGACACGGATCGGCAAAATATTCGAACTCGTTTGAATGTGGCTTAAGCTAATTACATCGTATTGCTCCACAATCGGAACAAAAAGATCCACCGAATTTTGACCCAATAGGCGATTCAAATAACTACCAAATATCGCCACAACCGTGTGGAAAATAGATGCTTGAGCCTGCTGGCTAAGATTTTGAATTTTTCCAATATTTATATAGCTATAACAACGTACCGCTTTTTGCACATACTGATAAATACTGTTCTTGCCATATTCGATGATTGAATTTTCAAGTTGTGGCGCTAAACAAAATTTTGGCCAACGCACTGGCATCAAGCCTGTAGAAAAAATAGTTTTCCAGTATTGCAATACCGTAGTGATATCTTTCACTTGATGCTGTGGCTTGCTCTTGGGGACATACGAACCATTATCAACAGCTTGATCAGCATATTCATAATAGTAACTAAGTTGTCTAAAAATCGGTTGCCAAGCGAGGTCATCCAATAAGATGTGATGACCTAAAATACCTAAAATCAACGTATCATGATTTGTTGGCAAAATACTAAATTGAATTGCAGGAGCTTTTGCCAAATCAATGGGGTGCTGTAACCATGACAAGAGATATTGAACCGCCTCTGTTTCCGACTGAACAACATGAATTTTCACATTCACATCTGCCTGTTCAGCATGATATTTGCTCAATACTCCTTCTTCGTTCAAGTCATAGCGTAAATTTAGATTCGATTGTCCAACATAAAGTTTTTCAATTGCCCGAGTTAAACGTGCAATATCAATCTTACCTGTGAGAAGAAACGCTAAAATAAATGGCCCTGAAGATGCCAAAGGGTCTTGCTGATGCATCATCCACGCACGTTCTTCTGCAAAAGAAATCTGCTGATGTGCTTGGGTTTCTAAAGATATTTGTTTAATAATCGTGCTCGGGTTTAATGCAGATATCATAGATGACTCGGACTGATCCGAAAGTCCAATATCCTGCAACTTACTTGCAAATATGTTAAACAACTCATCACTCATAATGCTGTGCTGATGGCTCATGTTCTATTTCCTCATTTATTTCTGATATAGCTGCGATTCGATGTTATGTACGATCTCGCCAATCGTTTTACACTTGGCTAAATCAGAAAATTGAATCGAGGTATTGAATTCTTGAGAAAAATGTTTGGCTAAACGACTTAAATACCCTGACGTCAGACCGAGAGCCAAAATTTCAGTGTCGAGCAATACATCTGATAAATCATTTGATGTGTTTAACGAACTTTGCAAATGTTTGATAACATCTTGGGCAATCGAAGTTTGACCCTCAGCCAAGCTTACACCTATCGCATGGTGACTGGACTTTTGAGTATCTCCCTGTTGCTGATTTAATGATGAGTCTGATGGCATGACAGTTTGTTTCGATGAAGCTTGTGCATAGCTTTGATAAAGAAAATCTTGCGCAGTTTGCTTTAAGGTTTTGCGGTCGATTTTGCCATTACGGGTAATTGGAAATTGCGCTAAAGGCAGCCAACGAGATGGAATATGTGAATTCGGCACATAATCTTGTAAGAACTGACGTAGTTCAGATGGTCGTATCGCATTTAAACCAGCATCATGTTGATGTGTATCTCGAATCGTATAAATTGCCACCAATTCATTGCCTTCATAGATAGGATTGGAACAAACGGTGACCACGCAATCGCTGATCCGTGGATGTTTCAATATGGCATTTTCCACTTCTGATGCAGCAATTCGCACTCCACGAACTTTTAAATAACCTTCATCACGACCGGCAAAAATAATATTGCCATCTTCACGTAGATAACCTTTATCACTCATACGAAAGACACGATGCACTTCACCATTGGGTAGAGTAAGAAGCACAAAATCCTTCTGAGTGATCTTGCCATCGAGCAAATATCCATTGGCAAGATTAATGCCTGACATATAAAGCTGTCCTACTACTCCTGGTGGGCAGAATTCACCCCAAGGATTCAAAATGTAATAACGGTTATGCTTCATTTCCTTACCATAAGGAATCACATTAATATCTTCAGGAGTAATTTCATGCCAGATACTCCAAATGGTAGTTTCTGTAGGGCCACCAATCGAAATTAGACGAGCATTTGGTAAAATTTCACGTAACTTTTTTATCACGGAAGGTTTGACATAATCACCGCCTTGGTTAATCAAGCGAATGCTTTGTAATTGTTTTGGATCCGCAGAGGTCAATAACATGTCAGCCATCGCAGGTACGGTACACCAGATCGAGACCTGATAACGTTCAATCAACTGCGCCCAAGCCACTGCACTTTTGGCTTCTTCCAAAGTTGGGACAACCAACGTACCGCCGACAGAAAGTGGCGCCATCAAATCAAAAATCGACATGTCATGGTGGAATGGTGTTGCTGCCAAATGAATGTCATTCTGATTGATACACCAAAACTCGATAGTTTCTTGCAGCACATGTGCTGTGGCTCGATTATTCAGTACCACACATTTCGGCGTGCCTGTACTGCCTGAGGTATATAGATAATACGCGGGCGATGCATCATGACGATGTTGCCAGATGATTTCAGATTCAAATACCGATTCTGCACTGCCTGAGTATAATGATCCGTGTGTTGAACTTTTTAAAATTTGATCGATATTTAAAGTCAGTAAACCGTCAATTGGTGCAGTCGAAATCGCTAAGTCTGCACGACTGTTGGATATGATGTATTGCTGTCTGAATTGTGGAGAGTCCATATCTACAGGCAACCAAATAATACCCGACAAGGCACAAGCCAAAATGCTATAGATATGTTCTGGACTTTTGCGTAAGCAGATTGCGACGACTTGATTCTGACCAATTTGTGCCAAATCTAAAGCACGACGAACTTTAACGACATTGGCACCGAGTTCAGCATAAGAAATGGATTGCCCTTCATAAATGAGCGCTGTTTTGTCTGGAATCTCTTCAAACAAATGACGCTGAATGTTGGCTAGATAATCCATTACCTCAATATGTTCATAATCATCTGTTACATCAGCATCATCGTCTAATGTTACGACATTTGAGACACGTTTCGGTTGCTCTAATTCTGTTTTTATATGACTTAAATCGTTGATTTTTTTTAACAAAGTATCCGCTATATTTTGAATCATGGTTGGGCTTAAAGCCTGTTCAATAAAATCAAGATCAATCACTAAATCTGAACTTTCAGAAAATGAAAGACGAATATCTAAAGCCAATTGCGGGGTTTGGGTCTGTCCTCCAACATAGCGCAGTAGCGACGACTTAGACGGTTTTACCCAAGACAAACCATTCGTCAAAGCCACAGGCAATACAATCGATTCTTGCAAGTTTTTTATCAGAAATTTAGAAAGCTCAATACCCGAATATGAGGTATGGGCCATGGACTCCAGAATTTGCTTTTGCGTTGCTTTAATCTGATCAACAAAGCTGATCTCATAATGGTATTGATAATCCAGCACAATAAAGGAAGAGCTATTTCCTACTTTTTTATGTAAAGCTGAATTAGAAACTGGCATTGAAATCAGCAGTTTCTGCTCTTCAGTCCATCGTGAAATCACCTCTAAAATGAGTGTGGTCAGTAATGCATTTGGAAAGACTTTATATTGTGCAGCAAGTTTAGAGAGCGCATCAAACTGCGCTTTTTCAATGACAACTGTTCGACGCGAATAAATCAGCTTAGAGATACTGTCTAAGCTATTCACCCAAGGTAACTGAGTGACTTCTTCGATTTGTGCCAATTTCTCATGCCAGAATTGGCGATCTTTTTCCGAAGCTTCAAAAAAACTGCAGTCTGACTGACCGGAATCTTGATCTGCATTATTTGACAAAAGACTTAAGTCGTTATTGAGATTAAAGAGTTGATCTAAAAGGACTGAAATTGAATAACCATCTATAATCAAACCGTCAAAACTGGTCAGAACCACTGAAGATGTTTCAGCAGATTCTGGCAATTGAATCAATGCAATTTGCCAAGGTGATGTACTCAAATCATGAGAAAAATGGCGATATTCCTCTCGTAACATTTCCAATTTAATGGTCGCTTGTGTCAAATTAAAATGAGAGAAATCATAAATTTTCAGATGCTGCATCACATCAATATTGCTCTCAACCCGCTGAACCAGTTGTGTTTCATCAATGACAGTACGTAATGCAGGATATAACTCAATGAGTTGGGACATACGCTGTGCCAAAGTTTTAGCATCCATTTGTCCTTTAAACTCTCGAAAGTCATGCATTGAAGATTGACTCAGCGGGAACATTTTACTTTTTCCTAATAGATAGGCTTTTTGCATTGGGGTTAATGATTTTGGATTCATTGTTTTATTTCCCCTCGATGACTTGCATAAACACTTCAGCAATACGCTGCGCAGTGTCGGGCAGTTTTTGTTCAATTAACTTGCAGATATTGGTTACATTACGCTGTGTGAAAATATCAACCACACTTATTTCGGCATTGATGAAATATTGATTCAAAGCTGCCACCAAATGCGTAGCTAATAAAGAATCACCTCCTTCATCAAAGAAGTCCAAATCACCATGGGTATGTTGCTCTGGCAAACCAATAATCTTCGCCATGATAAAAGTCACCACATGTTCAATCGCTGTGCTCTGTACTGGTTGCGACTCTGTGTTTTCTATTGATATATGTGTTGCAATAAAGTGTTGAAGACTCTCAGCCGATAGATAGGCAGTAAAAGGCTGAAGATTATTCACCACATAGTTCTGCTCAGGTATTAAATACTGTGGTAAGACACGCTTATAAGCTGCGTTTAAATCTGAGGATGACAGCTGTTGTTGAAGCCTTAAGACAGCCACGATGACAGATCTATCCTGTTTTTCAACTGCATATAGTTTGACTTGTTGTACAAAAGGAATGTTTAAAATTTCTGCTTCAATGTTTTGTACCTCAATACATTGACCATTTTTTAAAACAAGCTGATGCGACTGCTCAAATAAGTGTAACTGTCCTTGATCATCAGTATAGGCTTGAATACCTATATCAACCCATTCGGATTGATCTGATGGAGACTTAGGATTGGAATTCAGATTACCAAGATTCAAGAATAATCGACCCAAGACCCAAGCTGGGCAATCCATCTCCAGAGCGTTTAAGATACGATATGGTGTATGAACATGCGCTTGCGGGAATTTTGCTAAGATCCGCTTAGTTAAAGGTGCTTTGACTTGACTTTTTTGCTGTCTTTTCGACCAAATTAACTGTGATGTGTGTTGAGATAATGTATTTAAAGTTTGTGCAAATGCAGGACTGCCCATAGTCAATATATGCTGTATCAACTGAATATAATGATCGAACATAGCTTGAATGACATTCGGTTTAAACGCATGGGTACGAATATCCCAGTTGATGGCTAAGCCCTGGTTGAAATAGGTAAGCTGTACGTCCAAGTCAACTTTTGGACCTTGGGAAATACACCATATAGGTCGACCTAATGTACTTTGCAATTGTTTCGAGAATATTTCGCCTTCATCTAAAGCAGATGTAAATACAATCGGAGAAGTTTCTGGCTGTTGGCGATGTTTTGATAAGTCACGCAGTACATGAATCCCTCCATAACGGTAGTGCTCATAAATTTGCTCGACATCGCGTTCAATCCGTTTGGCAGCATCCAGTAAACTTTCATGACCATTGAACTTTACACTTAACAAACTGATCTGCGTGAAATCACCCACCACCTGATTAATATTTTGCGAATCAGACTCACGAATAAAGGCCGGTAAGTTCAAACGAAACTCAGGTGTAGATGACCAATTTGCAACACTCAAGGCAAATAGAGTCAAACATACACTGCGTAAAGAAACCCCCTGCATTTGTGCCAAACTTTGCAATTGGGAACGTTCATCCGTATTAAAAATATGAATTAAACGTTCAAAATGATGTTGATCTACTCTTAGGCCTTCAGCGACCATAGGTAATTGTGGTGCAGGTGAAATTACATCTAATTGTGACTGCCACCATTGTTGATCTTGCTGAATTTGAGCTTTCAAATCCAGATCATCTCGACGCTGGTTTAAGTAGTTGAAATAGTCAACACCATCTAAGTTTAAATCTGCACGTTTTTCACCTAGATACAAAGCAGTTAAGTCATTTATGACAATCAAAAAGCTTTGTGGATCAATTGCAGCCATGTCCAAATCAAAGTGTAAAATATGACGTTTTTCTGGCAAAAGACTTAACTGCACATCCAGCACATGCCCTTGTGCTATGTTTAATTGTTGATGGCTTAAACACTCACGTTTTACTTTTAAATGTGTCTGAATGTCTTCAGAATTCAATTGAGTCAGATCTTCAATATGAATCTGATGATGCTTAATCGACTGAATACTTTGCTGCCCTTCACGGATGGAAACACTTAGCATGGGATGACGCTGTATTAACTGCTCAAAGGCAAATTGCAATTGAGGAATATCTAAATCTTTTCCCTCAAATTCCATATATAGATGTGCCGATACACCTTCGGTCTCACGCCCTGCCCAATAGGCATATTGCATATCTGATAATGGCACTGCATTTGTAGGTAACTGTTGCACCCAATTTGATAATCTCGGGGGCTTTTTCGTTGCTCCCTCTAAGTCTGAATCTACTGTGCTCAGCTGTGTATTCTGAATTAATCGATGCCAATCCTTTACTGTTGGTGACATTGCAAAATCGGCATAAGACAATGAGGTGTTGTATTTATTCTCAAAATGATCAACCAACTGCATAATCGCCAATGAATGCAAACCATGTTCAATCAGATTGTCATTAGGCTCAATCTGATTACCAGCTACTTGAAGGATATGATAAATCTGCGCGGTAATCTCTTGCTGTAATTGCATTAACATTCTTCCTCTACTGACCTAAAGTGGCGCCACCATCAATCACCAGATCATGCATAGTAATGTGTGAAGCTTGATCGCTAATTAGGAACATCACGGCGTTGGCAATATCTTCGGTCAGTGCTATTTTTTTTAAAGGAATACCCACTTTGTACTGCGTTAAAATGCCATGAATCGTTTGCTGTTTACCTGATTCATCTTTCCAAAGTTGATGGAGCATAGGCGTTGCAGTTGAACCAGGTGAAACAATATTGACACGTACGCCATATTCAGCCAGTTCTAAACCAACCGTTTTACTAAAACTGCTGAGCGCGGCTTTTGATGCGCCATAAGCCGCCATATTGATTCGTGACGCATGTGCTGAATTGGATGACACCATGACAATACTGCCTGTACGTTTGACACGAAAATGCGGACTTAAATGTTTTAAGAAATAAAATGGTGCAAACGTATTTACTTCAAAAGTTTGTTGCCAAGCTTCAATCGACAAAATGTCGTGACTACCCAAATGCAAAATGCCTGCTGCATTGATGAAATAATCTGGCACTGAAGTTTTGAGTAGTTTTTGACAAAGATCTGAAATTTGTGATGAATTACGTACATCACACTGGTAAACCTCATAACGATCGTTCTCGACGATGTTATTGGTGTAAAGATCAAAACCCACCACATAAATATTTTGAGCAATCAGTTGTTGCATAATTTCTGCACCTATACCCTGATTGACCCCAGTCACCCATGCAATTTTCCGAGTATCAGCGTGGCGCGATGCTTGTGCTTGTATCATGATGATTCCTTATCCAAATGATGATTCATTTTGAAATTTATGAAGCAATCACACTTTGAGCATCTTCAACGACACCTAAATTGCGGTTTACGTATTGCAAAGCAAACAAATGATCTTTCAAACTAAAGTCAGCAACTGAATCTCCCACTACAAAAGGTTGTATACCGTTCATAAATGCATCAGCAGCAGTTTGAAGCACACCAATATGAGCATATACACCACAAATAATCAGCTGATCTTTTTCTTTTTCTTTCATGGTCTTGTGAAGATCAGAACGATAAAATGCACTATAACGCCATTTAGTTAACACCTGATCTTGTAGTGTTGGTGATAATTTTTTGACAATTTCAGCTTGTTCAGGATAAGCTGTTAAACCAGGTCCCCACATATCATTCAGCAAGGCACGATCTTCATCTTTTTGCTCTGCAGGTTGTGCGGTATAAAACACAGGAATATGATTTTCCTTACACCATGTTTTCAATCGAACAATATTGTTGATCACATCCTGTATCAACAAAGAATCTTCACCATAAAAATTAATAAAATAATCCTGCATATCGTGAATCAGTAAGGCTGTGCGTTTTTTTTCAATTTTCCATTTCACTTTAGCAGCGGGATAATCTTGTTTGAACGGAAGCGGATAACTTTGGATTTTTGGAATTGCCATAGTGATATCTCTATATCATGTGTCAGTTATAAGGTTTGTCTTTAAGAGCTAATCTGCCGGTATAAGCTAAGCTGTGAACCTGTGTTAGACATCATCAAGTTTCACAAGTTGCATTCAAGGTTTTGAGTAAGGTTTGCATTTTCGCTTCTGTTTCGTTCCACTCAAGTTCGGCCTCTGAACCTTTAACAATCCCTGCACCTGCGTATAATCGAAGATGACTTTGTGTCAAAAGTCCGCAACGAATGGTCACCACCCATTCCCCGTTACCATTCGCATCCATCCAGCCAACCAGACCAGCAAAATAATGTCGGTCATAACCTTCATGTTTTAAAATAAAGTCTTTGGCTAACTGAGTTGGAGCACCGCAAATTGCAGGGGTTGGATGAAGAGATAAAGCCAGTTCTAGCGCATTAGTCTTCTTTGATTTCAATTGACCTTCAAATACCGTAGACAAATGCATCATCGTTGTGGTTTTTAAAATCTCAGGTTTTTCTGAAATGTTTAAATGCTGACAAAATGGTTTTAAGTGCTTGCATACGCTATCGACAACGACTTGATGCTCGTAGAGATCTTTTGATGATGCACAAAGATCATGGATTCTTACTTGATTGATGTGTTCATCATCACTCAAAGGACGTGAACCCGCTAAAGGATTGCTTCTTACCACCTGATCTTGTTTAAAAATCAGCAGTTCAGGACTTGCTCCCAAAAGATATGCATTATCCTCAACCGGAATTACAAAACTAAATGCATGCGCATTTTTTTGCGCAAGAGTTTGAACTAAAATATAGGGATTTTGTGGATGTTTGAGCTCAAAATCGACTGCCTGAGACAACACAATTTTTTCTAGATTATTTTTCTCAAATTGTTGTAAAGCTTCATCTATGTTCTTTGCAAAATGTTCTCTTGCAACCAGTCGTTGCTGGCTACTCAAAGTCAATGAATGACATTTCTGATGTTTTATAAAATGTTTGACAGACTCAGTATTTTGTTTCTTATGTTGACGATAAATATTGAGTGTAGACGGCTGTGTTGTATCAAATGGAATCGCACCCACTAAGACTGGATTTTTTGCTTTATCCTCAGATAACCGAGTAAATATATCTTCAATAGTCGTTAAGAGTTTTTCCTGATTCTCTGCGGCCAATCGAACTGTTTCGATAAGTTCAGATGTATAAATTTGATAATTTTTTGTTAAAAAACAAGATGATTTGCAGTTTTGTATAGGTTCAAACGCATAATTAATTGATAAACTCATATCATTCATAAAGCCTCCTTTGCTCTAACACGTATGTAGTTTTAGTTGAACTATCACTAAAATTTTCTACACGAATCGGCTTGGCACAAATGATATTAATAATCATTATTATTTAAAACTAAGAATCCGATATTTTTTATATAGTTATGGGAAAGATTTTGATTTTAAAAGAATTATCTTAAAGTTTAGCAATGTAAGTTTTGCTTAATTTTAGAATATGGGATTTCAGTCTAATGGTTAAAAAACTTATTTTTTCTATATATATGAATAGTTTGATGATTCACTTATGATAAAAAAGGCTTTTAAAACAACAAAATGCTATTGACTTTTATGATGACTGAAATGAAAATGATTCTTGTTTGTATTTAACATGGACTTTTAGAATGTCTATTTATATTGATTCACACAAAGCAGTACTAAAACAAGTTGGTGATATATTTTTAGATATGTGTTCATCTCTTCCTAATCACCATCTGAATCAATTTAATCCTTCAAATGGTGATGGTTACAGTGAAATTTATGATTTTGGAAAACTCTGTGTTGGTAAAGGTAAATATTGCATTGATCATCCATTACAAATGAGTGCTGAAACGACCACTAACTCTTACGGAATCACGCTTCTTCTTTCAGGCACACATCATATTAAAAATTATTATAGTAATCATGAATATCAAATTCGTTCGCCCATGATTATTTTGAGAAAAGGAAGTCTAGGTTTACAGACCATCTACCTCCAAGAACACAAAAAAATGGCTTTAATTACACTAGATTTTAGTGAAACTTTCCTAGAAATTATGCAAGCCAATTTTCAGCATCATGAAATAGCAAAATTTTTCTTAACAGATTCTAATCCTGCACTTAAAACTATCAATATTCCAAATAAACATATACTCCATCAGGCACATTATTTATTAAATCTTCCCCCTGCACAGTCATCTATCGATTTATTACATTTAGAAGGTGCAGCTTTAGAACTAATGAGCATGCTATTAGATGAACATAGTAAGTCAAATCAAATTCCTGCTCCCATTCATAAAAGCATTGCAATTTTAGAATCAGAATTTGAACAAAAAATTACGATTCGAACTTTAGCTAAGTGGGTTGGTATAAACGAATGTGATTTAAAACGCCTTTTTAAAGAATATACAGGAAAGACAATTGGTCATTACTTATTAGAAATTCGGATGAAACATGCTCAAATCTTATTAAAAGAAGGTGTTTCAGTAGAAAATGTAGCCAATCAGATTGGTTACAGTAGCGCACAGTACTTTAAGCAAATTTTTGAAAGGCATTTTGGTTATAGTTGTTAGCTAACTTCCTTATTTAGGAAAGTGCTTGTACATACATCTGTGTGATTCACATACATCATTTCAATGCAAACAGCGCCTATAAATTGTAAATTAATGCATTCTTTCTGGCAGCTTCTTTAACGGATAAGAAATTAATCTCCACCGCATTCTGCGCTATCTGCCCACTTTGTACTGTAGTTGCGACATCACCCGTTGTAGCGCCCAATGCTGTGCCTGCCAAACCAACAATAGAACTGATCGTAGATTTCTGCTCTGCTGTAAGGTCTTTGGCCTCTTTTCCATATAAGAAACTCGATAGTACTGGTGCCGCTGCCTCTGCTCCTCCTGCTGAAAGTCCCGCAGTCAACGCATTATTTCCACCAGCCGCCGCAACTGCTGCGCCAAGTACCGTTGGCTTCTTTTCCATATAAGAAACTCGACAATACTGGTGCCGCTGCCTCTGCTCCTCCTGCTGAAAGTCCCGCAGTCAACGCATTATTTCCACCAGCCGCCGTAACTGCTGCTCCAAGTACCGTATGCGCTAGAATATGTGCCGCTTCTTGACCATTCGTCAGTTGTCCATTTGGATTATTATTCACTTGTTCTTTGAAATATTGACCAATCTTATAACTTGCCGCTGGGCTGAGTGTCGCGGTTGCTATTCCTAGACCTGAACTTGTCGGAGCGGATAAGCCTGAGGCCACTGTATCGATCAGCAGGCCTAAGTTTTTGTAATTTTCCCGTTTGGCTTGATAGGGATGCATTGTCCATTATTTTGGCTAGGATCAGGTTGTACGGTAGATTTGAGTGTAGGCTTCTTCATCTAGAAATTATATTGCTGAAGAAGCCTTTAAGAACAGATTTGTGTAATAAAGCCTATATGTCTTAATCTTTCATAGATTCCATGATTCCTTAACCTTTAATACAAATTCTTTTGCATCACCCGAACCAAATAATGTTTCATCTTTATTCCATGATAATAAAAAATTAAATGACTCATCAAATATATAGAAATTAAAGTTATATGAATCCTCTAAAACAATTACCAAATCACTTAAAAGTTTGAACTTTAATATTTTATTAGAAAACTCTAAATCAAATAAGAAATATACATTTTTTATATTCGGTAATTGATTTAAAAATAGCTCTCTATGTCCAGCAGCATTCGGCAAATGCACTCCTATTGAATTTTCTTTATTTAAGAATTGCCAAAGAGGAATTTCAAGAGGTTTTTCCATAGATAATTTATTTGAAAAAAACTTATCAAATACTCTCCGAAAAATATGCTTGCTTTCTTCTTGTGATAGTGTATAAAAATGAATATCATTTTTTTCAGTTACTTCAATAAAATCATCTATAAAGAAAGTCATATTATTCAACACCTAATTAATCCTTTGATTTTGATCTATTTACGTTAACATTATCCAAGAAAATATGGCCGACCGTATTTTTCTTACCTGGAGTCTGCCACCCTACATGTGGAGCACCTGGAGTTCCGCTAGAAGTATGACCCAAATCTACACTAACTTCCGCACCTCTATTACTGCCTGATAATACCCTGTATTCAGCAGGAAAACTTTTACCATTTTGATCTACGGCCCATTTTGTAACAGTAAATTCATTTTTAGGTACTCCTGTTTTTTCAAAAGCAATGTTGAGAGCATCTTTAGTTGAATAATTTTTTCCTTTTAAATCTAAATCAATTCCTTTCTTAAAAGAATATCCATTTTGGGTAATTTCATTTTTTGAAGCATTTCCCGATATTTGTTTAGCCTTTACTCCTGTAATTGCACTCATTACGGCACTAGCTGTTAACTTTGCAGTCTGCTCATCTAGCCCACATCTTTTTTGTAACTGTTTTGCAAATTCAGTATTTGAAACAATACCTTCAGCCGTATTTTGTTGAGACCATAAAACACTTTCATCGAATGCCGGAATAAATTTTCCGGCATCACCAATCGCCTTTTTGACTGCAAGCCTATCATTTAAGATAAATTGATAATATTGCTTACAATTTTTTGGTGAAGTTGAACAAACTGCAACTAATTGCTCATCTTGCTTTATCGCCAGTTTCCTGAATTTATCTATCACCTGATCGCAATTTTGCTTTACTTTGCATAATTGCATCTGCGTTTTATAAGCTTGAACTTGTTTAACTGTTAAATAATTATTCTCCACCGCATTCTGCGCAACCTGCCCACTCTGAACTGTAGTTGCGACATCACCCGTTGTAGCGCCCAATGCTGTGCCTGCCAAACCAACAATAGAACTGATCGTAGATTTCTGCTCTGCTGTAAGGTCTTTGGCCTCTTTTCCATATAAGAAACTCGACAATACTGGTGCCGCTGCCTCTGCTCCTCCTGCTGAAAGTCCCGCAGTCAACGCATTATTTCCACGGTAATCCTCCCATAAATAACCGAAGTCAAAAGTAGAGATTAAGCAGCTATCAGAGGTGGTTTTCCTCGATTGGCTTGATGCGGTCTTTCATAGTTGTAACGCCACAACCA
>NZ_JAKIVI010000012.1:0-100798 GCF_023614015.1 Acinetobacter sp. ACZLY 512
CACCGCATCTGGTAATCCCCAGTTGGAACAGCTCAACCAGCAGATCAATGCCTATCACCATCTACAGAGCAAACAATTCAGCGCCCGTGGAAGCGTACGCGATGCACAGGTTGGCTACTGGTTTCAGCTCGAAGGCCATCCCGAACTGACCCAGCACAGCGCAGACGACCGCCAGATGATCATTGTGGGCAAACACTACAGCAATCAAAACAACCTGCCCAAAGAACTACAACAACAGCTCAACTACAGCGTACCCGAACAACGCCACCACAGCGAACTGACCTTGGTTCGCCGCAACATCAAAATCGTACCCGAGTACCACCCGCAGCAACACCGCCCACCGGCACATCCGCAACGCGCCAAAGTGGTAGGGCCAGAAGGCGAACAGGTACATGTGGACGAATGGGGACGCATCAAAGTCCGGTTCCTGTTTACCCGAAGTGAAGACCACAGCCATGATGGTGGCGCAGGCAGCAACGACAACGACACCGACTCGGCATGGGTCGATGTACTGACCCCATGGGCAGGCGAAGGCTATGGCGCCCGCTTTTTACCCCGTATCGGCGAGATTGTGGTGATCGACTACTTTGATGGCGATATCGACCGGCCCTTTGTGCTTGGACGCATCCACGAAGCGCAGCGAAGTCCGACCAAATTCGACATCAAAGGACAGTTACCGCATACCCGACACCTGAGTGGCATCCGCTCCGAAGAAATTCAGGGCAGTGGCTACAACCAGCTCCGCTTTGATGACACCACAGGACAGATCAGCAGCCAGCTCCACAGCAGCCATGGCGCGACCCAGCTTAATCTGGGTAATCTGAGCCATCCCAAAGAACAACTGGAAAGCGGAGGCCGAGGCGAAGGTTTCGAACTACGTACCGACCAGTGGGGAGCCGTACGGGCAGGTGAAGGGCTACACCTCAGCACCCACAAACAAGAGCAGGCACAGGGCCAGCACCTAGATGCGAAAGAGGCCAGCCAGCAGCTTGAAAGCAGCCTGAACAATGCCAAAGCCTTAAGTGAAGTGGCCAAGAATCAGCAGACTGACCCGCTTGAAGTATTAGACAACCTCAAACAGTTCTTGGAACAAATCGAACAACAAGACCAGAACAAGGCAGCGGCATTTAAGCAAGCACTGATGATCTTAAGTGCACCTAGCAGCATCGCCATGAGCAGTAATCAAGATATCCACCTGAGTGCAGACGGGCAACTGAGCCAGCATGCAGGAGAAAGCCTGAACTTCAGCACGCAAAAAAGTCTGATTGCACACGCCAGTGACAAGATCAGTTTATTTGCAGCACAGCAAGGAGCACGCCTGTATGCTGGAAAGGGTAAGATCGAGTTACAGGCACAAGGAGATGGTGCGGATCTGATTGCACGGAAGGATATTCAGATTATTTCCACGGAGGAGGCGGTGTATATCACCAGCCCGAAAGAAATAAATTTAACCGTAAATGGTTCGCAGCTTAAACTAAATGATTCGGGTGTTTTTTCAACTACTGGTGGAAAATTTGAGGTGAAGGCGGGACAGCATATATTTGAGGGTGGGGAGAAAGTTACTGTTCCTGAAATGAGTTTTAATGATTCGCCTTGTTATTTAACTTATCGAGTGACTGATACGCAAGGTAAACCTTTAAAAGATAAGCATTATGTAATGTATCTTGCGGATGGAAGTGTAAAAAAAGGGAAAACGAATGGGTTGGGGGAAACTGAGAGCGTCAAAACTTCTGGACCTCAAAAAGTAAATATCTTAATTGATGATGAAGATCATGATGGATATCACATTAGTCAACTCAACTAAGTTTAGGCAGTTCTATGACGAATAAAGCACAATACAAATTAAAATTATTACTTGGTGAAAATGGAAGTAAACCATTGGCCAATACTGCATATGTTATTACAGCTCAAGGTAAAATTTTATCTAAAGGTAGTACATCGTCAGTTGGAGAAACAGCTGTATTTGAAGTTAAGGGTTTAACTTCTATACAAGTAAAAATTTTCAATCCAAAGCATAATAATGGAAAAGGTGGTTATATTTTTCCAGAACTATTTAATCATAAAGCTTCAGATATTTTGATCAATAATAATGTGTTGGATAGTATTAATGATTTACAGAATAAAAAAATCAATTTAGATGAGATTTTTAAGAATAAAAATCAAAAGAACGCAAATATCTTAGTTCCAGAAAAAAAGATTAAAGTTACAACATTAAGATTAAGACCATATATCATAGTTGACCTGAGAGATCACTTGAAACGTACTTTTAAAACACGTTTAAATTATGATGTGTTAGATGCTAGTGGTAATATTATTAAAGAAAATAATAAAGAATTAAAGGGTTTAAAGACTGAAAAAGCTGGTTTAACACAATTGTATTACTCAAATGAAGCAGTAAAGTTTAGATTTTACAATGGTGATTTAGGTAGTGTTAAAGTTAGTACCGATTTAATCACGCCTTTTTTTTCACATCAGGAAGTTTTAAAGATTCAGTATGTCAAAACTGCACCAGCAGTGACTATGCCAGATATTAAAAATACAACTTTATTGGCTGGTAAGCAAAATATTCCAATCATTGTAGATCCTGTTACCAAAGAAATTTACGTATTAAGCCCTCAAGATTTTAAAGATTTTTTAGATGTCTCGGGTAGCTTAACGAATGCTATGAAGACGTTGCATGAGCGGCGTGAGAAAGTAAACACATTAATGGCACTTGAAGCAAAAACACCTGAACAAATCCGAGAGGCTGAAAAAAATCTAGGGATCGCTCAAGATGAGGCAATAAAAACTCTAAATCAGAAATTTAAAAATCAGGCTGATATTCGTGAAGTAATTGCATTTGAGATGTTTACCACCTCTGATGGTCGACAAAAAATGAACGCGATGCGTAAATACACCAATGAAAGTCAACATATAAAAAACAAAAATAATAGATTAAACAAATTTGAATATCGTCTGAATTATGAGGTTCCTTGGAATGCTTCTACCCAAACAGCTAAAACAGGGCATAAAGACAATACATTAATGACGATTGATCGTGAAAAGTTTAAAGAAAACTTTACAAAAACGGTTGAGGGTATTCATGCAGAAGTTTATAAAACCAAAGGTGAAAAATCGATTACGCTTGTTCCAGACCCTAAAATTTTTGGAATTACAGCAACAGAGTTAGTTGAGAGTTACAAAACAAGCGATTCTTCAACAGTGGATGTTCAAGCACAATGGTTAAGATTGATTGCAAGTACAGGCTATGATGGCACCTTGAAATGGGGAGCGAAAGGGCTTCAAGCGAGTGGCTCAGCTTATGCACAGGCAAAAATGGTACTTCTTGAAGGAAAGAAAAAATGGCTATGGGCTTATCCTAGTTTACAAGGTTGGGTGATGCAAATTGACAATGTTCCTTTAGGTGCAATTCGTTTTATTTGTGGTGCAGAAATTTATGGTTTTTCTGGAGCAGTGTTCGCAGCATCATCAGCTTTTGCTGTCACAATTGATAATAATTCTGGTAAGCAGATGCTTAGCAGTATAAGACGTGATCCTAAGGCAACTTTGGCCAATAGTCTAAATTCATCTAAGCGAGCCATATTAGATATTAAAAAAGGTGGTATGGATGATCAAGTTAATGAGGATAATAAGTTTAATGCAGGAATTAATGCTTTTGCAGGAATGCAAGCAAATATCACTCCTTTTGGTGGATTACAGTGGCTAGATCCTGAAAAGCCAAAAGACTTTTCTGACTTGGCAAAAATTTCTCCTACTCTAGGTTTGAGTGCAGGTGTAGGTGGAAGTGCAGATTTTAGTTTGTATTACGATAATGGTGCTTTTAGATTTAAAGCGAGTATAGCAGCTTGTTATGGTGTGGGTGGAAAAGGAGCATTGGAGTTTACAGTTGATTTAAATAAGATAGATCAACTAATCAAATTTGTTGCTTATCAACTGACCTATGTATCTTTTAAAAAACTAGTTTATATGTTGCATAAAGACTTTATTTTATTACATAAAATTAGTATGCTTTTGCCATTTGAAAAGAATAATAACTTTATTAACAAAATTGAGTTGATAAATTTTGAATTTCAAAAGTTCAAATCAAAAATGAATATAGCAGAGCAGCGTATTGCTATATGTCGTAAAATCAATACTAAAGGTCAATGGTTAAAATATTTAACTCCTGAGAGTAGAGGGTGTTTTCTATATCACATTACGCGGCATGGATTACTTACTCGAATAAATGATCCATCTGAATCTGAAGGCTGGTGGATATTGGGCACAGATAAGGAATATGATTTTCCTGAACATAAAGAAGCTGTGTTGAATTTATTTAAAAGCGTGACAGTTGTGAGTCACTGGGCCAATACGCTTCAACATATGCATCCTGATGGTGAAATATCAACTCAAAGTATTTCAGAAAATGAAAGTGAGTTATTAGATTTTCTAAATTTAGGACGTAAAGGTGGAGTGCTGCCTCTAGCTGATCTGAAAAAAATCAAAATTTTGATTAATCAAGATCATAATTTTCCGAAAGATTATCATTCAGGTAATAAATATATTGATGAATATATTAAAATGCGCGGAGAGCGCATATTGGCCTATCCTAAAGACTATATGATTGCTAATTTTGATAGCCAAGAGTTTAAAAAATTACAGCTTGCTCAAGGGTTGATACAATCTGATATATTTTTGGCGCAAGCACCTACACCGATCGATCAAATCGATTCAGATAAATACGAAATCACACAGGATCAGACATGGATGGCTTAATTCCAACCATGTCTATGTAATGACTATTTAGTTTGGGCAAATGGTTTTGACGCGTTAGAGGCACAACGAACAGCTGTAGAAAAATTAGGATTAACAATTTGATATAAATTATCGTCCTTATCAAACTGAGGATTGGTATCCTTGCCACTTCTATAAATTGTCGTTACGCTACCTCCAATTTGCAAGCTTTTTGCAGCGCCCACTTGATATGTGCTTCGAACCGATTTGAGTGTCCCTGTTGCTGGGCCTTGAGGGTTTTTTTCTGGTGAATGCTTATAATACTGAGGATCAAACCAATCCGACATCCATTCATAGCTATCAGTTGCTAAATCATAAAAGCCGAGTGGCGTAGGATTGAATTTTCCTAAAATTGGAATCGGAACGCCATCTAAATCATAAGACTTACTTACTTGATCACGTTGTTCATCACTCCATACATTTTGTCCTGGTTCATATTCACCATTATCCGTTGGATAGATGACATATTGTCCACGGTTTCTGGCAGCATATTCCCATTGCGCTTCGGTTGGTAGGGTCATAGGTATTCCAACTTGTTGGCCTAGCCATTGGCAATAATCGTGTGCTTGTTTCCAGCTCACACCTGCGGGTGCATTCGGAACGCGTAACTTTTTGGAAATTTCTTCCATTGCAATTTTTTTCTGCCCAGTCGCTTCAGTATAAATGTCAAACTCATCAAAGGTGGTTTTATACGCATTTAAACTAAAACTATCTAGCGTAACTTTATGTAGAGGCATCGCTGCATAAAGGCCAGTGATGGGTAATTTATCTTTACGTGTGACGTGACCAAAATCACCCATCATAAAGCTTCCGCCCTCAACAAAAATCATATTCTTTTTTGTTTTCTCAACGAGTTTTTGAATTTTTTGTTGTAATTCGGCTGAAGGCTGAGCTGCTTTAGTGGAGGTTTCTGTCGATTTTGCACAGGCACTTAAAGCAAGAGTTGAAAATAAAAAAATTACAAGATTTTGTTTCATCATCTTTTTATAAGTCATAACGTTACACATATTGCATAAATTTTAATTGAGATATGAATTCTTGAAAAGAAACTTTATGTTAAGTGATTAGAGTTAGCTGTATTTATCAATGAACAAATTTAATCGCTTATAACATGTCATTTAACTTTCTTTATTTGAGATAAATGGTTTAGGCGAGTTAGAGGCGCATCTGACTGCTGTAGAAAAATTGGGGTTCGCTTTTTGATACAAACTATCATCCTTATCAAACTGAGGATTAGCTTCCTTACCACTTCTATAAATTGTCGTTACACTACCGCCAATTTTTAGATCTAAAACACCTGCCACTTGATATGTACTTCGAACCGATTTGAGTGTTCCTGTTGCTGGACCTTGAGGGTTTTTCTCTGGTGAGTGTTTATAATACTGGGGATCAAACCAATCCGACATCCATTCATAGCTATCAGTTGCTAAGTCATAAAAGCCTAAAGGTGTCGGAGGAAACCGACCAAGTTTTGGAACTTTTACTCCATGAAGATTAGGTATAGATTTACTAAATTCACGTCTTTGTTCATCACTCCATACATTTTGTCCTGGTTCATATTCACCATTATCCGTTGGATAGATGACATATTGTCCACGGTTTCTGGCAGCATATTCCCATTGCGCTTCGGTCGGCAGTGCCATTGGTATCCCCACTTGTTGGCCTAGCCATTGACAGTAATCGTGTGCTTGTTGCCAGCTCACACCTGCGGGTGCATTCGGAACGCGTAACTTTTTGGAAATTTCTTCCATTGCAATTTTTTTCTGCCCAGTCGCCTCAGTATAAATATCAAAGTCATCAAAGGTGGTTTTATACGCATTTAAACTAAAACTATCGAGAGTGACTTTATGTAAAGGCATCGCTGCATAAAGGCCAGTGATGGGTAATTTATCTTTACGTGTGACGTGGCCAAAATCACCCATCATAAAGCTTCCGCCCTCAACAAAAATCATATTTTTTTTGGTTTTCTCAACGAGCTTTTGAATTTTTTGTTGTAATTCGGCTGAAGGCTGAGCTGCTTTAGTGGAGGTTTCTGTCGATTTTGCACAGGCACTTAAAGCAAGAGTTGAAAATAGAAAAATTACAAGATTTTGTTTCATCATCTTTTTATAAGTCATAACGTTACACATATTGCATAAATTTTAAGTGAGATATGAATTCTTTAAAAGAAACTTTGTGTTTAGTGATTAGAGTTAGCTGTATTTATCAATGAACAAATTTAATCGCTTATAAAATATCATTTAACTTTCTTTATTTGGAGTAAATGGCTTTGACGCGTCAGAAGCACAACGAAAAGCTGTAGAAAAATTGGGGTTCATTTTTAGATAAAAACTGCCATTTTTCACTAAACTTAAGAGAATTAGCTTCCATCATAGTTCAGCTTTATTACATAAACATATTCTTAAAAGTTTATTGAGCAATATGATTTCGAAATAAATAAGCCCGCACCTAAAATCTATCATACAATAAATTAGTCTTCTTATAACAGAGTACTCTTTATAGAGAAAATCTCTAGATCTGATTTGATCTGAGTGCTCAATAGTATGTACAACTAAAAGGCAAACTTATTCTGATATAACTATTAAATGCTATTTTATAATCAAATTGTTCAAAATTATTTAGTAGTAACGTATTTTAAGGATATTGGTGTTGAGAAGAATGAAAAATGAGTATGTTATTATTTTTAATAAAGGATAAAATAATAATTTTTCAAGAGCTAAAAATAATTTAACTTACATGTATGCTAATTTTTATTCTGACTATAGTGAAGCTAAATTTTGGCTTGAAAAACTACTAGTAATGGCTATGAATCAGCAAAGAAAGTATTAAAATATTTTTAAGGCTTTCTTTTGGAGCTCAAGGTTAAGTATATTGTAAGGCCGATAATTACAATAATTATTAGTTGAATTTCAAAAATAAAATTTATCATCCATGAGTTTCTAAACGATAGATCTTTTTTAAGGATTAAAACTTTTGCTTCTTTTGTTTTGGGTGAAATAAAAACATAAACTTCATTATTTTTATTAATTTCTTTAAACAAAGATATATTTCTGTTTTTTAATTCATTACAGTCTTCAAATAAATTTAATCTATAAAAAACTAAAAAGTCATTTTTTTTAAATTCATAAATATTATTTTTGTAATTGTATCTTATTTTTAAATTTCCTCGAGCACTTCTATCCATTCCTCTTCTCCATGGAGAACTTGAACAATAAACTTTATAGTCTAATATCTCAAAATAATTTATTTTTATCCAATTGCTATGTGTAAAAATAAAAAAATTTGATTTAATGAAGTAGGATGATGTTATAATTAATGCAGTAACAAAAATAAATGATAAAGTTAGAAAAAATCTCATAAAATACTTAACCATTGTTGTAAGATTGCAGGTATAACAGATCTAAATATAATTGAATTCTTAGTCGAAATTTTATTGAATGCATAACTATCTATCGATACTGGGTGGTTGTCAATCTTTTGATATATTTCGATATATATCGGAGAAACAGAATTTACCTTTCACTATTCCTAAAATAATTAGTCCTAAGTGAAATTTTTTCACATTAAAAGAGGATGCCAGTTGGTTTTGAGGAGCGATCTTTGATAGCGCAAAATTTAGAAATATTAGCACCATTTGAGCAGGATGAATTAAATCCAACCGTTTATCAGGTATAACCTGATAAACGGTTAATAATTAATTATTAGCTACACAGCGCACAGAATTTTTTCTATTATAATCAAAAGAATACTTGGATTTAGAATAGTGTTCTATAAGTTCTGGATCTGCTACAGGGTGCATTGCATTTCTTCTCATTGTTTTACCAGTAAATGTTTGCAATGGTTGTCCATCTGCTGGTGCAGAACTTCGTACTACTTTTAAAGTTCCCGTGTTTGGACCTTGAGGATTTTTCTCTGGCGATTTACTGTAGTATTCGGGATCATACCAGTCCAGCATCCACTCATAATTATCCGTAATCATATCGTATAAGCCCAGAGGAGTTGGTGGGTATTGTTTTAAAACTGGGACATCTCTCAAAGATTTAAATTTCTTATTTGATGTTTTCCTTTGTTCAAAACTCCAGACATTACGACCGTTATCAATTTTTCCATTATCTGTCGGATATAGAATATATTGTCCTCGATTACGGGCTGCATATTCCCATTGTGCTTCTGTCGGTAAATCCATCTTTAAATTAAGTTGCGTACCAAGCCATTGGCAATAATTACGTGCTTGTTGCCAGTTAATTCCCGCTGCAGCTTCAGGAACCCTTTCTTTAATTGAGTATTCATCGAATCTACCTACTTTTTGTTGTCCTGTCACATCGGTATAAACATCGAAATCGGCATAGGTGGCTTTGGTGGCACTTAAATAAAAATCATCCAAAGTGACTTTATGCAGAGGTTTACTATCTCCATTACTGTCGTATGGGAGTTTATCAATACTATGTTCTGGGCCAAAGTCACCCATCTTAAAACTTCCGCCTTTCACAAAGATCAGATTTTTTTTGGTTTTCTCAAGCAATTGTTGTAATTGCTTTTTTTGTTCAGAAGAAAGGTCTTGTTCGGTCACTGGTGTAGAAGTTTGTTGAGTAGTATCTGATTTGGCACATGCACTAAGCGAAAGGCTTGAAATTAAAAGAATTACAAGATTCTGTTTCATCATCTTTTTTTATAAGTCATAACTTTATACATATTACATAATATTTTAAGTAAGATATGAATTCTTGAAAAGAAACTTTATGTTAAGTGATTAGAGTTAGCTGTATTTATCAATGAATAAATTTAATCGCTTATAACATGTCATTTAACTTTCTTTATTTGAGATAAACGGTTTTGGTGAGTTCGATGCGCATCTGACTGCTGTCATGTCATTTGGGTTGAGATAATCTTTATCTGATTCATCAACTTTGGGTTCAGGATTTTCACCACTACGATAAATTGTCGTTACACTACCTCCAATTTGTAAGCTCTTTGCTGCGCCTACTTGGTATGTGCTTCGAACCGATTTGAGTGTTCCTGTCGCTGGACCTTGAGGGTTTTTCTCTGGTGAATGCTTATAATACTGAGGGTCAAACCAATCCGACACCCATTCATTCCCATCGGTTGCCATATCATAAAAGCCTAAAGGAGTAGGTGGGAATCTTCCTAAAATAGGAATAGGCATATCCACACCAACAGTTTTTTTAACTTTTTGTCGTTGTTCATCACTCCATACATTTCTTCCCGGTTCATACTCACCATTATCCGTTGGATAGATGACATATTGTCCACGATTTCTGGCAGCATATTCCCATTGTGCTTCGGTCGGCAGTGTCATTGGTATTCCAACTTGTTGGCCTAACCATTGGCAATAATCGTGTGCTTGTTGCCAACTCACACCTGCCGGAGAATTTTCTTGACGGAAAAATTTTGATACTTTTTGAGTACTGATTTTTGGCTGTCCAGTCGCCTCAGTATAAATATCAAAGTCATCAAATGTAGTTTTATACGCATTTAAACTAAAACTATCTAGCGTAACTTTATGTAGAGGCATGGCTGCATAAAGGCCAGTGATGGGTAATTTATCTTTACGTGTGACATGGCCAAAATCGCCCATCATAAAGCTTCCACCCTCAACAAAAATCATATTCTTTTTGGTTTTCTCAACGAGCTTTTGAATTTTTTGCTGTAATTCGGCTGAAGGCTGAGCTGCTTTGGTGGATGTTTCTGTCGATTTTGCACAAGCACTTAAGGCAAGAGTTGAAAATAAAAAAATTACAAGATTTTGTTTCATCATCTTTTTATAAGTCATAACGTTACACATATTGCATAAATTTTAAGTGAGATATGAATTCTTTAAAAGAAACTTTGTGTTTAGTGATTAGAGTTAGCTGTATTTATCAATGAACAAATTTAATCGCTTATAACATGTCATTTAACTTTTTTATTTAAGACAAACGGTTTAGGTGAGTCAGAGGCGCATCTTACAGCGGTTGCACTATTTGGGTTAATAGTATTGAAAGCATTGTCATCCTTATCAAATTTAGGATTAGGTTCCATGCCATATCTATAAATTGTTGTTACACTACCGCCAATTTTTAGATCTAAAACACCAGCCTCCTGATAAGTGCTTCGAACCGATTTGAGTGTCCCTGTCGCTGGGCCTTGAGGGTTTTTCTCTGGTGAATGCTTATAATACTGAGGATCAAACCAATCCGACATCCATTCATAGCTATCAGTTGCTAAATCATAAAAGCCGAGTGGCGTAGGATTGAATTTTCCTAAAATTGGAATCGGAACGCCATCTAAATCATAAGACTTACTTACTTGATCACGTTGTTCATCACTCCATACATTTTGTCCTGGTTCATATTCACCATTATCCGTTGGATAGATGACATATTGTCCACGGTTTCTGGCAGCATATTCCCATTGCGCTTCGGTCGGCAGTGCCATTGGTATCCCCACTTGTTGGCCTAGCCATTGACAGTAATCGTGTGCTTGTTGCCAGCTCACACCTGCGGGTGCATTCGGAACGCGTAACTTTTTGGAAATTTCTTCCATTGCAATTTTTTTCTGCCCAGTCGCCTCAGTATAAATATCAAAGTCATCAAAGGTGGTTTTATACGCATTTAAACTAAAACTATCGAGAGTGACTTTATGTAAAGGCATGGCTGCATAAAGGCCAGTGATGGGTAATTTATCTTTACGTGTGACATGACCAAAATCACCCATCATAAAGCTTCCGCCCTCAACAAAAATCATATTTTTTTTGGTTTTCTCAACGAGTTTTTGAATTTTTTGCTGTAATTCGGCTGAAGGCTGAGCTGCTTTAGTGGAGGTTTCTGTCGATTTTGCACAGGCACTTAAAGCAAGAGTTGAAAATAAAAAAATTATAAGATTTTGTTTCATCATCTTTTTATAAGTCATAATGTTACACATATTGTATAAATTTTAAGTGAGATATGAATTCTTGAAAAGAAACTTTGTATTAGCTAATCAGAGTTTGAAGTATTGCCATAAATAGTTTAAAAGATTTTAACTATTTTTATATTAAACTTATATTTAGCGTGTAGCTAAAATAGTTGAAATATATGTTCTTAAAATTCACTTCGATTATCACAATTCACATAGGATTTTTTATCATTATCAGAAAAAATATCTGAAAGACCAGGTTCTGGTACTCCTAAAAAGCAGAATTTTTATAATAATTTTTAACTGATGATCGTGTTCTGATGAGTGTTATGAAATATCGAAAAAATCTCAAAGGAAAAGATCCTTATCCAGAAAATTATTTTGATCAAGAAAAGTAAGCCACCGTAGTGGCTTTTTTATGGATCTATTATTGAATTGGAGAGCCACCTAGTGCCTGCATGAGCGTGACATAGGCATTGTATTGGCTTTGTTTGGTATTGACCAAACTTAAGCGCGCAGTTCGCGTTGTTTGCTGCTGATCTAATACATTTTTAAGCGCAATCGCGCCATTACGATAACGCACATCGGTCAGGCGTTCTGCTTTCTCTGCCAGTTCGAGATTTCGTTGCTGAAATTGAACTTGCTGATTCAACTCGGTACGGGCAGAAAGTGCATTTTCAACATCGGCAAAAGCCTGATACAAGGTCTGACGATACTGAATAATGGCTTTTTCATAATCGAGTTGACTAATGGCAATATTCTTCTTCATGTCATTATATTGTAAAAAAGGCAAACTCAAATTCGCACCAAGCGCCAACACTGGGTTTTTAATCAGCTCTGTGAGTGATGTGCTGCTTGAACCTAAACTTCCCGTTAGACTGATCGATGGATAATAACTGGCCGTGGTAGCATCTTTAGTTGCCAAGGTTTCGCGTAATCTCAACTCAGCTGCACGTAAATCCGGACGTCGTGACAAAATGCTGGCAGGCAATCCCGCTTGAATTTGCGGTAAATTGACCTGAGGCAAGCGCTGTGGTTCTTGGATATTTAACTGCTGTACAGGAATGTGTAACAGTACAGCCAACGCTGTGCGGGTTTCTACCAAGCTTTGCTGGATCTGGCTTAAGTTGGCTTTTTGACTTTGGACCGATTGTTCGGCTTGTGTTAAATCCAGCCCGGAAACAGCACCTGCTTGGTATTGGGTATTCACCAAGCTATATAGTTTTTCAGAGGTGGCCAAGCTTTGTTGTGCGGTACTTAAGCTTTCATTTAAGTAAGCCAGTTGCCAGTAGAGCTTCGTAGTGGTGCCAATCAGGGTTTGTGCAGTCGCCTGTAAATCTTGCGCTGTGGCCAATGCTTCCCATTTGGCTGCTTCGGTCTGACGCGCCAATTTACCAAATAAATCCAGCTCATAACTTACCCCGGCATTGAGCGAGAGGCCATTTGAACTTCTATCACCCGAGTTTACGTCAATATTCTGACTACTCGAAACACTTGAATTAACGCGTGGGCCTTGCTGATCTGCAGCCAAGCCAGCTTTTAATCGAGCCTGCCGAAGTGTAATACCTGCCACAGCCAAATCAGTATTTTTGGCAATCACCTGATCGACCAGTTGATTGAGCTGTGTATCGCCAAATAATGTCCACCAGCGGTCGGCATAATTGGCATAATTTGATGCGACTTGGGTCTTGTCGTATTGAAAGCTCGAAGGTGTTTGTACAGCGGGTGCATGATAGGGTGTTTTCACCATTGCAGCACAACCGACCAACGTCGAGGAGGCAACGAGCATGGCACACAGCGTAGTAAGTTTAGATGATGGCATGAGAGCTCCTCTTATTCTCTAGACAAGGCCGCAACAGGATCGAGCTGAGCAGCATTTCTGGCGGGTAAGAAACCAAAGACCACACCAATCAGGGTTGAGCAAACAAAAGCCGCAACAATCGAGGTGGTTGAATACGCCACTGCAAAATTCCCGGCGGCAACTTTGTTGATAAGCTGTCCTAATCCTAAGGATAGTAATACGCCAAGCACACCACCGATTAAACACACCAGAATGGCTTCAATTAAAAATTGCTGCAAAATATCGCTTTGACGCGCACCAACCGCCATGCGTACCCCAATTTCTTGAGTTCGTTCCGTCACAGAAACCAGCATGATATTCATAACCCCAATTCCCCCAACAACCAGTGAAATGACTGCAATGGCAGACACCAAAAGCGTCATGGTGCTGGTGGTTTTTTCAATGGTCTGACGGATACTGTCACTGTTCATGGTGAAAATATCTTGCTGACCGTGTCGCAAGGTAAGCAAGTTCACAATGGCATTTTCAGCAGCACTGGTGGAATACTGATCATTAATACGAACGATAATGCTACGCACATTCGACTGACCCAGCATACGGCTCATCACAGTGGTGTAGGGCATATAGACGTTCAGGCTATCATCTGAACCCATTGCGCTGCTTTGCGGCTCGATAATGCCGATAATTCGAGCCGGTACGCTACCCAGTAAAATCACTTGCCCAATCGGGTTGGTTCCATCTGCAAAAAACTGCTTTTGGGTATTGGTATCAATTACCACATCTTGCGAGCGATCCCGCACGCTGACTGCATCAAAACTTTGCCCATCTTTAAAGGTTAAGCCACGCACGCCAAAAAAGTCATTTCCTACACCATTGATGGTGGCGGTGGCTTCATTCTCTTGATAACGAATAGTTTTGGAGCTACTCACCATCGGCGAGACTGCTGTAACATAAGGTTGAGTTGCCAAGGCATCGGCATCTGTTGGAAGCAGTGTTTTAAAGTTGGCGGTTTTGGAATTATCACCAAAGCCACGACCTTGAAAGACCGTAATGGTATTGGTACCCAAACTGCTGATATTTTCTAGAATCTGCTTCTGTGAGCCGTTTCCGAGCGCGACCACAGTGACCACAGATGCAATACCGATAATAATCCCGAGCATGGTCAGAAAGGTGCGCATGCGGTGTGCATTCATCGAAATCAGCGCCATCTGAAATGCTTCAGACAAGCGATCTAAAAATGATCGCCAAGATGACACACTTTGACTTTTACTCTGCTTGTGCGCAAGGGCGGGTGCAGCATCAGGATCTGGTTCAGCTTTTTGTGTAGCGGCGGACTCAGGAGTATTGGCGCGGTCAGCAATAATCTCGCCATCACTGATCTCAATAATTCGGGTGGCATTTTTGGCCACTTGCATATCGTGCGTTACAATAATCACGGTATGACCTGCCGCATTGAGTTCACGCAAAATCCGCATCACCTCGACACCGCTATGCGAATCGAGAGCACCGGTAGGTTCATCGGCTAAAATTACATCGCCGCCGTTCATCAGCGCACGGGCAATCGAGACACGTTGTTGTTGACCACCCGACAGTTGACTTGGCCGATTTTGGGTTTTACTGCCCAGTCCCAACTCGGTTAACAGTGCTGTTGCACGCTGTTTACGTTCGGCTGGATTAACACCTGCATAAACTGCTGGAACTTCCACATTGCCTTCTGCAGATAAATCTCCGAGCAAATGATAACGCTGAAAGATAAATCCGAAATATTCACGGCGGAGCTTGGCCAGATCATCGGGTTCAAGTTTTCCGGTTTCTTGCCCACTCACTTTATAGCTGCCGCTGGTCGGTCGATCCAAACAGCCCAAAATATTCATGAGGGTCGATTTACCCGAACCGGACTGGCCGACAATTGCCACCAGTTCGCCTTCGTAAATCGTCAGATCAATATTTTTTAAAATTTGTATGGTGCTATCGCCAGCAGGGAACTCTCGTACCAGATTGCTGACTTCAAGCAAAGCTTGTTTGGTCATGCTTAGAATCCCATTGGTCCACGACGACGATTACCACTATTGGCGTTAGCAGCTGAGGTATCTGCACTGTCAGCAATCACCACCTGATCACCTGCTTTAAGCCCTGCCAAGACCTGTGCACTGACTCGGTTGTTAATACCAATCAATACTTGTTTTGGCTGCACCGTGCCATCTGCATTTAATACACGCACCACACTAAGCGTGGCTTTTCCTGCGTCGACTGCCTGCTTTTGCTCTGCGGTTAAGTTCAGGCGTTCGAGTTTAGGTGCATCAGTTTTGTCTTTTTTATGGCTGGCTGTCGCCGAAGATGCAGCAGCATTTTTATTACGATTCGATTGACCCTGACCATTTGCTGAACGTGTCGATAAGGCAGAAGACGGGACCAGTAAGGCATGATTGACCGAATCTAAAACAATATAGACCTGAGCTGTCATATCAATACGTAATTTGCCATCTTCATTGGGTACATCAAACAGGGCGTTATAATAAATTGCGGTGCTACTGCTTGAACTAGATGAGTTACTAGATGAAGTGGATTCACTAGAAATTGAGTCTGGTGCCGGTTCAATCTGACGTAGTGTTGCATAGCGCTTTTTATCATCGCCTAAAGTTGTGAAATACACCTGCTGGCCTTTTTCCACTTTCATGATATCGGCTTCGCTGACTTGGGCTTTAATCGTCATGTTCTGTAATTTTGCAATTTTCACAATCGTTGGAGCCGACTGGTTGGCGTTTACCGTCTGACCTTCTTCCGTCACAATGGCCACTACCGTTCCATCGGTCGGCGCCACAATGCGGGTATATCCGATATTGGTTTGTGCCGTCGAACGCGTCACTTTAGCCGATTCAATCTGCGCATTAATCGCTTTAATCTGAGCTTGAGCCGTTTTGTAGCTGGCTTCGGCAGATTCAAGTTCGGCTTTAGACGTGGCATCTTGTGCAAACATTTGCTGCTGACGACGATACGCCAACTGTGCCTCATTCAGATTGGCTTCTTGTTGTAAACGCTGAGCTTCTAAATTACGAATATTAGCATCTGCGGTTTTTAAACTATTTTCCTGCGTGGTCGAATCGATTTGCGCAATCAGTTGCCCTTGTTTCACTTCATCGCCCAACTGAACGTACATCTTCTTCACCTGACCAGATACCTGTGCACCGACACTAATCAGTTTGGTGGCATCCAGTGTACCGGTTGCCAGTACCGTATTTTCAAGATTACCGTAGTTTGCTGTTTCGGTGATGTACTGCGGTTGCTGTTGCTTAGGTTTTAAAAAGAACCAAGCCAAAAGGGCAATCAGCACAACACCAATAGCAATAATCACAAGTCTAGATGGTTTTATTTTAGGCATAGCGATACAGGCAAAGTAAGAAGGACTGGCGCTAGTATAGAAGTGAAATGAGAATAAAACGTGAATATTTTTATTAATTTAGTTCAATCAAATACATTCATCAGGCTGGTTGGGCAAACAGCGAAGTACCACATAATTCGGCCAGCGCCTGTAAAATCAAGTGCTCGGGGTTTTCATCCGACATGCCTTTAATGGCACTGTCGATACGTAACAATAAGGCAGGCCAGTTTAAAAAACACTGCGGATTTAAGCGACGCAGTGCCTGCTGATAATCTGACACTTTGGTTTTCCAGATTCCCAGTTGTAATGCATTTTGCGGTTGCTCAAAGAGCTGCATCAGCAAACGCATTTCTTTGCTTAATGTCCACAAAATCAGACTATGGGGTTCTCCCGCACCAATCAGATATTGAAAGATTTTGACTGATTGCGCCAGATTGCCACGTAACATGGCATCACTTAAATCGTAGGTGGTATAACGTGATTGATCTTGCAGGCAGGCATACAACTGTTCAATTTGAATCAGTTGATGGTCAGGGAAGGTATCGCTTACGCGCATGAGACTGTTTTTAGCCGCAAGCAGATTATGCTCGTGGTGTTGCATCAGCCATGTCCAAGCATCCTGATCCAGTTGTATCCCAATTTTTTCTGCTTCTTTTGCCAGAATGCGCTGACGATCTTGTGGATACTGTGCGCTCAAATGCGCAATTACGCCATTGGCTTCAACTGTTTGAAAAAAAGATGACTTTAGACTTGAGGCATCCTGTTTAGGCAATACCACCAGCAGCAGATTATGCTCATTGTGCTGCAAGTAACTTTTGAGTTGCTTGATACCGTTGGCATCGGGCTTGATGTTGCCATGCACTTCTATTGCCAGTTGCTGCGAAAAAAGCGATAGGCTATTTAAACCATTAAACACGTTTTTCCAGTCACTTACGCTACCAATGTCATAACGCTGCCGCTCGATCTCTTGCGCCTGCCAGCTCTTACGAAAGGCATCAAGTAGATTTTGCTCGAGCAAAGGCTCCTGACCGTGAACAATCCAAGCACCGCGGGCCTCATCGACTCGCTTAAGTGCTTGTAAGTAATCCAGTTTCATACGAATGACACAGCCTTAAGGCTGAGCAGTGACCTGAGGTAAACGATTATTTGAAATCTGACGAGCAATTTGCTGTGCCACATCATCGACAATGATATGGTTCAGATAAATCTCTTGCTGGTTGTCGGTGTTGACCGTTGCCACATCGTATTGATAGTTACGTGTTGCGGTAATGGTTCTTGGTTCTGTCAGCGCATGACCTTGACGATCTTCAATTTGGAAAGTCACAGTCAAACGCAGCAGCACCTCAGTGAGTTTACCGTTCAGAAGCTGTCTGCGCGGGGTGTAATCGAGTACACGAAGCACATAGGCATCATTGGCCTGACTGATTTGTGCGCCAGACGCAGTGAGATAAACACTCAACTGCTTTTCTAGCTCCTCAGTATTGGCTGGTAAAGCCAACTGAATTTTAGTGTAAGCCATCGGACTGGCAGATGGATTCATTCCTTTCAAATGAAATCCACAGCCGACCAAGCCTGCACTTAGACCTAAAGTTAAAACAACTGCTGCTAAACGTTGAACTAAGTGCATGCTTGTTCCTCTTGACGCTTGTTAGAATTAAACCACTAGGTTAACCAGTTTGTTTGGCACCACAATTTCTTTTTTGGTTGGACCTGTTAAAAATTGCTGAATTTCCGGTAACGCTTTGGCTTGTGCCAACAGCTCATCTTTAGAAATTTCGACCGACACTTCCAACTTACCACGAAGTTTACCATTGACTTGTACAACGATGGTTTGTGTATTTCGTGTCAATGCAGACTCATCCACCGTTGGGAATTGTGCTGAAATCAAGTCGATGCCGAATTCTGCCAGTAAGGTCTGACTCAAGTGCGGTGCAAATGGTGCCAGCAAGGTCAGCAAGGTTTCAATGGCTTCACGCGCAACAGCAGCATCGTCAGCAGTTTGAACTTCAAATTTGCTGGTGGCATTGAGTAATTCCATCAAGGCTGCAATGGCGGTATTAAATGCATGACGGCGCTCAATATCATCGCCCACTTTTTGAATGGTTTCATGCGTTTTACGGCGCAAGTCTTGTGCATCTTTAGATAGCTCGCCAGCAATTGCTGCCTGCGCATAGCCTTTTTCCAAGAATCCAGTCGCAAGGCGCCAAACACGCTTTAAGAAACGGTTAGAACCTTCTACGCCTGCATCTGACCATTCGAGTGATTGATCAGGTGGGGCAGCAAACATCATAAACACGCGTGCAGTATCTGCGCCGTATTGATCAATAATCGCTTGTGGATCAATGCCATTATTTTTGGACTTAGACATTTTTTCTTGTCCGCCAATCACCACTTCTTGTCCGTCGCCACTGTATTTGGCAGAGACAATACGGCCTTTTTCATCGCGTTCAAGCAAGATATCGGCAGGGTTGAACCAGGTTTTTTTGCCACTTTCGCTTTCGCGGTAGAATGTATCGGCCAGCACCATGCCTTGAGTCAGTAGATTGGTAAACGGCTCATCGCCTTGAACCACGCCTTCATCACGCATGAGTTTGTGGAAGAAGCGCGCATATAACAAATGCAAAATCGCGTGTTCTACGCCACCAATGTATTGATTGACCGGTAACCAGCTTTGCGCTGCTTCTGGTTTGACCATTCCGCCGGTAAAGTCAGGAGAGGCATAGCGTGCATAATACCAAGATGACTCAACAAAAGTATCGAGAGTATCGGTTTCACGGCGCGCATGACCACCACACGATGGGCAAGTCGTTTCGTAAAACTCAGGCATTTTATTGAGTGGATTACCCGATCCGTCTGGAACAACGTCCGTCGGTAATACCACAGGTAACTGCTCTTCTGGAACCGGAACCTGACCACAGCTATCGCAGTTGATCATTGGAATTGGACAGCCCCAGTAGCGCTGGCGTGATACACCCCAGTCACGTAAACGGAACTGAACTTTCGAATTTGCTAAACCTTGTGGTTCTAATTTTGCAAGGAATGCATCAAATGCTGCTTGGAATTGCAATCCATCAAATTCACCAGAGTTGACCAGAATTCCATCTTTAGAGCCGTACCATTCTTGCCACGTGTTTACCGAATACTCAGCATCATCTGCGCCTTTGGCATCAATCACTTGCTTGATCGGTAGATTGAACTTATTGGCAAACTCGAAATCACGCTCGTCGTGAGCAGGCACAGCCATCACAGCACCAGAGCCATACGACATCAGCACATAGTTGGCAATCCAAACAGGAAGGGCTTCACCTGTGACCGGATGCTTAACCGATAAACCAGTCGACATGCCTTTCTTTTCAGCGGTGGCCAAATCGGCTTCGGCAACCGAGCCCATACGGCATTCTTCAATAAATGCCGCCAATTCAGGGTTATTCTCGGCTGCTTTAAGCGCCATTGGATGCTCTGCGGCAACCGCTACATAGGTCACACCCATCAGCGTATCGGCACGTGTGGTATAAACTGTTAAAGCATCGGCATAAATTTCTGGGTTAGCCGATGGGAACGTGATGTCCATGCCCGTTGAGCGACCAATCCAGTTACGCTGCATGGTCAAGACCTGTTGCGGCCAGCCATCTTTGAGCGTATCTAAATCATCTAACAGTTCTTGCGCATAATCGGTGATGCGGAAGTAATACATCGGAATATCGCGCTTTTCAACCAAAGCGCCCGAGCGCCAACCACGACCATTTTCAACCTGCTCATTGGCCAAAACGGTTTGATCTACCGGATCCCAGTTGACGGTAGAGAGCTTGCGATAAATCAGGCCTTTTTTATACAACTGCACAAAGAGCCACTGTTCCCAGTGATAGTATTCTGGTGTACAGGTGGCAAATTCGCGGTCCCAGTCAATCGATAAACCGAGTTTTTTCAGTTGGTCGCGCATGTAGGCAATATTTTCAAACGTCCATTTTGCCGGTGCGACTTGATGTGCAATAGCAGCATTTTCGGCAGGAAGACCAAACGCATCCCAGCCCATAGGTTGCAGTACCGTTTCACCTTTAAGGCGATAAAAACGGCTGATCACGTCGCCAATGGTGTAGTTACGCACGTGACCCATATGCAGTTTGCCACTTGGATATGGAAACATCGACAGGATATAACGATGTTTTCCTTCAACAGTGTCTGCGACTTTAAATGCTTTGCGGTTTTCCCAGTCGTTTTGAACCTGAGATTCGATCGCATTGGCTTGATATTCGGCGTCAATGTGTGCGGTAGTCATAAATGTATTGGCAACAACAAAATGAAGTTAAAAAATATTGCTGCACAGCATAGCGCAAAACCCATAAAGAAGTGAATCATGTGGGCAGGTATTTTCAGGCAGATGCGTAAAAACTTGCAAAGCGATCTGAAAATAATTGAACAGGCCTCGTTTAAAAAGTGCTGCTTGACGGTGTGCGAGCCGGTGTTTTCATGGTGGGATTGCTGCGATCAGTGATGTCGCGCTTTGATGATTCGCTAGAGATAGCAGGTGCGGTGGCTGGCGTACTGGCAGGGCTTGAATTACTCCCAAGTGATGATGTGGCTGTAGGTGTTGGCGGTGTCGTAGGGCTTGATGTAGCAGCAGAGGTGCTGGATGTTGAGCTGTACGTATCTACTTTGCCTTGCTTTTTTGCACCTTTGGGCGGTGGCGTTTTGGTGTAGTGGGTCGAACCTTGAGCATCGATCCACTTATAATAGCTTTGGGCGTAAAGCGTGTTAGTCGTAAAAGCAACGCTGCTAATTAGCACTAAGGACATCATGATTGAAAGGTGATTCTGTTTTATTTTTTGCATTTCAGCGCACTCGACCATGCATCATATCGAGTATTAATAGCATATTTGATCGAGAGCGAAAATAAATCCTGTGCAGGAGATGATTGCGAAAACTGTTTAAAAATTATTCAGGTTTAAATTAATGCCAAAAAATGTACTTTAAAACTTGACTTTGTAGGACGAAACATAAAAAATGCTTGCTTTAGTTTTATATGCATTTATTCGATCACCCTTCGACTAAATGACATGGTTTGCAATGGACATTTTCTCTAGCCGAGAAAATGATTTTGTCCAAGTGCTGTTTATCCCAACAGTTCTTCTACGATGCTGTAACAACTCAAACGGTTGTGAGCTCAGAAATTTTTCCTATTGCAGCAAAAACTTGGAACTATGTGTGCTATAACAATGCAGACAGTAAATGAATGAACACTATTTGTGCCTCCCATAAATAGTGATAAAGACTAGGGTGAATCACGTTGGAACTTTTATCTGGTGGTGAAATGCTCGTTCGCGCACTCGCGGATGAGGGCGTTGAGCACGTTTTTGGATACCCAGGCGGCGCAGTTTTACATATTTATGATGCGCTCTTTCAACAAGACAAAATCAATCACTATCTGGTACGCCACGAGCAAGCAGCTGGTCATATGGCTGATGCCTATTCGCGTGTAACCGGAAAAACTGGTGTTGTGCTCGTCACGTCTGGCCCAGGGGCAACCAATACCGTAACTCCAATTGCAACTGCATATATGGACTCTATTCCGATGGTCATTCTATCGGGACAGGTTGCGTCACATCTTATTGGTGAAGATGCCTTTCAGGAAACAGACATGGTGGGAATTTCCCGTCCAATCGTCAAACACAGTTTCCAAGTCCGTCATGCAAGTGAAATTCCTGCAATTATTAAAAAAGCATTTTATATCGCTTCATCGGGTCGTCCTGGTCCGGTCGTGGTTGATATTCCAAAAGATGTGACTAATCCTGCTGAAAAATTTGCCTATGAATACCCAGAAAAGGTCAAGCTGCGTTCGTATCAGCCACCTTCTCGCGGCCATTCGGGTCAAATTCGTAAAGCTGTAGATGAGCTATTAACCGCTAAGCGTCCGGTGATTTACACCGGTGGTGGTGTGGTACAAGGCAATGCATCTGAATCGCTCCGAGAACTGGCACGTGTGCTGGGTTTCCCTGTAACCAATACCTTGATGGGCTTGGGTGCATTTCCGGGTGATGATCCGCAATTCTTGGGTATGCTTGGCATGCACGGTACCTATGAAGCCAATATGGCCATGCATAATGCCGATGTGATCTTGGCAATTGGTGCACGTTTTGATGACCGTGTGACCAATAATCCGGCCAAGTTCTGTTTAAATGCCAAAGTCATTCATATTGATATCGATCCGGCGGCCATCTCAAAAACCATCATGGCGCATATCCCGATTGTGGGTGCGGTACAGCCAGTTCTTCAGGAAATGCTGACACAGCTTAAGCAGCTGAATGTGTCGAAGCCAAACCCAGAAGCGATGGCTGAGTGGTGGGAGCAAATCAATGAGTGGCGCAAAGTTCACGGATTGAAATATCAAGCCGCGCAAAACGGTGAAATGAAGCCACAACAGGTGGTTGAGGCGCTTTATAAAGCGACTGATGGTGAAGCGATTATCACCTCAGACGTTGGGCAGCATCAGATGTTTGGCGCACTGTATTACAAGTACAAGCGTCCGCGTCAGTGGATCAACTCGGGTGGTCTTGGCACCATGGGCGTTGGCTTGCCGTATGCGATGGCAGCCAAACTGGCTTGTCCTGATCAGCACGTGGTGTGTATTACAGGCGAAGCGTCGATCCAGATGTGTATTCAGGAACTTTCGACCTGTAAGCAATATGGCTTAAACGTGAAGATTCTGTGCCTCAATAACCGTGCCCTCGGGATGGTTAAACAGTGGCAGGATATGAACTATGAAGGCCGACATTCAAGCTCTTATGTCGAGTCTTTACCTGACTTTGCCAAGCTGATGGACGCCTATGGTCATGTTGGTATTCAGATTGATCATGCCGATGAGTTAGAGTCTAAGCTTGCAGAGGCCATGGCCATCAATGATAAATGTGTGTTTATCAATGTCATGGTTGATCGTACTGAACACGTTTATCCAATGTTGGTTGCGGGTCAGTCGATGCGTGATATGTGGATTTCTAAAGGGGAGCGCATTTAATGAGACACATTATTTCGGTACTCGTTGAGAACGAAGCTGGTGCGCTTTCACGTCTAGTCGGGCTATTTAGTCAACGTGGCTACAACATTGAAACCTTGAATGTTGCGCCAACAGAAGATCCGACCTTGTCGCGTTTAACCCTGACCACCTATGGTGATGACCACAAAATCGAACAGATCACCAAGCAGCTAAATAAGCTGGTTGAAGTGGTCAAAGTGGTTGATCTTTCAGAAGGCGCGCATATTGAGCGTGAGCTGATGTTGATCAAGGTTAAAGCCTTGGGTTCAGCACGTGCGGAAATCAAGCGTACAGCGGATATCTTCCGCGCCGCAATTGTCGACGTGACACCGACCACGTATACCATCCAGATCGCAGGGACGACAGATAAGCTCGATGGATTTATTGATGCCTTAGCTGAAAATACCATTTTAGAAGTGGTTCGCTCAGGTGTCTCAGGTATCGCGCGTGGCGAAAAAGTATTAAGTATTTAAACCAAATTAACGTATTTTAGCGGAGAAAACAGATGCAAATTTTTTACGATAAAGATTGTGACTTATCAATCATCCAAGGCAAAAAAGTAGCAATTATTGGTTACGGTTCACAAGGTCACGCGCATGCGCTAAACCTAAAAGATTCTGGTGTAGACGTGACTGTTGGTCTGCGTGCAAATTCAGCATCTTGGAAAAAAGCTGAAAATGCTGGCTTAAAAGTTGCAGAAGTGCCTGAAGCTGTGAAACAAGCTGACTTGGTGATGATTTTGACTCCAGATGAGTTCCAGTCACAACTTTACCGTGATGTGATTGAGCCAAACATCAAAGAAGGTGCAACTTTAGCATTTGCACACGGTTTCTCTGTTCTTTACAACCAAGTTGTTCCACGTAAAGATCTTGACGTGATCATGGTTGCACCAAAAGCACCAGGCCATACAGTTCGTTCTGAATTCCAGCGCGGTTCAGGTGTACCTGATTTGATCGCAATCCATCAAGATGCTTCAGGTAATGCACGTAACGTTGCATTGTCTTATGCCTCTGGTGTTGGTGGTGGCCGTACCGGTATTATCGAAACTTCATTCCGCGAAGAAACTGAAACTGACTTGTTCGGTGAGCAAGCGGTACTTTGTGGTGGTGCAGTTGAACTGGTTAAAATGGGCTTCGAAACTTTGGTTGAAGCGGGTTATTCACCAGAAATGGCATACTTCGAATGTTTGCACGAACTTAAGTTAATTGTAGACTTGATGTTCGAAGGCGGTATTGCGGACATGAACTACTCGGTATCAAACAATGCGGAGTATGGCGAATACGTAACTGGCGTTGAAGTAATCAACGAACAGTCTCGCGAAGCGATGCGTAATGCACTTAAACGTATTCAATCTGGCGAATACGCGAAAATGTTCATTCAGGAAGGTGCGTTGAACTATCCTTCTATGACTGCACGTCGCCGTCAAAATGCGGCACACGGTATTGAAGTAACAGGTGCGAAATTACGTGCAATGATGCCGTGGATTCAAGCCAACAAAATCGTAGACAAAGAGAAAAACTAATTTTTCTTTTTGGTAAAAAAATCCCGTCTTGAGACGGGATTTTTTTTACCTTTTTAATTAGATAATGTGAATTGATTCATAATAATAATTAAATAACGTGTTTTATTTCATTGATTTTTAAAATAAAAAAAGGTGGATTTACGAATAGTAAAGAAGCGCTTTAATGTTAGAATCATAAGTAATCGTGTGGGTCGGATTAACAATAATAATGATGCGTTGTTGTTGCCTAACACTCTAAAAACAGCAAGCAGTTTAATAAATAATCATGGAAGTCCTTTATGGAACATGTTGATTACGACAGTACCATTGTCATCGGTTCTATTGTTCTGGCGGTGATAATCTGCTTTGTCGCAATCTCTTTGCAACAATTAATTTTTAAAAAACGTTATTTACCTTATGAAAAGATCATTATGCTGGGCTGTGGTCTGGTCCTTGGTCTTGCGATCTGGGCCATGCATTTTGTCGGTATGCTGGCTTGCCATTTACCCAAGCCATATTATTTTGATCCGAGTTTAACGCTGGTTTCTTACCTGATTGCTTTTGTGGCATCGACCTTTGCAATCTGGTTGATTACTCGTGAAACCTTGCCGATTGCACGACTGGTGATTGGTTCGGTGCTTATGGGCTTGGGCATTTCCGGCATGCATTATACTGGCATGATGGGACTGATACTCGAACATTACACCATCGACTATGATCCGTTATTGGTGGTGTTTTCGGTATTGATCGCGATTAGCGGGTCAGGACTTGCCTTTTTATTGATCTTTAAATATAAAAACGCGCAAAAAAGTAAAGTCTATCTGCAACTTGCTGCCGCAACCACCTTGGCACTTGCGATTGTCGGTTTGCATTATACCGGCATGACTGCCACGATGTTTATCGATAAAGATTTGACTAGCGGCATTGCGCTGAATCAGACCAGTCATGACTTGCTGTTATTTACGATTATTTTTATTACCAGTTTGGTATTGATGGCGGGTTATTGCGTGGCCGTGTTGGAGTTGCGTCTTGAAGAGCGTAATAAGGCATTGCTTAAACTCAACCGCGAACTGGCCAATTTAGCTGTACATGATAATTTAACTAAATTGCCCAATCGTTTGTTTTTGATGGACTATGTTAAAGACAGATTTGCAGACCCGCACCAGCAACATGAAAAAATTGCATTTTTATATCTGGATCTAGATCGCTTTAAGTCGATCAATGATGCATTTGGCCACCATGTGGGTGATCAATTACTGATTCAGGTGGCCAATCGCATTCAAGAGCAGCTCGATGAAAACGGGAAGTTGCTCAGGATTGGAGGTGATGAGTTCCTACTGATTATTGAAAATAAAACAACCCGCCAAGTTGCAAAAATCGCAGAAGATGTTCTCAAGCATTTGCAAGAAACCTACCAGATCACCAGTAAAGAAATTAATATCTCGGGCAGTATTGGGATTGCGATTTATCCTGAACATGGTCACAACATGCAAGATTTGCTCATTAATGCCGATATCGCCATGGTCATGGCCAAAGATCAAGGCCGGAATACCTACTCGATTTTTAACTATTCGAGTGAGCAAAATGAAACACGCAGTCAATCCAAGTTAATTAATGACCTGTATAAGGCTGTTGAAGAAAAACAATTTGTGTTGTTCTATCAGCCCAAATATGACACCACGCTTAAAATTTGTGGTGTTGAAGCATTGATTCGATGGCAGCATCCTAGTTTTGGGCTGCTTAGCCCGCATATGTTTATCGATGGTGCTGAAAAAACTGGCTTGATTGTTCCGATGGGTTACTGGGCACTCGAGCAAGCCTGTAAGCAAATACAAGAGTGGGAAACACAAGGTACAGCGTTATATCCAATTGCAGTCAATTTATCGGCCATTCAGTTTGAAAATAAACATCTGGTCAAGACACTACAAGACTTAATCAAAAAATACCGCATCCGGCCCAATCACCTGACGATCGAGATTACCGAGTCAACCGCGATGCGGCATATCGACTTAAGTATTTCGACCTTTGAACAACTTCGTGCATTGGGAATCCGAATTGCGATTGACGACTTTGGTACAGGCCATTCGAGTTTTCTGTACTTAAAAGATTTGCCAGTAGATGAATTAAAGATTGACCGTGGATTTATTATTCATTTGACTAACGGTTCCAAAGAAGAGGTCATTTTAGACAGTATTATTCATCTGGCGACAAAACTCGGGTTGTATGTGACAGCAGAAGGTGTTGAAACTCAGTTACAGGCCGACATTCTAATTCGACTCGGCTGTCATCAGCTACAAGGTTATTTGCTGGGCAGGCCTATGCCTGTAGCGCAGTTAATCTCTCAAGTGGCAACAGCCGATTTTCAGGCAGTTCATTCATTGTAGTGCGCATGTAATACCTTATGGATGGATTCTTCTGTGGATAACCTAGAAGATATCAACAAGCATTAAATTAGCTGCCAAATCTGCTACAATTGCGACAATTTCGAATTCCCACATTTCAGTCTTGTGCCGGACGTACGTTTGATGGCCTGCTGAATTTAGATTGAAGACATCTTTCATGTTTAAAGAACAACTTGCGCGTGAAGTAAACGCACGACGTACTTTTGCAATTATTTCCCACCCCGATGCGGGTAAAACCACCATGACAGAGAAGCTGCTGTTATGGGGTAAGGCCATTCAGGTGGCGGGTATGGTCAAAAGCCGTAAATCAGATCGCTCTGCAACCTCCGACTGGATGGAAATGGAAAAAGAGCGTGGTATCTCGATTACCACCTCGGTGATGCAATTCCCATTTAAGCAGCACACCATTAACCTTTTGGATACACCGGGACACGAAGATTTCTCCGAAGACACCTACCGTACTCTAACGGCTGTCGACTCGGCGCTGATGGTGATTGACGGTGCCAAAGGGGTTGAGGAACGAACCATTAAACTGATGGAAGTGTGTCGTATGCGCGATACGCCAATCATTTCGTTTGTCAACAAAATGGACCGTGAAATTCGCGAACCGCTTGAGCTACTCGATGAAATTGAAAGCGTTTTAAATATCCGCTGTGTACCGATCACATGGCCACTGGGTATGGGACGCGACTTTGCAGGTGTATATAACCTGCTTGAAGACAAGCTTTATGTGTACAAAGCGGGCTTTGGTTCGACTATTACCGATATTGAAATTCGTGATGGCTATGATCACGCCGATATCCGTGAAAAAGTGGGTGAGCTGGCTTGGGCCTCTTTTGAGGAGTCTCTGGAGCTGGTACAAATGGCCAACGAACCGTTAGACCGTGAGCTGTTCTTGCAAGGTAAACAAACACCTGTACTGTTTGGTACCGCACTTGGCAACTTTGGAGTCGATCATGTTTTGGATGCCTTTATTCAGTGGGCACCAGAACCAAAAGCACATCCTACCCAAGAGCGTACCGTCGAGGCGACTGAAGAAGGATTTAGTGGCTTTGTATTTAAGATTCAGGCCAATATGGATCCGAAACATCGTGACCGGATTGCCTTTATGCGAATTTGTTCGGGTAAATATGAAAAAGGCCTGAAAATGAATCATGTGCGCTTGGGTAAAGACGTGCGGATTTCAGATGCACTAACCTTTTTGGCAGGCGAACGTGAGCATTTGGAAGAGGCTTGGCCGGGCGATATTATTGGTTTGCACAACCATGGTACCATCCAGATTGGGGATACCTTTACCAGTGGTGAAAAACTGCATTTTACCGGTATTCCGCACTTTGCGCCTGAAATGTTCCGCCGTGTACGTCTTAAAGATCCGCTTAAATCTAAGCAGTTGCAAAAAGGCTTAAAAGAGCTGTCAGAAGAAGGCGCAACGCAGGTCTTTATGCCACAAATCAGTAATGATCTGATTGTGGGGGCAGTAGGGGTGCTACAGTTTGATGTGGTGGCTTATCGCTTAAAAGAAGAATACAAAGTCGATTGTATTTACGAGCCGATCAGCGTGAACACCGTGCGTTGGGTGCATTGCGATGATGAAAAGATTTTTAATGAATTCAAGAAAAAAGCTCACGATCAACTTTCGGTCGATGGTGGTGGACACTTAACTTATTTGGCACCAAGTCGGGTCAATCTGCAACTGATGCAGGAACGCTGGCCTGATATCCAGTTCCGAAATACACGAGAACACTAAATAATGTAAAAAACAGCGTCTAAACAGACGCTGTTTTTTCTTTTAGAGTACAGCTTTGAGTTTGCAGGATTCGCATATGCGTCGATACATCTGGCTGTTAGGTCTCTGTTTGTGCATCATTGCCGCACTGTGTATATGGTTGTGGTTTGCTGCTGCACCAAAACTGCCAGCAGTTCCAGCGAAGACGCCAAGCAAAACAATACAAGTCGCTCCAATACAGAGTCAGTCTACTGCACTTCAGGTGCCAAAGCTTGAGTGTTCGTCTTCATCGACCTGTGCTCGTTTGGATGTTCAAACGCTGAAGACCAATGATCCCTGGCTGAAACAATGGATTGATCTACAGATTGCGGAAGTGATCAATGAGCAGCTCAAGAAAAAAATCACGCCGCCCACTCTGGATGCAGTGTTAAAGCAATATCTGAAACAATCTAAACAATGGCAAGCACAATACTCACGCAATCGACCGTATGAACTCAAGGTAAGTAGTGCAATCGCTTATCAAAAAAACCAGTATGTGCTGTTACAAATTGGACTCAATGCCAAACAGGAAGAAATTACCATAAAAAATCGTTATTACTTTATGGTGGCCGATCGTAAAAGCAAACGTATGATTGCTGTGAATGATATTCTTAACCCGAAACAGCAAGCACAATTTGAGCAATGGGTACAGACAGCCTACAAAAAATGGCGCAGCCAGCAGCCGAAAGACATACAAAAAGAAGCATCAAAACAGCTCGACTGGCGTAAGGCCGATTTGTTTTTTGATCAGGAGGGCATTGGTTTGCACTATCGTGCCAGCGAGATTTCAGAACACGCTGATCAGTTTGATTTGTATTTTACTGCACAGCAAACCAAGACGGTATTGAATCCAGCTATTTATCGAGATATGTTTTAACTCTGTATAGATATTTTAAGTAATGCTGGTCAAAGCGCAGTGGCTTGGATTAGCATCATCATATATGTAAATAAATGTGTAAGGCATTGCGTATGTTGCGATTTCAGAAGAATGCATGGATAGCCATTTTGGGAAGCACACTGGCTCTGGCGGCTTGTCAGCCTAAGCAAGCAGCAGAAGACGCTGCAAAAGCAGCATCGGCCACCGATTCATCCACTCAGGCACAGGCCTTGGCCATCGAAGGAAAAACGGTAAAACTGAATGCAGATTTACCAGAATGTGACGGCAATAATTGTCCAGAATTCGAGATCGAACGCCTGCAAAGTAATATGCCATGGATTGACCAACAGATTGATGCAGAAATTTTAAATAATTTGGCGCGTATTCTTGAAATATCCAAGTCGGTCAAAGCTGGTGATAGCGCGGCAAAGCCTGAAACCGGCGCTGCCAGTGCCGCAACGGGCGCGCAACCAGAGCAAATTACCCTTGAACAGCAAATTAAACCCTATGTGCGTTCATTTGTTGCTTTAGACAACGAAATGAAAACCTTAAGTGCGAATCATCAGTTGAATCTGATGATCAAGCCCTCAATTTTAAAATCGCAGCAACCAGTCGCCACAATTGTACTCAATACCAGTAGTTACTTGGGGGGAGCTCATGGCTCAGCCATGCAAGAATATTATAATTTCGATTTAAAACAGCAGAAACGACTGCATTTGAATGACTTACTGTTAGCCAAGCAAAAAGTAGCGCTAGAAAAGTTAGCTCACGAGGCCTTTAAAGCTTGGGTGATTGAATCGAAGCTCGCGACATCGGTAGACGAATATGAGCAGGCGTGGAAATTCAAGCTTTCGGATAATTTCTTACTCGGCGATGATGGACTTATTTTGCAATACGGCGAATATGAAATTGGCCCATATGCGGTTGGTTTACCGCGCTTGGTGATTCCATACTCACAACTCGGCGGTATTTTGAAACCCGAATATTTACCTCAAGCCAAAGGGCAGCGTTAATACAAGGATATTTTTAGATGCATCGCCTGTTTGATACGCACACGCATTTTGACGTTCCGGATTTTGATCCGGATCGCGTGGAGCTGGCTTATCGGGCGAAGGAACGTGGTGTTGAGGCATTGGTTCTGATTGGTTTTGTGGCTTCGCGCTTCGACGATCTATGCCGTGTACATGATCAAATCAATCAGCTCGATCAGGCGCCTCAAAGTTATCTGGCGCCCGGTTTGCATCCATTTTATATCAAAGAACATACCGATACAGATCTGCATCGGCTTGAGCAATTGCTGAAACAGCGGCCCTGTGTGGCAGTCGGTGAAATTGGCCTTGATACCTTTTTAAGCGAGCACAAGCAACCTGAAATATTCACTCAACAGCGTGCTTATTTTTCTGCGCAGCTCGACTTGGCAACGCAATATGACAAACCCGTTTTATTGCATATCCGTAAAGCCCATGCCGATGTGATCCAACTGCTCAAACAGCACAAATTTAAACATGGCGGTATTGCACATGCCTTTAGTGGCGGGGTGGAGGAAGCCAAAGCGCTCATTAAACTTGGTTTCAAACTAGGCGTCACTGGACAAATCACCAATCCAAACGCAAAAAAACTGCATCAAGTGGTTCAGGCTGTTGGTGCAGAGCACTTGGTGCTGGAGACCGATTGCCCCGATATGACCCCGTTATGCTGTCAGCAGTCCAATCAGACACGTACACGAAATACACCCGTCAATTTACCTTATGTCTTAGAAGGACTGGCGACATCACTCGGTTTGTCAGTAGATGAGTTGGCGCCGGTCATGTGGCAAAATGCACTGAACGCGCTACGATTAAATCAATAAAAAACAACATCCTTAAAAACAATAACCAAAACTGAACACTGTGTGTCCAAATCTGGCATACAGTAGAAAAACATCAAACAAAATCTTTAAAAACAAATAGCCAACCGGAGGATGACCGCATGGCCAGCTATAGTAAAATCAACAGTTTTAATGCATTAAAAACATTAAAAGTTTCAGGTCGTAATTACCAAATTTTTAGTCTGGCGCAGGCAGAAAAACAATTGGGTGATCTTGCGCAGTTGCCAAAATCGCTAAAAGTACTGCTTGAAAACCTACTTCGCTTTGAAGATAACCATACCGTAACGCAAGCCCATATTCAGGCACTTGTGGATTGGCAAAAAACGAAAACCTCTGAGCAGGAGATTCAATATCGACCTGCACGGGTACTCATGCAGGACTTTACTGGTGTTCCTGCTGTCGTCGATTTGGCTGCCATGCGTGCAGCGATGGCCAAGGCAGGAGGTGATCCGGAAAAAATTAATCCGCTTTCACCAGTCGATCTGGTCATTGATCACTCGGTAATGGTCGATCATTTTGCCACAGACGATGCGTTTGAAGAAAATGTTGAAATTGAGATGCAACGCAACGGCGAACGCTATCAATTTTTACGCTGGGGACAATCGGCCTTTAATAATTTTAGCGTTGTACCGCCGGGTACGGGTATTTGTCATCAGGTAAACCTTGAATATCTGGCGCAGGCGGTATGGACCAACGCAGAACAAGGGCACACCTATGCCTTTCCAGATACATTGGTCGGAACCGACTCGCATACTACCATGATCAATGGTTTAGGCGTATTAGGCTGGGGCGTAGGCGGAATTGAAGCTGAAGCAGCCATGTTGGGACAACCCATTTCCATGCTCATTCCAGAAGTGATTGGCTTCAAGCTGACTGGTAAACTCAAAGAAGGTATTACCGCAACCGACCTTGTATTGACTGTCACGCAAATGCTGCGCCAAAAAGGTGTGGTGGGTAAGTTTGTGGAATTTTACGGTGACGGGCTGGCAGATTTACCGCTTGCAGACCGTGCTACGATTGCCAATATGGCGCCAGAATACGGTGCGACCTGTGGATTCTTCCCAGTCGATGAGATTACCCTTGAATACATGCGTTTGACAGGACGCGATCCAGAGCGGATTGCACTGGTCGAGGATTACAGCAAAGAGCAGGGATTATGGCGTCACACTGGCGATGAGCCTGTATTTACTGATACGCTAACACTTGATATGGCCAGTGTTGAGGCGAGTTTGGCTGGCCCAAAACGTCCGCAAGACCGAGTGGTATTGTCAAAAGTTCCAGCAGCATTTCAAGCCGCTGTCGAGTTGAACTTACAACCGGCCAAACCTGAAAAACAGCGCCTAGAAAATGAAGGCGGTGGTACAGCGGTAGATGTTGAAGAAAGTCATCATGAATCCGATACGCCGTATTTTGAACTCGATGGACAGCGTTATGATCTTCATCATGGCGATGTGGTCATTTCTGCCATTACCTCATGTACCAATACCTCTAACCCAAGCGTAATGCTCGCGGCAGGTTTGTTAGCGAAAAAAGCCATTGAAAAAGGCCTACAACGTAAACCTTGGGTGAAAAGTTCACTGGCACCGGGCTCAAAAGTCGTCACCGAATATTTGGCAGCTGCCGGACTCACACCTTATCTGGATCAGCTTGGCTACAATCTGGTGGGTTATGGCTGTACCACCTGCATTGGGAACTCAGGACCATTACCCGACCCAATTGAAGCGGCCATTCAGAAGTATGATCTAAATGTAGCCTCGGTATTATCGGGTAACCGAAACTTTGAAGGTCGTGTCCATCCGCTGGTGAAAACCAACTGGCTTGCCTCACCACCTTTGGTTGTGGCTTATGGGCTGGCTGGTACCATTCGCAAAGATTTAACCGCCGAGCCTTTAGGTCAGGGCAAAAATGGTGAAGATATTTACCTCAAAGACATTTGGCCAAGCAGTGCAGAAATTGCAGCAGTATTGCAAAAGGTCGATACCGAGATGTTCCACAAGGAATATGCAGATGTTTTTGAAGGGGATGAAAGTTGGCAATCGATTCAAATTCCACACAGTAAAACCTATGAATGGGCCGATGATTCAACTTATATTCAGCATCCTCCATTTTTTGAAAAAATCGATCAGCCACCTGAGCCGATTCAGAATATTGAGCATGCACGTATTTTGGCCGTGCTAGGCGATTCGGTCACCACAGATCATATTTCACCTGCTGGTAATATCAAGAAAGACAGTCCCGCTGGTCGCTATCTCCAAGAAAATGGCATTGAACCTAAAGATTTTAACTCTTACGGTTCACGACGCGGCAATCATGAAGTCATGATGCGCGGTACTTTTGCCAATATCCGTATCAAAAATGAAATGCTGGGAGGCGAAGAGGGCGGTAACACCCTGCATATTCCGAGCGGTGAAAAACTCGCGATCTATGATGCTGCCATGCGTTATGCCGAGGAGCACACGCCACTGGTGATTGTGGCAGGTAAAGAGTACGGCACCGGCTCCTCTCGTGACTGGGCTGCTAAAGGCACCAATTTACTGGGTGTAAAAGCAGTCATTGCCGAAAGCTTTGAGCGTATTCACCGTTCTAATCTGGTTGGAATGGGGGTTTTGCCGTTACAGTTTGTCGATGGTCAAACACGACAATCTTTAAATCTGACCGGTAAAGAAGAGCTGTCTATTTTTGGTTTATCAGACGAGATTCAGCCGCATCAACAGCTTGACGTGAGTGTGACGCGTGAAGATGGATCGACTGAGAGCTTCAAAGTACTCTGTCGTATCGATACACTGAACGAAGTTGAGTACTTTAAAGCTGGCGGTATTTTGCATTATGTACTGCGCAATCTGATTGCAGCTTAAACATCCTTGAGTTCACTTTTTAAAGGCCTTTGTTATCATGACAAAGGCCTTTACTGTTGGGCTAACAATCGGCAGCTAAAACCAGTAAAATATGCCGTCTTTAAAATGAACTGATTTGAGCCGTATGACCGACTTCCACGACGATGAATATGAACGCCGTTTTGCAGGCGTTGCCAAAATTTATGGTGATGAAGCATTTCATCATTATGAACAAAGTCATGTCATGGTCATTGGAATTGGCGGTGTCGGGAGTTGGGCGGTTGAAGCCTTGGCGCGCACGGGAATTGCTCAATTAACGTTGGTCGATATGGATGTGCTGGCTGCATCGAATATTAACCGTCAGTTGCCTGCATTATCATCGACCTTGGGGCAAGAAAAAGCAGCGATCATGGCGGAGCGTTGTCGTCAGATCAACCCGCGAATTCAGGTCAATGTGATTGATGATTTTTTATCGGCCGATAATGTTGCAGATATATTGGCTGATCAACCCGATGTGGTGCTGGATTGTATTGATGATGTCAAAGCCAAACTTGCACTGATGCTGCACTGTCGTTTCAATAAGATTTCGTTAATTGTGTCTGGTGGAGCAGGTGGCAAACTGGATCCGCTTAAAATTCGCGTTGCAGATTTGTCTAAAACCGAACAAGACCCGATGCTGGCCAAGTTAAGAAGTCAGTTGCGGGCCAAAGGCATTTGTAAAAAGCCTAAAGAGAAGTTTGGCATTACCTGTATTTATTCGATTGATAATCCATTTTCCAGTGCAGAGGTGTGCGCAGCGGCGGGATTACGCTGCGGCGGATATGGCTCTGCGGTGGTGGTGACATCAAGCTTTGCCATGGTTGCCGTGGCAGAAGTGCTTAAAAAGCTCGATCTGAAAAATCACAAAATCAAACAGCACGCATAAATTTGGACAAATAATCCGCTTTAATTGTCGTCGTCTGCGCCTGGTCTAAAATAACTGTAGCTGACGTCATCATCGCGATATACGTTGTAGCTCGGTTGTTTGTAGTCAGAAATCCACTGGCTGCCACTATAACCTGCGATATGACCATATACATGGTTTTTGGTGCGCTTAATAATATAAATATCGCCGACTTTTGGGTGGTCAAATGCAGGTTGAATTTGGCGATAGCCAATTTTCTTTAACGTATCTCCCCAGTCCGAAGCAGCGACAGGATGGCTCTGAATCTTTGCGCCCGCAGATTCTAGGGCAATACGAACCATCTTGGCGCATTTTGCCGTGCTGGTAAATCCACTCATTGTTTGTAATTTTGAGACAAATTTATGCACATCAATCTGACTACGTCCTGCTTTTTCAGAGGAAAAAGAAAACGGACCAGATGACCGGCTTGAAGATTCAATAATTGTTCTTTCTGTTGTGCTTTGCGTTGGATAATAATCGGCAGCTTGTCCGTCATAAATCATGGTTGAACTTCATCCCTACGTTTTTTAAGTCGCTGTGCAAATGATGTAATTTCCTGACCGGCTCATCCTACAGGTCGAACCTTAAAGAATTTTTTAAGCTATGTAATAATATTTCACAAAGTGATTATTTTTAAATCAATTGCACGTTAAATCAGACGCTTAATGCTGTGATAAAAAAGATGAATGAAGATTTTTTAGACAATTTTTTGTAGGAAGCACATAAAGAAGTGCCATGACGAAAACCGTAAGTCATGGCACTATTTTGATTTAAACACTTTGCTCAATACTGACCGTATCGCGACGGCTTAAGCTTTCTGCCATCTGATGCAGTGCCCGATCGATATCATGCAGAGTTTTGGCGTTTCCACCACTTAATGCTTGTCGCCATTTACGTGCACCCGGCAAGTTCTGGAACAGGCCTAAAATGTGGCGCGTGATAATTGACAGTGGTGCACCTTCAGTCAATCGTTGTTCGATATATGGGAGCATTTTGTGCATGATTTCAAATCGATCTGGAGGCGTCAGGTTCCACAACTGCCCCAGTTCTGCCAGTAGGTAAGGATTATGATACGCTTCGCGACCAATCATCACGCCATCAACATGTTGTAAATGCTGCTGTGTTTCTGCAACGCTTTTAATGCCACCATTGATTTCGATAAAGAGATTTGGGCGTTCTTGTTTGAGTCGATAAACATCTTCGTAGCGTAGCGGCGGAATTTCACGGTTTTCTTTAGGCGATAACCCTTTAAGTAAGGCAATTCTGGCATGGACAACAAAATGGCGGCAGCCAGTTTTTGCCACGGTATCTACAAAATTCAGCATTTCATCGTAAGACTGCATGTCATCAATGCCAATACGATGCTTAACATGTACAGGAATATCAACGACCTGTTGCATTTGTGCAATACATTCGGCCACGAGGTCGGGTTCTGCCATCAGACATGCGCCAATTTTATTGTTTTGTACACGGTCACTTGGACAGCCGACATTGAGATTGACTTCATCATAGCCCCAATCTTGTGCCATTTTGGTACATTCGGCCAGATCTTTGGGATTGGAACCACCCAGTTGTAGCACGATAGGGTGTTCTTCATGACTATAATCGAGATGGCGTTTGGCATCACCAAATAAAATCGCGCCTGTCGTGACCATTTCGGTGTACAACACCACATTCGGATTAAATAGGCGAGCAAAAAAGCGGTAGTCTTTGGTCGTCCAATCCATCATCGGGGCAACCGAAATACGGGGCTTTAACGTCTCTAGTGATGATTTCATGAAAACAGATCCAAACAATGAGTGTGCAACGAGGGCATAAATTATACGCGGTTTATGCTAAATCCCCAAATTGTGCAATTGGGGATGTTTCTCACGCCACATTGGGTTTTTTATTCCGATACAGCAAATAATCTAAAAGCGCAAAGAAGGTGGCAAAGATAGCCAGTGCCAAACCTGCCATGCAGGTATATACCCATCCACCATGATTCCATGCGTATGTACCAATCGCAGAACCTGTTGCAGCGCCACCAAAATATAGCGTCATATAAATGGCATTTAGGCGAGATTTGGCATTGGGACGAATTCGAAAAATAATATTTTGATTGCACGAATGCACAAATGCCAAACCGAGATTCGTCGTGGCAAAACCAATTAAATACAGTCCTAATCCAGCCGAAGAAAAATAAAAGATCACCCAGCTTAAAATTAAGAAACCACAGCCCAGAAAAGTAAACAGCGTTCCGTAACCACGATCGGCATACTTCCCTACAAACTGAGAAGACAAAGCTCCAAATACTCCCACCAAACTCACCAAGCCAATCCACATATCTTGTAAATGAAAGGGTGCGGAAGACAGATACACGGCAATGGTCGAGAAAATCACACTCATCGAAGCAAATGCACCCGCGCCTGCATAAGCCCGAATCGATAAACGCTTTTCACTCACTAAAAGTTCAGCCATCGATTTAAATACATCGCTGTATTTCATTCGAATGCGCATGGCATAAGGCAGTTCGGATTTTAGTTTAAAGGCTAAAATAAAGATGAGTACTGCACTAACCACATAAATCAGTTTCCAATGGACCAATTGCGACAGTAACCCTGACAAGCTGGTCGAAAGTAAAATGCCAACCAGCAATCCACTCATTAAGAATCCAACCACTTCGCCTATTTTTTCAGGCCGCACGGTCATGGTGGCAAACGGAATCAAGACTTGAGCTGCAACCGAAAACAGCCCCGTAATCACGGTTCCGATCCAGAGCATGGTTAAATTCACGGATGTAGCACAGATCAAAAGTCCTACACCGGCCAAGGCCATCAATAATGGAATGAATTTGGTTTTATTAACAATATCGCCCAGAGGCACAATCAAAAGTAGGCCAAAAGCATACGACATTTGCGCAAAGGTAACGGTTAACTGGGCTTGGGCTGTGGTAACCCCAAAGGCATGTTGAATCGAATTGATTAGTGGTTGGCAAAAGTAGTTTGCGCCTGCAGTCAGACCACATGCAAGCGCCATCAACCAAAGTAATTTTTTATTCTGGCTAATATCAGATGTTTCTTGCATAAAATTCTCTCATATCAATGGGTATACGCAGTTGCTTCAACTTCAAATTGCATATTGGGTAATGCCAGTCCTTTCACAGGAATAAGTGTGCAGGCCGGGAAATTCTGTTCAGGCCATAATGTCTGCATGATTTTAATCACGATCTTATGTTTGGTCGTATCATGATTCACAATCAACAGGTGTAACACTGCGATGTTAGTGATAGAGGCGTTGATATGGTTAAGCGCTCGTTCGATATTGTGAAATGCTTGCCATACTTGTTCAGAAAAATCATTTGAAAATTCACCAGCCTGATTTTCACCACCTTGACCTGCAATATGTAAGATTCGCTGAAAATTTCTAACTTCTACAACATGGTTATAAGCAAATGCTTGGGGATTATATAACGTTTCAGGGTTAATGATTTGAAAACAATGTTTAGATTTGAATGACATGAGAATATGAAGATGATTAAATTAAATGCTAGTATCAAAGCTCAAGTTAACTTGAGGTCAAGCGATTGAAGCAAGAAAATTTAGGACAACAATTCATCACGATTGGAGAGTTGGCTAAACGTAGTGGGGTAAGTGTCTCTACAATACGATTTTATGAAGAAAAACAATTGATCTGGAGTCTTCGAACTAACGGCAATCAACGCCGATATGTGCGTGCGATGCTCAGACGTATCGCCATTATTAAAGTAGCGCAGTTGGTGGGTATCAGTCTTGAAGAGGTTAAACAAGCATTTTCGGTCTTACCTGATCGAAAAATGGCATCTAAACAAGATTGGGAAAACATGTCTAATCTCTGGAAAAATCAACTTGAAGAGAAAATTCAGACCTTATTGCAGATTAGACAGCAACTGGACTGGTGTATTGGTTGTGGATGTTTATCGCTTGATCAATGTCCGCTACGTAATCCTGATGATTACTATGCGAGCCAGTCAAATGGAGCACATTTTCAGAAGATTCAATATCGCATTGAACCACTTGAAGCAGAAGATTAATGTTTTAATCGGCTTTTGCCTAAGCTAATCATTAAAACACCAACGATATTGAGCCCACATCCGATCCATTGCCAAAGATTTAAATGCTCATTGAGAAACAAGACAGCCAGTATAATGGTCAGAATGGGGCCAATTGAGGCAATCATGGCAGACTGTGAAGCCCCCAGGCGCTGAATACTTTGCATTAATAAAGCCGTCGGCAAAACGGTAACGAAAAAACCAAGACCAATGCCATATAGCCAAACACCGGTTGGCAACTGCATGAGTGTGTCTATAAGGTGTGTAGTGCCAATGATAAAATGAAGCAGTGTGCCTACGCAGGCTACGCTGAGCGCCAAACCGTTAAAATTCCATGAACCAAATTTTTTAATAAGATGAGGGGTCAATAATAAATACGCTGCAAACGCGACGGCACTGGCAAATACGACGCTACAGCCGATCCACAGATTGCCCTGACTTGGTGCGATTTTGCCTTCTTGTAGCATGACCAGAACCGTTCCTCCATAACTCAAAAAAATGGCAAACCAAGTTTTTGCATTTAATTTTTGACGATAAATTAAACTTGAGGCCAAAACAGTGAGCGTGGGATACAAAAATAAAATAATGCGTTCAAGTGAAGCACTAATAAACATCAGCCCCACAAAGTCTAACCAGCTGGCGAAATAATAGCCCAATAGCCCAGCAAAAACTAAAATGAGCCAATCTTTTATATGAATGCCTTGATTATGATGCCGATTTAACCAGCAAATAAGTATAAAGAAGGGTAAAGCACTTCCCATTCGAAGCACCATTAAGGTGGTTGCATCAACCAAAGGAGAGAGGGCGTAAGCCTGTTTGATAAAAATGGCTTTGGTGCTGAATAAAAAAGCAGCAAAAATGGCACACAGGGATCCTGTTTGTACCGAATTCATTGAAAATTTCATCTAAAAAATAGCATCTTGAGTCGTTTTTTAATTTTTAGTCAAACTCTCCGATTTTATAGATTTAAGGTATAAAGGTGAATCATTAGTTCAAAATATAGGTATTTATTAAATAAATAGTGGGTGGTAATTTAAAAAAGTTCAATTAAAATCCAAAAAATGAACAAAACATAACCTGGGGGAGAACATCGTTTACTACGGTGTTTGTACTTAAGAAAATTAGCTTGAGGAATGCTCATGCAGATCGGAATCCCAACAGAAACGATCGCTGGTGAAAATCGTGTCGCAGCGACACCAGAGACAGTGAAAAAGTTGATCAGTGCTGGCCATCGCGTCTTGATTGAGCGTGGAGCAGGGGTAAGAGCCGCGTATATCGACAGCGCTTATGAACAGGTAGGCGCTACCATTACGGAAGATGTTTATTCGGATAGTCAATTGATTTTGAAAGTTCGGGCACCTCAAGGTGACGAAATTCAAAAGTTAGCTGCACATACAACCGTTGTGGCGATGTTTGATCCATATCGAAATCCAGACCTAGATACCTTTGCCAGTCAAAACGTATCTGCATTTGCTCTAGAGTTGTTGCCACGTACGTTGTCTCGTGCGCAAAACATGGACGTGTTGTCTTCTCAAGCCAACTTGGCGGGTTATAAGTCGGTTTTGCTGGCAGCAGCAGAATACCAGCGCATGTTCCCGATGCTCATGACCGCAGCAGGTACTGTAAAACCTGCACGTGTGGTGATTATGGGGGTTGGGGTGGCAGGCCTTCAGGCGATTGCCACAGCCAAACGCTTAGGGGCAGTGGTTGAAGCCACCGATTTACGCCCAACGGCTAAAGAGCAAGTCGAATCGCTTGGGGGTAAGTGGTTAGATGTGCCGATGTCACCTGAAGAGCAAGCGCGTGCCGATGAAGCTGCCAAAAATGGATATGGCTGGACGCCGGGTGAGCAGTACATCAAGGATCAGGCAGCCATTGTCGATAAAGCAGTGTCCAATGCCGATATCGTCATTACGACTGCGCTATTACCGGGTCGAAATGCACCACGTCTAATTAAAGCGGAAACCGTGGCCAAAATGAAACCGGGTTCAGTCATTTTAGATATGGCCGTCGAAACAGGCGGTAATGTTGAAGGCTCTAAAGTCGGCGAAACGGTATTCACCGAAAATGGTGTGAAGATTTTAGGTGTTCCAAATATTCCATCGACCTTGTCGACAGAAGCTTCAGCACTATACGCACGCAATGTATTCAATTTTGTTGAAACACTGTTTGATCAAGACAAGAATTTTGCCATCAATCCAGAAGAAGAAATTCAAAAAGCCCTATTGGTCACTCATGGCGGTCATGTACTGCTCAAGCGTGGTTAAGGAGAATACTCATGGTTGAAACGATTACAATTTTCGTCCTTGCCATCTTTGTAGGTTATTACGTGGTATGGGGCGTTACGCCTGCATTGCACACACCGCTGATGGCGGTCACGAATGCATTGTCTTCCATTATCATCGTGGGGGCGATGATCCAAACCGTGGGTTTACCCATGATTGGTGTAGAAGGCAGTGTCGATTTTCAAAGCATCAATGTCGTGAGTGTATTGGGTGCTATTGCGGTGTTCTTGGCCAGTATTAACATTTTTGGTGGCTTCGCTGTAACAGCGCGCATGCTTGAAATGTTTAAGCCGAAGCAGAAAAAATAAGAGGACGAAAACATGGAATTTATTCGAGCAAACGCAGAGTGGTTCTACCTGATCGGTGCAGTCCTGTTTATTATGACGCTTCGCGGATTGTCTGGACCTAAAACAGCAATTTCGGGTAACCGCTACGGCATGATCGGTATGGCAATTGCGGTATTGACCACGTTTTTTGTGGCTGATCATCCTGTGGTTTGGATGATTGTGGGGGCGATGGTGCTGGGTGCAATTGTGGGGATTGTGCGCGCACGGACGGTACCAATGACACAAATGCCAGAAACGGTTGCACTGATGCACTCTCTGGTGGGTCTGGCAGCGGTACTGATTGCTATTGCGGCAATTTTGCACAACAACCAATTAACAGTTCTGTTTGAACAAAACGAAGCAGCGTTGACTGCTGCGGGCGTTCAGCATGCACACATGAGCCCAGTACATTTGTTTGAGCTGTTTGTAGGTTGCTTTGTCGGCGCAATTACTTTTACTGCATCAGTTTTTGCCTACGGTAAACTGGCTGCAAAGAAATGGGCCAAAACCATTTCTGGCGCTTGGGTAAAGCCTGTGCAGGCCATAATCTTTATTGCAATGCTGGCCTGTGGTTTTTACTTCTTCTCGACAGGCAACATGACGGCGTTCTGGGCAATGACTGCACTGGCACTGGCCTTTGGTTGGGTCTGGATTGCACCAGTTGGTGGTGGTGATATGCCAGTGGTGGTATCACTTCTCAACTCATTTTCTGGATGGGCGGCAGCAGGAATTGGTTTTACCTTAGAAAATAACATGCTGATTGTGGCCGGTTCATTGGTCGGTTCATCGGGTGCGATTCTGTCTTACATTATGTGTAAAGCCATGAACCGAAACATCTTGAATGTTTTATTCGGTGGCGCAATGGGCGGTGCTGCGGTTGCGGGCGCTGCCAAAGGTGAACAGGTGCAGCGTAACCACCGTTCAGGTTCGGCAGACGATGCAGGCTTCTTGATGTCGAATGCAGACAGTGTGGTGATTGTACCGGGCTATGGTATGGCACAAGGTCGTGCACAAAATGCGGTAAAAGAACTTTGCGAATTACTCAAAGAGCAGGGTGTAAAGGTGCGTTTCGCAATTCACCCTGTGGCGGGGCGTATGCCGGGCCATATGAATGTATTGTTAGCAGAAGCAGATGTGGCATACGAAGACATTCTGGAAATGGATGAGATTAACTCTGATTTTCCAGCAACCGACGTCGTGCTTGTGATTGGTGCCAATGATGTCGTCAATCCGGCTGCGAAAGATGACCCAAGCTCTCCAATTTATGGTATGCCGATTTTGGAAGCCCACAAGGCACGAACCATTATGGTGATCAAACGTTCAATGGCAACAGGTTATGCAGGTCTGGATAATGATTTGTTCTATAACGAAAAAACCATGATGATTTTTGGTGATGCCAAGAAAGTGGTGGAAGATATGACCAAAGCCATTAATGGCAATGGTCACTAATCTGAGCTAAAACGAAAACCACCTGCGGGTGGTTTTTTTACGGATGAATAAAGTTTTATTTTATACGCATCGATGTATGATGGTTTTATATGCGATGATGTTGGTATTGGCGTGGATTATTTTTATACAACATAATAGTAAGTCGGACACGTTTACTGTTTTAATTTTACTGACTGCCATCTACGGTGGGATGTTCTTTTTGCATCTTAAGGCTTCAAACGAAGTGAAAAACGGCACTGAAGTTGGAAAAACATTATCACAGGGCTTAGGTGTGAGACTAAATCTTAATCATAAAAAAGCGACCATTCAGGTCGCTTTTTTATATGCTTAACTTTAAGCTATTGCTTCTGGTGCATTGCGCCACAAGCTTTCAAGGTCGTAAAATTTACGAGCAGTTGGCAACATCACATGTACCACGACATAACCTAGATCGATTAAGATCCACTCGGCGTCGCGTTCGCCTTCGATTCCGATCGGGCGATAGCCTGCTTTACGTGCTTCGTCTGCAACGTTGTCTGCAAGGGCTTTGACATGACGGGTAGAGGTACCACTGGCAATCACAATGGCGTCTGCAACATTGCTGATGTTACGAACGTCAATTTCTAAAATATCTTTTGCTTTTACATCGGTGAGCGCATCATGTACGACTTTTAGGCAGCCTTGTACATTCTGCGACGTAGAATTCATGGCGAGATCGTGAGAATTAGAAGCGCTGGGCGATGGTTCTAAATTCATAAAGGGTATAGTTTCCTGACAATTACTCATTGTTTAATATAGCGTCTTTACGCCCAAATTTCAATTTTTCCTATCGGTTGAGTTTGAAAAAAATTGTTTAAAAAACTGTCAATTCAAACTAAGTGTTTACATCATCAGAGAAATATTTTGATTTCCAGTCAAAAGAGTCGCTTGATGATGCGCATGGCCGGTATTCTGCGCCAATAAAACCCGAATAATGACTACTTTGTAGCCAAGCAAATATCTGCTCAAAATTGAGCTGGCCTGTGTCGGGTTGGTGGCGACCGGGACAATCAGCAAACTGAATATGTCCGATGTCGTGAATATTTTCTTTGAGTTCTTCTAATACATCTTCGCCCATCATGGCGATATGATAACAATCGTATTGTAGCTTGAGTGCAGGGTGATGAACCGCTTCAAGCATCTCTTGTGCCTGTGCCGTGTTTTGAATTAAGAAGCGTGGCATATCGGTACCATTGATCATTTCAATCAAGGGTTGAATATGATGTGCGCTTAACAGGTTGCAGGCAAGTTTAAGATTGCTTGCCAAAGTATTCAGGCAAGGCAATAGATCGTAGTCGTGTGGCTGCTTGCCTGCCAAAATATTCACGCGTGGCACATCTAATGCGGTGGCATAATCAATCGCTAACTGCAAAGCCTGCGCAAAAGCCTGCTCTTGGCCGGGTACACCCGCCAGCCCATTTCCACCTTGCATTAAATCGCCAGCAGGTACATTGATCAGACATAAATCGAGTTGGTGATCATGCAACTGTGTCTGAATTTGCTCAATAGACAGCTCATACGGAAACTGAATTTCGATGTGCTGAAAGCCATGTTGGCGCGCCAGCGCAAAGCGTTCAATTAAAGGTACTTCCGTAAAGATCATGGATAAATTAACAGCCAACTGACTCATCATGAATGTCCTTTTCTGTTAGTGATTTACATCATCTACATGTTTGATCATAGTGGCTAAATCTTGCTGTGCATAGCCATTTTCTTGGTGTGCTTGTAACTGGCTCAAGGCTTGTACCGCAACTGGAATATGCAGGTTACAGCGCTGTGCCAGCAGCACCGCATTGTTTAAGTCTTTGGCAAGGGTTTGGACTTTCCATTGCACCGGCTCAAAAACCTGCTTGGCCATGCGCGGTGTCAAAATCTGAAATGGCTTGGAGTCTGCAAATCCGTTCGCCAGCGCGGGTGCCAGCAAAGTGGTATCTACACCGGCTCGACCAGCCAGTGCTACAGCCTCTGCAATCAGAGCGCTGTTGGCCGCGACAATGAGTTGATTGCAAATTTTGGTTGCTTGCCCAGTTCCGACATCTCCCATACGGGTCACACGTTGTGACAAGATGTTATAGAGTAGATTCAAGTCTTGAATTACAGCAGGATCACCACCGGCAAAGATCACCAAGGTGCCTTGTTCAGCGCCGGCTGTCCCGCCCGAAACAGGTGAGTCAATCCAGATCACTTTATGCTGTGCGGCCTGTTTGGCCAGTTGGTGAGTCGCCTCAACCGACAAGCTTGAAAAATCGACAATTACTTGCTCGGCTTTCAAATAGGGCTGTATTTGAGCAAAGACATCATGCATGGCGGCATCGTCCGCAACACAGGTTAAAATGAGGGGGTAATTGCCCAGATCTTCAAATTTAAGCAATGCTGCGCCCATATCCAGCAATGCATCGCATGCACTTTGAGTTCGATTCCATACCGCGACTTGAAAGCCGGCCTGAATCAGTCGGGTCGCCATTCGGCTACCCATAAGTCCCATGCCTACAAATGCAACGGGCGTGTGAAGATCAAAGCGCATACATCAGTCCTTGTTTATTTATATTGTCGAGGCAGAAATTCCACCTCTGGGTGTTTGTCTTTTTGCCGAGCAAGGCGGCTGTTCTTACCCAATAATAACTTTAATTGCCAAAGTTTCTCTAGCCGTAATGCACGATGAGGCGCATGTTCCATGGCATTTAAAACTGACTTGGCTGCGGCCACGGCATCTGGAGAGCGCTGTAGAAATTCAACAGCTAAATGCTCTGCGGCTTGGTGTGGCTCCTCTGCAAGATGAGTAACCAATCCGACGGTTTTTGCATATTGAGCGTCGAAAATGCGTGCGCTTAAAGTGAGTTCTTTGGCCAGATCTGGCCCGACCAGTCCTTTTAGTGAGCGTGTAAGCCCCATGTCGGGAACCAGTCCCCAACGGCTTTCCATGATCGAGAGCTGGGTATCTGGATGCGCAATGCGAATATCGGCAGCCAGAGCCAGTTGCATACCAGCACCAAAACAATAACCTTCGAGCACCGCAATCACTGGAATAGGCAAGCGTTGCCAAATTAAAAAAGCTTTTTGAAACAGACTTTCGCCTGGCTTGATCAGCTCCCACGCGGCATAGGCTCGATTTTTAGGGTTATTTAAATCACTTAAATCAATCCCTGCACTAAAAACCTGCGCTTCACCTTTTAAAATTACACAGCGAATATGACGATCTTTTTCTATGGTTTTGGCCGTCACAATCAGCTCACGTAGCAAAGCAAAGCTCATGGCATTGCGTTTTTCTGGTCGGTTTAAGCGCACCTCTGCAATACCATTTTGTATGCTGAGTTTGATCAGTTCCATGTTTGAGTACTCGTGTTCATTTAAATTGTTATTCAGCTCAGCATAGCATGTGCTTCAAAATTAACACGAACACATCAGTCACACGATTTGGGCTAATCACGCTCAGACAATATATGCTTGGCCGCACCCTCAACTTCACGAATACTTAAGTTGAGTGCTTCAAACCGTATCTGGGTTTCCTGAATAAACGCAGCATCTGCCTTACGGCGTTCTTTACGCAAAGTCGAGACAAACTGTTCAAATTCGCCGGCTACCTGTTGCAGTTTCGGGGTTCCCACATAGCGCGTCGCACCATATAAACGATGCAAAACATGTTCAAGCTGTGGAAAATCCTCCAGCTCAATTAGTTGCTCCATTTCGTTCAATTCAGTATCAAAACTATCGACCAGCATTTTAAGGAGATCGAAGGCCAAATCTTCTTTATTGGCTGCAAGCTGTAAACTTTGCTGCCAGTCTAAAATAGACGGGTCGAGTGCATCGATCAAAATTTGATGTTCATTTGCTGCGGGGCTATCAAAATCGGCTTTGCTCCACTGATTCAAAATGTGAATGATCTGTTCCATCTGAATCGGTTTGGTCACGTAGTCATCCATGCCGACTTTTAACAGCTTTTGCTTTTCATCAGCCAGTGCATGCGCGGTCAGTGCAATAATCGGTAGGCGCATGTTGTTATCTAGTGTCGATTCAAGTGAGCGGATGGCACGCGTGGTATCGATGCCCGACATAACCGGCATTTGAATATCCATAAATACCAAATCAAACGGCTTTTCTTTTTGTTCGATGCGCTGTTCGATAATATTTAAAGCTTCCTGACCGCTAAGTGCTTTGGTGGTGGTGACATTCAGCTCGCTCAGCAACGCCTCAAGCACAATCAGGTTAGGTAGATGATCATCGACCGCTAATACATGCAGGCCCCGGCCATTAAACTGTTCGGGTTGATGCTCAAAAATCGGCTGGTTGCTCAGAAGCTGAACCAGTGCGCTTCGACTCAGCGGCTGATATAACGGTCGGGCACGATAGTCATTGAGCATATTTGGCTCAAGTGCCATCTGGTAGCCATACACCGCTAAATTACCGGTATAGCGCTGGCGAATCTCTTTGAGCAGCGCTTGGGTATCGCCACTATGATCGACAATCAGCCAAGTATTTTCTTTTGAGCTCAAATGATTCAGACGGCTAAAGAGTTCCAAAATCGAAGTGATTTCGGTGTGATTGACGCGATAGTTTTCGAGATAATGCCGCAAAATATTAGCTGTGGCTGGATGGGCAAGATACGACACCACATGCAGTTGAGGAAATTGCGGGTACTCTGGAATAATATCGTCTTCGGTTTTAAATTGTGCAGTAAACCAGAATGTTGAGCCTTTTTCGGTTGGCGCACGTTCTTGGTTGTCTTCAAAACCAATATGACCGTGCATGAGTTGCACCAGCTGTTTGGAAATGGCAAGTCCAAGTCCTGTACCGCCAAACTGACGTGTTACCGATGCATCGCCTTGTGAGAACGACTCAAACAGTTTCTTGCGGTCGGTACCACTTAAACCAATGCCACTGTCCTGCACACTAAAATGTAGCAGGCACTGACCAATATCATCGTGTTCCATTCGAACCCGAACGATAATTTCACCATCTGGGGTAAATTTGATCGCATTGGAAATCAGATTGGTTAAAATCTGTTTGACGCGTAGCGCATCTCCATTCACGATTTCAGGAATGTTATCGCCATAATAAAAGGCCATATCAATATGCTTTTGTGCCGCCAGCGGCGAAAGCATATCCATCACATCAAAAATAGCTTCTTCTAAATTAAATGCCGCCGTTTCAAGTTCAAGCTTACCAGCATCGATTTTTGAGAAGTCGAGTACATCGTTAATCAGCGCCAGTAAATGTGCAGATGATTTACGAATGGTCTGCAAGTACAAACGTTGCTCATTACTTAAACTTTGCTGACGCAGCAATAAATGGATAAAACCATCGATACTATTGAGTGGAGTACGCAACTCATGGCTGATATTGGCCAGAAAAACCGATTTGGCCTGATTGGCTGAAATGGCCTGATCACGTGCTTGGCGATAGGTAATATTTTGCACTTCAAGTGTATCGAGTGTGCGACGCAAATCGTCTTCGGTTTGCTCGGTATGTTCTTTTAGCTCTAAGAAACTAAAGTGTAAGCGCTTGACCACATTGGCAATATCACGCTGTAGCAAGCGCAGCTCGCCAGTACTGTTAATTACCATATGCTGATCGAGCGTATCGGCATTGAGGCGTTGCAATTGCATCCGAATCTCGTACATCGGCGCAATCCAGCGCCGTGAGTAAAAGTTCAAACACAGCAGCAATAATAATAAGGTGATCAAGGCCGTGACAATCAATACGGTGAAAACCCGATAATGGGCAATCTGTAGCGGTTGATTGTCCATTTCCACCACTAGCCACATCGGTCGATTATTGCTGGATTGAATGCGCTGGCCGTAAATATTGTTGTGGTTATGGCTGATGGGGCCAAAAAAGATCATATCTGGAATTTTGGGCCAAAAGCGCGTATCGCGATAGCCGATGCTTAACGAGACTTGGCCTTTTTGATCGATAATCGCGGCACGTTTCAGGTAGCGTTCGTTGTACATGCTTTGCATGATCCGAAGTGCCTGATCGTACTGGTCGGGACGTAATTCTACCAGTTTGAGTAAATTGCTGGCGGTATGTTCATAGCGTGTTAATAAGGCAGCGGCAGTATGACGCTGCTGAGATTGGGCTGCTGCACCAGTTTCATTGAGGACCAATACGGTTCCTACCGCGGCCAACACTAAAATTGGAACAAAAATCAACGCGATTAATTGACCATAGGCATGGTTTAACTGTAAGCGTTTGGATAACTTTTTATTAAAATTTGACATAGCCCAATCAGATCTATCCCGATGAGCGGCATATTAGCATGCTTTGGGTCAAACTGATGGTGCTTTAATCATCCCCAAGAAAAAGCTGAGTGAAAGGAGTGCAGCCGAGGTGTTTTTTTCATACAATAGGCGTCACCTTGATTTGGGTGTTAAGCATGAACACAGCAGAACCTGATTTTTTAGCCGATGAGTTTTTGTTAGACCATTATGTTGGAAAGACGCCGTTGGTGCGTTTACAGCGTGTTGGCGCACAGACACAAGCGACCATTTTGGCAAAACTAGAAGGGAATAACCCGGCTGGTTCGGTAAAAGACCGCCCTGCATATAACATGATTATGCAAGCTGAAAAACGCGGTGACATCAAACCGGGCGATACCTTAATTGAAGCCACCAGTGGCAATACAGGCATCGCTCTGGCGATGGTCGCTGCTATGCGTGGCTATAAAATGAAGCTGATCATGCCCAATAATATGAGCCAAGAGCGCAAAGATGCAATGCTGGCTTATGGCGCTGAGCTGATTGAAGTGACCCAGCAACAGGGCATGGAAGGCGCACGAGATATGGCGCTTCGTTTGCAGGCAGAGGGCAAGGGTGTGGTCTTGAACCAGTTTGGAAATCCAGACAATGTTCAGGCACATTATCTGACCACCGGCCCAGAAATCTGGTCGCAAACGGGGGGCAAAATCACGCATTTTGTCAGCTCTATGGGAACCACAGGCACCATTATGGGCGTGTCGAAATATCTAAAAGAACAAAATCCTGAGATTCAGATTGTGGGTTTACAGCCATCTGAGGGCTCAAGTATTGCGGGTATTCGTCGCTGGCCACAAGAATATTTACCGACGATTTTTGAGCCGTCACGTGTCGATCGTATTATTGATATTCCACAAATCGAAGCAGAAAAAACCATGCGCCGTTTAGCGCGTGAAGAAGGAATTTCGGCGGGTACATCTTCGGGTGGTGCGGTTTGGGCATCGCTTAAAATTGCTCAAGAGCAGCCAGATGCTGTGATTGTCTGCATTATTTGCGACCGTGGTGATCGTTATCTGTCGACCGGACTATTTTCGGTGAAAGACTAATTTTACTCGATTTGTGAGAATAAAATGCGTTTTCCCACGTTGGTTTTCGACATTGAAACCTTGACCGATTTAAAGGCCGGAGCGCATTTGTATCATCTGGATTTACCACAAGATGATCTAGAGCAGGCCTTAACTAAATTGCGTCGTCAAGAATCTGGAACAGATTTTCAGCGTCTAGCACTACATGAAATTGTCTGTATTTCTGGTCTATGGATCGATGAACAAGGCTTGCGCTTGTTTTCGTTTAGTCAAGAACATTGGAGTGAAGCCGAGCTACTGGCCAAGTTTCTGTCTATTTTTGACAAGCGCCATCCGACCTTGGTGAGCTGGAATGGTTCACAATTTGACTTGCCGGTAATTTTGTTTCGCGCCATGTATCATGGACTTTCTGCACCCAGTTTGTTTGATCAGGGTGAGTTAGACCAACAAAAGCGCTATAATAACTATCAGAACCGTTATCACCATCGTCATGTGGATTTAATGGATGTGATGGCCATGTTTAATGGTCGTAATTTTCAGAAACTTGATGATGTCGCCTGCGTGCTGGGCTTACCCGGCAAGCGCGGTGAAAATGGCTATCATGTGCCTGCTTATGTTCAGCAGGCCGAGTGGCTGAAGCTGAGCAGTTATTGCGAAGGTGATGTGCTCAATACATGGCTGATTTATTTGCGCTGGTTATTGCTTAAAGGGCAGTTGCAACGTGAAGAACATCAAGGCTGGATTCAGGCTACAATTGGATATTTGCAGCAGCAACCCCAACAGGCTGACTTTTTAACGGTTTGGCAACGCACTGCGGCACATACCGCCTTTACTTCACACGATTTTCCTGAACAGCAGGAAGAAGGTCTCTTTTGAAAAAGCAAGCGCCATCTCGTTCTCCATCTGTCACGCGCTATACGTTTCAGATTGAATCATTTTCACATGAAGGACGAGGGATTGCACATTTCGGTCAGTCTAATGATCACCCGGTAGATAAGCACGGTAAGAAAGCATTTATCCGTTATGCACTCCCGGGCGAAACCGTTTTGGCTAAAATTACCCACGCCACCAAGCGCTTTGAAGAAGGTGAAGTGCTGGAAATCTTAGAGGGTAAATCATCGCTTCGCGTCGATCCGATTTGTCCTCATTATGGCGTATGCGGTGGTTGCAGCATGCAGCATATAGCCGCTTCAGAGCAGATCAAGATCAAACAAGATGTTTTAAAGTCGCATTTACAGCACTTTGCAGGACTCGATGTACAAGAATGGCTCGCGCCCATTCGTTCAGATCGTGACGACTACCGCCGTCGTGCTCGGATAGGCGTACGTTACATCGCTACTAAAGATCAGCTGGTGATGGGGTTTCGTGAGCACGCCAGTAATCGTTTAACCCCGATTCAGCAGTGCCCAGTGCTCGATCAAGCCTTATCTTCAGCTTTGCCAGAGCTGAATCAGTTGATCCAATCTTTGTCGGCCAAAGCTGAAATTGGACATCTGGAACTGGCCATGGGCGATCAAGATATTGCACTGGTGGTACGTCACTTAGGTGCACTAGGCAAAGCAGATCGTCAGGCATTACTTGCGTTTTGCCAGCAAAAAAATTGGCAACTTTATGTTCATGCGGGTCGCAGTGAACAGCTTAAGCGCTTGGACGAGCCTCAAGCCGCGATGCGTTTGAGTTATGCCTTACCCGAATTCAATCTGAATTTTAACTTCGCGCCGTCTGATTTTACTCAGGTGAATGCTGGGGTGAATCGTCAAATGATTGCCTTGGCATGTAACTTGCTAGATCTGAAAAAAGGTGAACGGGTGCTGGATTTATTTTGTGGTTTAGGCAATTTTTCTTTGCCTATGGCGCAATGTGTTGGGCAGACCGGGCATGTGGTCGGCGTAGAAGGCAGTGATAAAATGGTTCAGCGTGCCCACGAAAATGCGGCACTCAATAAGATACAACAGGTTGAATTTTTTTCACAAGATTTAACAAAAGACTTCTCGCATCATTCTTGGGCGAATCAAGGATTTGATGCATTATTGATTGATCCTCCTCGTTCGGGTGCACTGGAAATCATGCAGTATATTTCGAACTTTGAGGCCAAAAGAATCGTTTATGTATCATGTAATCCAGCAACACTGGCAAGGGATGCAGGTGTGTTGGTACAAAAAGGTTACCAGTTGAAGAAAGTAGGCGTCATGGACATGTTTACACATACAGAACATGTTGAGTCGATTGCTTTATTTGAGAAAATTCAAGAGATAAACGATTAAAAAATGAGTTATAACACCATAGGAGATTGGTATGGTCACAGTACGTGAGCAGTTGCCTGAGCGACTTTCAGAGTTAGCTGAGGAAACGACTGTAGAACATGCCGAAAAAACCCAGCTCGACTTGGCCGCTTGGGTGAAGCGAGTGGGGGATATTTTAGACGGGGCTGAGCTAAAACAACTTGAAAAAGTCGCTCAACTCACCTTAAAGAGTGAGCTTGAAAGCACTGTCAATCATCCATCTAATACCTTTACTACGGGTATTGGAATGGCCGATATTTTGGCGCATTTGCATGTCGATGAAGACACCTTATCCGCTGCTGTACTGTATCGAAGTGTTCGTGAGGGCGTGATTCCGCTCAATATTGTTCATGAAAAATTCGGAGAGCATGTCCATAGCTTGGTCAAAGGCACTTTGGCCATGGGTAAGCTTTCTGAAATGATTGAAAAGAACAAACGTCTGGAAGATCATTTTAATAATAATCAACGTGAGCATCTGTCTGGCATATATAAAATGCTGATCGCCGTGACAGAAGATATTCGTGTGGTACTGATTAAGCTGGCAGAACGAACCTTTGCCTTACGTGAACTGGCTAAATCTTCACGTGAGCGTCAAGAGCGTGTTGCTCGTGAGATTCTCACCATTTACGCACCTTTGGCCCATCGTTTAGGGATTGCCCAGTTAAAATGGGAGCTCGAAGATCTGGCCTTTCGCTACTTGGCTCCAGAGCGTTATAAAGAAATTGCTTCGTTATTAAACGAAAAACGCCTCGAGCGCGAACAGTATATTCAGTTTGTGATCTCGAAGCTCAAAGGTGAATTGGGTGAATACGGCATTGAGGCCGAAATCACGGGTCGGGTCAAACACATTTATTCGATTTATCGAAAAATGAAGAGCAAGAACCTCAGTTTTGATCAGCTTTATGATATTCGCGCACTTCGTGTATTGGTCAAAAATGTGCCTGAGTGCTATCACTCGCTCGGCATTGTTCATCAAATCTGGCGGCATATTCCGCACCAGTTTGATGACTATATTACCAATCCGAAAGCCAATGGTTATCGCTCTTTGCACACGGCAGTGATTGCAGAAAACAAATCGCTGGAAGTGCAAATTCGAACCCATGAAATGCACCAAGAAGCCGAACTCGGCGTGTGCTCGCACTTTAACTATAAAGAAGGCGCGAAAAACACCGATCACTCGTTTAATCATCGTTTACATTCATTGCGTTCGGTGCTCGAGCATTATCAAGAACGTAACGATTCGACGGTGCATAAAAACGATGATGACACCGAAAATTTTGAAGAAATCCAGAATTTTGAAGATTTTGAAAAAATTTATGTGTTTAGTCGTGATGGCGATATCAGAGAGTTGCCACGCGGTTCAACTGTTCTCGATTTTGCCTACCATGTGCATACCGAAGTCGGGAATAAATGCTACGCTGCACGTGTCAACCAGCGTTATGTTCCGCTGACTTATACCCTGAAAACCGGTGAACAGGTCGAGATTCTGACCAAAAAAGACCGTGAGCCGAACCGTGACTGGTTGGTGAATTCTTTAGGTTATATTCGTACCTCACGTGCCAGAGACAAATTACGCCACTGGTTCCGTCAGCAAGATCGCAGTAAAAACTTGGAGATTGGCAAGGACATTCTGAACAAGGAACTGTCTCGTCTGGCCATTCATCCAAAAAGTATCGATCTGAATGATTACTCGTCGCACTTTAATGTGAAATCAGGCGACGACATTATGATTGCCTTGGTCAGTGGTGATATCAGCCTACATGCACTGATCAATCAGATTAATCGTCAGATGCATCTGGATCAAGACGAACCTGAGCTGGTGCTCAAACCGACCTTGAATCCGCGTGCCAGCCATACCTTATCGGCGCATGGTATCTTGATCGATGGTCTGGATAATGTCGAGCTGCATATTGCCCAGTGCTGCCAGCCCGTACATGGCGAATCGATTGGTGGATATATCACTTTAAATCGCGGTGTGAGTATTCACAAGATTGGTTGTCCAGATTATCAGCGTATGATTAAACTGGAGCCTGAGCGTGCCGTTGAGGCCGATTGGGAAATGCAGCCAACACGAGGTCAAAGCGTACAGATTGTCATTGATGCTTATGATCGTCGTGGTTTACTCAAAGACCTCACGCAAGTAATTTTTTCTGATCAAATCAATATCCGTCAGGTCAATACCATTTCAGAAGCCGATGGTATTGCCAATATGAAACTGTTAATTGAAGTGAAAGGACTGGCTCAACTGTCACGTTTGTTGGCACGTTTGGAGCAGCAACCGGGCATCATTAGCGCACGTCGTCTGATACAAGGCAACTAAGTCAAAATCATAAAGAAGGTCTGCATTGGCAGGCCTTTTTTATATCTATTTTATTTAGTCGCGTCGAGAGAGCCAGAGGTTGCTCAAGCGATTCAGCACCTGCGGACTGAGCTTGGATAGCTGAAACATGATCTTGGCCTTAAAACCCACTGGGGTATGGGTTGGGCATAAACCGCGATCTGTGGCTTGGGCCAAGCGAAAGACCTCGCATGCAACATCCTGAGCGCTCAATTGCACCCCCATATGCTCAATACTGGCTGCATTCATCTGCTCGACCATGGCGGTTTGAACAAAAAGCGGCATGACATCCAGTACGCGTATTTTGTATTTTGACCACTCGACATCGAGTGCTTCGGTTAGTCCACGCACGGCAAACTTACTGGCTGAATACGATGCTAGATCAGCCTGCCCATAAATTGCCGAGGCGGAAGAGAGATTAATCACACGCGCATGGTGTGCTTTTTGAAGATAGGGCAATGCAGCATGACACCCATTGAGCACACCGCCGACATTGATTTGATGTGTACGCTGATGATGGACGATCGGGGTGTCTTCAAATGGCCCCGAATACAAAACACCGGCATTGTTGACCAGAATATTCAGTGCTCCAGCCCAAGTTTCAAAATTTGCCAGTGCAACTTGCCAAGCTGAGTAATCACAAACGTCCAGATATCCTGCAAACGCGCGCTCACCAAGCTCACGCTGTAAAGCCTTGACCTGTTCAACTTGCACATCAAACAATCCGACATAATAGCCGTGTTGATAAAAAATCCGAGCAATTTCGGCGCCAATCCCTTGCCCTGCACCTGTAATAAAAACAGTTTTTTTCATCATTGCACTCATTATTTTAAGATGAATCGGTTGTGATCTTACGCCGAGTTTTGGCATCATGGCAAGGGTGACAATCTCGTGCCTGCTGGCGCTGCCTTACAAGTTTTTAAAGGAACGAAACATGGATCAATTACTACAGATTATGCGTACCTTACGTGAAAATTGTCCGTGGGATCGTGAGCAAACCCCTCAGCGCCTCACTCGCTATGCCATTGAAGAAGCATATGAAGTTGAAGCTGCCGTGCAGAGTGGAGATCTCAAAGAGATTCGTGAGGAACTGGGAGATTTGCTTTTACAGGTGGTGTTTCAGTCACAGATGTATCAAGAACAAGGTGCATTTGATTTTTACGATGTGGTGCAAACCCTGACAGAAAAACTGATTCGTCGCCATCCGCATGTGTTTGATGCGGCATCATTCAATGCGCTTACGCCTGAAGAGGTGAGCCATTTATGGCAGCAAATCAAACACAAAGAAAAGCAAGGAAAACCACGATCCAGACTAGATGAGACCAAACCAGGGCCTGCACTCAATCAATCACAGGCGATTCAAAAAACGGCTGCTCAGCTTGGATTTGATTTTGAAACGCCTCAAGATGCGTTTGAAAAACTCAAAGAAGAACTGAATGAGTTTGAGCAGGCCATGCAGGAGCAGTCACCCGATCACATTTTTGAAGAATTTGGTGATTGTTTATTTTCTTTGGTGAATGTTGGACGTAAACTAGGTCTCTCCAGTGAAGCTGCATTGCTGGCCACGATTCACAAATTTAGACAGCGCTTTGCTTATATAGAAGCGCAAGCACAGTATCAAGATAAAGTGCTTGAAGACATGACGCTCCAAGAGATGGATCAGTTGTGGGATCAGGCCAAAGAATATTTAAAAACGGTTCATACATGATGATTCGAATTTTTTATGGCGCCTTGTGCGCGCTACTGACCAGTTTACTATTCAGTTCAAGTTTGTATGCTCAGGCGTTTGACCAGCAATACCAAGCGTGGAAAAGCCAGCAACAGGCACACGACGCACGACTACAGTCATCTCACTCCAATTATTATTTAGCCAAACCTTCCTTACAGGCAAACACAGGCCCTAAAGTGAATATCAATACTGCGACAGCCAAAGACTTGCAGCAGTTACATGGGGTAGGAGAGAAAAAGGCACTCTCAATTGTAGAGTATCGCCAGCAATACGGACGCTTTAACTCAGTAGATGATTTACAGAAAGTGAAAGGTATTGGGCCTAAATTCATTGAAAAAAATCGTCATCGCTTGGCCATTTAAACTGTGTTGAGCGATCAAGATGAACCTGTTAAAGCAGTGAGAGAATCAAATTGCCCTTTACTCAGGTTAGAGATATGATTAGCAACATCTTATTATTAACGTCCTGACGTAGGAGACAGCGTCTTTTGCAAACTTTGCGCGCGTCAAAATGTGGGCTATCAACCACACAGTTACCTGCTTCAATTTTAGATGTGATCGATAGTCTCACCAAAGCAGGCTATGAAGCATACATTGTGGGTGGGGGAGTTCGAGATTTAATGCTCGGGCTTAATCCAAAGGATTTCGATGCTGTAACCAATGCAACACCTTCACAGGTCAAAGAGGTTTTTGGGCGTCGATGCCGTATTATTGGTCGTCGTTTTGAGTTGGCACATGTCTATTCTGGGCGTGAGCTGATTGAGGTTGCGACCTTTCGAGCACCACCCAAAAAAGCGGTGACCAGTGCTTCGGGCATGATTTTACGTGATAACAACTGGGGAACCATCGAGCAAGACTTTGCCCGACGCGATTTCTCTATCAATACGCTGTACTATCAGCCACGTAAAGGGATTGTGCTGGATTTTTGTGATGCTGTTGCCGATATCAAAAGTAAAACATTGCGTCTGCTAGGTGATCCTACACAGCGTTTTGAAGAAGATCCGGTGCGAATGCTCCGAACATTGCGCTTTGCTGCAAAACTCGACTTTACGATCGACCCAGAGATTCTCAAAATTTTTGATGTCGAGATGACTCAATTGCTGCGCGATGTATCACCACATCGACTTTATGATGAATCACAAAAGCTCTTTACTATGGGACATCTGGCACGCGTGTTGCCGATGCTGATTGAGTTTGATATCTGGCGTCAATTGTTTGCCGATGTTAAACCCGATATCACCCCGTTCATTGAGCGTGCTGCGCGTAATACCGATCAGCGTATCCAGATTGGAAAAACCATTAATCCAGCGTTTTTCTATGCTGTACTGTTGTGGCGTTCATTTTCAGATCGCTGCGAGTTTTATTTGCAAAAAGGTGTAGTGCCTGCCGAAGCGCGAGCGCAGGCTGGTCTGGATGTGTTAAAACGCCAAGCGACCCGTACTGTGATTCCACGTTTTGCCGAAACCTTTATTCGCGAAGTGTGGGAGATGCAAACCCGACTGCTCAATCCAAAACCACAGCAAATTGAAGCTTTAGCCGGGCATGCACGTTTTAGAGCAGGCTTTGACTTTCTACTACTGCGCGAAAAATCAGGCGATTCAACCACCGAAGGTATGGGCGAATGGTGGGATCAGTACCAGTTGCTTAATGCAGATGGCAAAGAAGCCATGATCGCGAAGTACAATCGTCAGCGTGCTAAATCGCGCCGTAAGCAACAGCTTGATCCAGTTGATACACGTGAAAGTTTAGACATCGAGCCATTGGTTGATGCGCCTGAACCACGTAATCGTCGTGACCGACGTGCACAAAGCAAGCCTGAATCACGTGAGCCACGTCATCAGGCGGCTACGCAGTCGCGTGCAACTGAGAGTGGGGTATCTGCCGATCATCCTATTCTTAAGCGCAAGCGCGTTCAGCGTGATCTACAGCACGTGGTTTTCGGGCCGACACAATGAGTTACACCACATATATTGGGATGGGCAGTAATCTGGGTGAGTCACGTGAGATTCTGCGCAGTGCTGTAGAGCAGCTGAAACAGCTTGGACAGGTTCGAGTTTCAAGGTTGTATGAAAGCCCACCCATGGGGCCGCAAGATCAACCGCACTATTTAAATGCAGTGGCACAGCTTGAAACAACACTTAGTCCACTTGAACTGCTCGATCATTTACAGCAGTTTGAACAGGATGCAGGACGTGTGCGTTTACGTCGCTGGGGTGAGCGCACCTTAGATCTGGATTTGCTGTTGTATGCTGATCAAGAGATTCAGCATGAGCGGCTTACGGTTCCACACGTCGGGCTTTTGGAGCGCGATTTTGTGGTGGTGCCCTTATTGGATCTGAATAAGAACCTTGTCGTAAAAGGTCAACATTTAAATGAGTTAAAGCTGGCACAGGCACCGTCGCTGACAGTTTTGGCAGCGAGTGACTGGGCTGAATAAGCGCGTTTCTATGTGGAAACGTCGATAGAGGACATCGTAATGATTAGTCTAAGTGACTTAAAAAAATTTAAATCGCAGGGGCGTAAATTTTCGTGCCTGACTTGCTACGATGCAAGCATGGCCAAAGCCATGGAAATCGCTCAAGTCGATTCGATTTTGATTGGTGACTCTTTGGGTATGGCCATCCAGGGGCATGACTCGACACTACCTGTTACGGTCGAAGATATGGCTTATCACACTGCGGCAGTTCGTCGTGGTAATCAGCATGCCTTTATCATGACAGACTTGCCATTTATGAGTTATGCCACCTTACAAGATGCCCTGAAAAGTGCCAAACAGGTCATGCAGGCGGGCGCCCAAATGATCAAGATTGAAGGCGGAGCATGGCTCAGCGAATCGGTTCGTGTTTTGACACAAAACGGTATTCCTGTATGTGTACACTTAGGCCTTACACCACAATCGGTCCATGTTTTTGGTGGCTATAAACTGCAAGCGAAAACACGCGATGCCGCAGATCGTCTGATTGCAGACTGTCAGGCTGTGGTTGATGCGGGTGCTGCGATCTTATTGCTCGAATGTGTGCCAGCACAGCTAGGCGAAGAAATTGCACAGCTCTTTCCTGAAGTGCCCGTGATTGGCATTGGTGCAGGCAACCAGACCGATGGTCAGGTGCTGGTGGTGCAAGATATGCTTGGACTGACCTTTGGTAAACTGGCACGTTTTGTCCGTAATTTTATGAAAGAACAATCCGGCGAGACGGCAATTGTGGATGCCATGAAAGCTTATCACGCTGCAGTTCAAGATCAGAGTTTTCCTGCACCCGAACATACTTTTCAGGTAGAGCTGTAATTTATGAAAACCGAAACCACGATTCAGGGATTAACAGCTTCACTTCATCCTGCACGTAGCTCAAGAAAGATTATTGGTTTTGTACCAACCATGGGGAATTTACATCAAGGACATTTGAACCTTGTTCGCGAAGCAAAAAAACTGTGTGACATTGTGGTGGTCAGTATTTTTGTCAATCCGATCCAGTTTGGTGAAGGTGAGGATTTTGAAAGCTATCCGCGGACATTAGAGCAAGACAGTCATCTGCTGGCCGATGTGGGCTGCGATATCTTGTTTGCACCTACGGTTGAGCAAATGTATGGCAAGCAGCCACGCTTAACCAATATTTCGGTGGCCGAGATCACTGACGATTTATGTGGTAAGTCGCGTCCTGGACATTTTGATGGTGTGGCTGTCGTGGTCACCAAGCTGTTTAATATTGTGCAGCCCAATGTAGCTTTTTTTGGTCAAAAAGACTATCAACAGCTCGCAGTGATTCGTCAATTGGTTCAAGACTTAAATCTGCCGATTGATATTATTGGCGTGCCAATTGCACGCGCAGCAGATGGGTTGGCGCTCAGCTCGCGCAATGGATATTTATCTGAGGCCGATCGCCAAACCGCACCGACCATCTATCAAGCCTTAAAACATGCAGAAGTACAATTGCATGCAGGTGAGACGCTAGAGTCGGTATTGGCCACCATCAAAGCGACATTGAGCAATGCCGGTTTTAAGGTCGATTATGTGGAAGCGCGACAGCCAAATTTGCAGCCTGTCTCAAATTTTGATCGAGATCTGGTGCTGTTTATTGCAGCCAAGCTGGGCAATACGCGACTTATCGACAATTTGCAGGTCAAGTTTAAGGCATAATTTCGACAGGACATCCATGCCATGAAACGTATTCTTATCGTCACAGGTCAATCAGGTTCCGGAAAATCCTCGGCACTACAGGTACTTGAAGACTTGGGTTACTACTGTATAGATAATTTGCCTTTGGCATTGTTGCCAGAAATTGTCGCCAAGCTGGATCATGAAAATAATCTGGAGCAACTGGCTCTTGGGGTAGATGTGCGAAGCACGCGCGCAGATATGCAGGAATTTGACCTGGTGTTTGAGCAATTGCAAAAGCATGGAACGGTCGATGTGATTTATTTGACGACACAAGATCAGGAACTGATTGCCAGATTTAGCGCGTCGCGTCGTCCGCATCCGTTAGCCAGTCGCTTTAAAAGCCTGACGGAATGTATTCAGGAAGAAAAACAACTGCTGCTTCCGATTCAGTTTCGCTCGACCGTGCACATCGATACCACCGACAAAAGCGTGCATGATCTGAAACATACGCTGTTGTCTAAATTGGGCCAGTCCGACAAACTGATTCTGATCTTGCAGTCTTTTGGTTACAAACATGGTATTCCACTCGATGCAGACTATGTTTTTGACGTACGGCATTTACCAAATCCGCATTGGGATTTAGAATTACGTCGTTTTTCGGGTTTAGATGAACCCGTTCGTCAGTTTTTGGAAGCCAGTGATCAAACCAATGAAATGTTTGATGACGTATTTCACTTTCTGGACAAATGGTTGCCTGTGTTTGCAGAAGGGCATCGTCATTATATGACGATCTCGATCGGCTGTACGGGTGGTCAGCATCGTTCAGTTTATATTGTAGATAGACTAAAAAAAGCGCTTGAGGCAAAATGGTCTATTCAGGTCTTACACAGAGAAATGAAGCACTGGTTATGATTGATACCACGCTAGATGTCATTAACAAACTTGGCTTGCATGCACGCGCATCTGGAAAGCTGATTGAAGTCACCACCAAGTTCCGCTCGTCTATCCAGATTGGTAAAGGCGATAAACTGGTCGATGCAAAAAACATTATGTCCTTACTGATGCTCGGAGCCGGTAAGGGAACCACTTTGCGTTTAGTGATTGAAGGTGCGGATGAAGAAAAAGCACAGGAAGAAATTCAGGCACTATTCGCTGCAAAATTTTATGAGGCAGATTAATCGTGGCACGTCGTACCCAGCGTTTTAATGAAGATGATTTCGATTCTTTAGAAGGACGTGCGAGCAAAACTGAGCAAAAAAAAGCTGTACAGCGTATGGCAGCATTGGGTGAGCAACTGGCTCAGCTTTCGGCAAAACAGATTCAAAAACTCCCAGTAGATGAACGTTTGATTGATGCCTTGCTAGATGTTCAAACCATTAGCTCATTCGAAGCAAAACGCCGACAGTATCAGCGCATCGGCAAATTACTCCGTAATGAAGATGAAACGGTGATTTTATCGTATCTGACACCTCAACAAGGTGCAAAGAAACAAGCACAGTTGCAACGTTGGGTTGATCGGATGATCGAGCAGGGTGACCCAGCTGTCAACGAGTTCAGCAAATTGCACAATGCATCAGAACGTCATACCTTGCGTCAGCATGTATTGCGTGTTCAGCGCGATATTACTCAAGGCGCAGGTGAAGAGGAATTGGCTGCTTCGAAGCTGAAGTTTTTCAATTATGTACAGCAAGTGGCTTTATTATCAGATAACTAACAGTGTTCTGACAAAATATCAGCCATAGTTTGTGCTGATACAATTCCTTCAAAAATTCTTGTCAAAAAAGCCCGTTCAATTTGCATGAGCGGGCTTTTTAACTTCAATGAAAATTAACCAAATTCGCCTACTGCACGCTCTTTGGCCCATTCACGTAAAATAAATTTCTGTAGTTTTCCCGTCGATGTTTTCGGAATTTCGGCAATCACTACATCTTTGGGTACCTTAAAGCGTGCCAGTTCTTTTTTGCAATGCTCTATGATTTCTTCAGGTGTAGCCTCTGCATGCTGTTTTAACTCGATAAATGCGCAGGGAACCTCTTGCCATTGCGGATCGGGTTTGGCCACGACTGCTGCGGTCAACACGGCAGGATGACGGTATAGCACCTCTTCAATTTCTAAGGATGAAATGTTTTCTCCTCCTGAAATGATCACATCTTTAGCTCGATCAGTAATTTTGGCATAACCATCGGGCTGACAAACGGCCAGATCGCCAGAATGAAACCAGCCTCCTGCAAATGCCGCCTGAGTGGCTTCAGGGTTTTTCAGGTAGCCTTTCATTACGATATTGCCGCGAAACATGATCTCACCAAGTGTCTCTCCATCTGCAGGTACGGGCTTTAGGGTCTCCGGGTCTAAAACGCGCATACTGTCTTGAAGCGGATAGGGCACACCCTGACGTGCATGTAATTTGGCCTGTTCTTCTAGGCTCAGGTCGTTCCAGCCAGCCTGTGCGGCACATAGTCCAGATGGGCCGTAGGTTTCAGTCAATCCATATACATGCGTGACATTTACGCCTAGCTTGCGCATGCCTTCGATAATCGCGGCAGGCGGTGCAGCGCCTGCAACGAGTACCTCAACACGATGTTCAAAGGCAATCTGCTGATTTTTAGGGGCATTAATCAACATCGAAAGTACAATTGGCGCACCACAAAAATACTCGATCTGATGCTTTTCGATCAGTTGAAAGACCAAAGCTGGATCAACTTTACGCAAGCAGTAGTTAGTACCGCCATTGGCAGCGATCGTCCAAGCAAAACACCAGCCATTGCAATGAAACAAAGGCAGAGTCCAGAGATATTTGGCGCGAGGTGTCATGCCGCAAGCCATCATATTGCTGGCCGCATTCAGGTAAGCACCGCGGTGGTGATATACCACTCCCTTGGGATTTCCCGTCGTGCCTGATGTGTAATTTAAACTGATGGCGTCCCATTCGTCGTCGGGAAGTGTCCATTCAAATTCGGAATCTCCCTCACAGAGCCAATCTTCGTATTCAATTTCACCAATCGGCGGGCTAAAACAGTTTTCATATTCTGCGTCGTCGACATCAATCACAAAAATATCCTGCTTCACCAGCGAGAGGGCAGCTTTGGCCAGTCCAGCAAATTCCTGATCGACCAATAAGACCTTGCTTTCAGCATGTTCTAGCATAAAAGCCACAGTTTTGGCGTCGAGTCGGGTATTGATGGTATTGAGTACCGCGCCACTCATGGGCACTGCAAAATGTGCTTCAATCATGGCAGGCACATTGGGTAACAATACCGACACGGTATCGTTTTTTTGAATCCCGAGTTGTTTAAGCTGGGCTGCAAATTGTCGGCAACGCTGATACGTTTCTTTCCATGTAATCACGCGTGAACCGTGAACGATTGCAGCCTGCTCGGCATAAATATAGGCTGCGCGTTCTAAAAATCGTAATGGTGATAATGCAACAAAATTCGCGGGCGTGCGTGGAAACTCATCATAAGCACTCACCATGTCTCTACTCCATCTAATTGTTCTAATCTGCTTGAAAAGATAGGCGCTTGAAGGCTTCAATTCATTTATGCTTTAGTCTTAGGCTGCATACTTTGTCTCAATCAATGGGCGCTTTATACTCATCTTTTCTGATTATTTTTTAGCGCCAAAAAACCTGTGCTGTCTATAGTGCATGCGTTACAAATCAGCACGACCTCTTGAATATACGGTTTGCAGCCCCATAAAATTTATGATTTTGAATCAAATTGCTCTTTTATTGATGAATAGGTTTGCAGTGTGATCGAAGAGGTGTAAAATTCCGGTTCGATTTAATTTAACCCATCCACCGTTTTTATCTTTTGAGGCTTTCCTCGATCATAATCTCGCGGTGATATGCTCCATTGTGCGGGGCATCACTCCTTAAGGATTTTTTTATGCCAATTATCACATTGCCAAATGGTGATCAAAAATCATTTGATCAGCCTGTATCTGTTATGCAAGTCGCCCAAAGTATAGGGCCTGGCCTTGCAAAAAACACCGTTGCAGGTCGAGTGAACGATCGCCTGGTCGATGCATGTGATCTCATCACTGAAGATGCGACATTACAAATTATTACTCCAAAAGACCCAGAAGGTGTCGAAATCATTCGCCATTCTTGTGCACATTTGGTTGGCCATGCGGTTAAGCAATTGTTCCCTGATGTACAGATGGTGATTGGTCCAGTCATCGAAGAAGGGTTTTACTACGACATCTTTAGTCCAAAACCTTTTACGCTAGACGACATGGCTGCAATCGAAGCACGCATGAAGCAGCTGATCGATCAAGACTATGATGTCATTAAGAAAATGACGCCTCGTGAAGAGGTTATCAAAGAATTCTCAGCGCGTGGTGAAACTTACAAGCTGCGTTTGATCGATGATATGCCTGATGAAACGGCAATGGGTTTATATTTCCATCAGGAATATGTGGACATGTGTCGTGGACCACATGTGCCAAATACCAAATTCTTGAAAAACTTTAAATTGACCAAGATTTCGGGTGCATACTGGCGCGGTGATGCGAAAAATGAACAGTTGCAGCGTATTTACGGTACAGCATGGGCAGACAAAAAAGAGCTGGCTGCATATGTAAAACGTATTGAAGAAGCTGAAAAACGTGACCACCGTAAAATCGGTAAGGCACTGAATCTGTTTCATATGCAAGAAGAAGCACCAGGTATGGTGTTTTGGCACGCCAATGGCTGGACGATTTATCAAGCGCTTGAACAATACATGCGTAAAGTTCAGCAAGACAACGGCTACCAAGAAGTTCGTACGCCACAAATTGTCGACTTTACACTTTGGGAAAAGTCGGGACATGCTGCCAACTATGCAGAAAACATGTTTACCACACATTCAGAAAGCCGTAACTATGCCGTTAAGCCAATGAACTGTCCGTGTCACGTACAAGTGTTCAATCAAGGCTTGAAATCGTATCGTGACCTTCCTGTACGTTTGGCCGAGTTTGGTTCTTGTCACCGTAACGAGCCGTCAGGTTCATTGCACGGCATTATGCGTGTGCGTGGCTTTACGCAAGACGATGGACATATCTTCTGTACCAAAGAACAGATTGGCAAGGAAGTGGCAGACTTTATTCAGTTGACGCTTGATGTCTATAAAGACTTCGGTTTTGAAGATGTACAAATGAAATTGTCTACGCGTCCTGAAAAACGTGTTGGTGATGATGCACTTTGGGATCTTGCAGAAAAATCTTTGGCAGATGCTTTGGATGCTGCGGGTCTTGAGTGGGAATTACAGCCGGGTGAAGGTGCATTCTACGGTCCGAAAATCGAATTTTCATTGAAAGACTGCTTGGGCCGTGTCTGGCAGTGCGGTACTATTCAATGTGACTTCAACTTGCCAATCCGTCTAGATGCCTCTTTTGTGACAGAAGACAATGAACGTGATCAGCCTGTGATGTTGCATCGTGCAATACTTGGCAGTTTCGAGCGTTTTATTGGTATACTTATTGAACACTATGCTGGGTTTATGCCACCTTGGTTGGCGCCTGTACAAGCATGTGTGATGAATATTACCGATTCTCAAGCTCAAGCCTGTGAATCTGTAGTGGCAAAACTCAAAGAAAATGGTCTTAGAGCGATTTCTGACTTGAGAAATGAGAAAATCGGCTTTAAGATTCGTGAGCGTACACTTGAGCGTATTCCGTACCTTTTAGTATTAGGTGACCGCGAGGTTGAGGAAGGTACTGTTAATGTTCGTACTCGCTCAGGAAAAAATTTAGGTACCATGTCAATCGATGCATTCGTCGACTTGGTGAAATCTGCCGTTGCCGAACGTGGCCGGTACATTGTGGAGTAAGAGAGATTAAACAGCCTGACCGTAACCAACAACAAGGTGCAAAGAGTAACCGTCCTGCGATTAATGACGAGATTCGTTCTAAAGAAGTGCGTCTCGTTGGTGCAGATGGGGAACAAAAAGGAATCGTTTCATTAAATGAAGCGTTGCGTGCTGCAGAAGAAGTCGAACTCGATTTGGTCGAGATCGTTGCGAATGCAGAACCACCTGTTTGTAAAATCATGGATTACAACAAGCACTTGTTTGACCTAAAGCAAAAGCAAAAAGATGCGAAGAAAAAACAGCATCAGGTGCAAGTGAAAGAAATCAAACTACGTCCAGCAACGGATGTAGGTGATTATCAGGTCAAACTTCGTGCGATTTTAAAGTTCCTTGAAGAAGGTAACAAAGTTAAAATCACATTGCGTTTCCGTGGTCGTGAAATGGCACATCAACAGTTGGGTCTTGCTCAGTTGCAAAAAATTGAAGCAGACGTGACAGATTATGGTGTTGTTGAACAAGCACCAAAAATGGAAGGTCGTCAAATGGGTATGTTACTTGGACCGAAAAAGAAAAAGTAAGTATATCCAAATAAAAAAACGCAGCCTAATCGCTGCGTTTTTTTATGGTTTCGTTTACATACAATTGAAAATTTAAAAAATACCTTCATCTATATAAAAATAAACTTAAGGAGAAAAATATGACTCAGCTCGAAGGTACAGAACAACTTACCAATGTTAATCAAAAAGTAGTAGAGCAAGGTGAAGTGCTTCCAGTGGTAAAGCTTAAAGATGGTACGCAGGTTCAGACAGGAACCGTTGCAACCATGCTATACAACATTCAGCTTTATAATGAAGGTGCTCGGGGTGAGGTAGAGCAAGAACTGATCTTGGCAATTCCAACTTTATTTAAAGTGGGACTGTTCGATCTATTTTCAATAAATGAATGGGTACAGGGTGATAATGCTGGTCGTAAATTTGTAGGTGAACACGCCAAGCAATATGCATTAAAACACCAATAATAAGATACGAAAAAGAAGTTTAGAACTGATACTTTTTGTGTGAATTAAGAACTCAAAACTGTAGTGCTTTTAATCTTTGCAACTTTTTTAGACTGACCAACCAGAATTTGGCGAGGCATTATATAATATAGGCTGGTTTTTTTAAGAAAAAAATCTAAAATTCTCATCTTGTGATTTTCTTTAAGGTTGTTAAGCAAAGTGACTGTTAGAATAAAACCTGTTTGGTGCTGCTTTTATAACATGAAAATCATGTTATAAACGTACACAAACAATCATAGATAGAAAAATAGGATAAGAAGGTATTTCATGATCGACCTATATTATTGGGGTACACCCAATGGACACAAAATCACCATCGCACTTGAAGAAATGGGATTGGAATACAAGATTTATCCCATCAATATCCTAGACAACGATCAGTTTCAGCCTGATTTTTTACGTATCTCACCAAATAACAAGATTCCTGCAATTGTCGATCAAAACGGCCCACATGGCCAACCGATTTCAATTTTTGAGTCGGGTGCTATCTTGCAATATTTAGGCAGAAAAACCGGCATGTTTTATCCGACCGATGAGCAGGCACGCGTAGAAGTTGAACAATGGTTGATGTGGCAAATGGGTGGATTTGGCCCGATGCTTGGACAAAACCACCATTTTGGCCGTTTCGCACCAGAAAAAATTCCGTATGCGATTGATCGCTATGTCACAGAAAGTAAGCGTTTATACAAGGTGCTCAATACCCAGTTGATTGGTCAGAAGTTTGTGGCTGGTGAGTATTCAATTGCAGACATGGCGATTTTGCCTTGGGCACTGCGTCATGAATGGCAGTCGATTGACCTGCACGACTATCCGTATGTGCAGGATTATATTGAGCGTTTAACCGCTCGACCGGCTGTACAAAAAGCCTTATCGTTGAGTATTGTTTAAATTGGCGTTGCCAAATCATGTACCGTGCGTGTTGATCAAATGTCCATAATGATGGACATTTTTTATTAATCTGACATAGTAGTCCATCGATTTATTCATCTTACTCAATACAGCATGATGCAGTATCTGGCGTTATTTATTTCAGCCTTTGGTGCAGCAACCTTGTTGCCCTTACAGTCTGAAGCAGTACTCTTTTCATTTTTAGCATTGAAGCAACAACCCGCCGTTGTACTTCTTCTGGTGGCGACGGTTGGTAATGTACTTGGCTCATGTGTAAATTGGTGGCTCGGTATCAAGATTGAGCAGTTCAAACATAAAAAATGGTTTCCGGTTTCGCAGCAACATATGCAAAAGGCACAGACGATTTATCATCGTTATGGGTTTTATTCGTTGCTTTTAAGCTGGGTGCCGATTATTGGTGATCCGATTACCCTTATTGCAGGTGTGTTAAAAGAAAACTTTTATCGTTTTTTGTTGATGGTCACCATCGCCAAAGCAGGGCGTTATTTGTGTATTTATTTGCTCTACCTTGGCGTGATGTGATGCTTAAGTCACGTGACACAATTACTGACAGGCATCCAAAGAAAAATTGATTTTATCGCTCAGCGTCGATTTTTTATAAAGCCATAGGGTTTTACTGACCTCAACTTTGGCCCCCATTACGGCTTGCATCACTTTTTCATCCAGCGCATAAATACCCGAACCTTTCTTGATTTTAACGCGTGTGACGTTTCCGGCCTTATCAACCTTAAAGCTCAACCGAACGTAACGGTCTTTGCCTTTGAGCTCATCACGATCAACTTGTAATGATGGTTGTTCGATATAGCGAAAGGGTACTTTTTTATCTTGCTGTTGCTTACGCCAGTGTTCAGAATCAAAACGATAGACACAATCGTTAGATTTCAGCGCATGCGCGATTTTTAGGGTAAAGGCCTGATATCCAATGGTTGGAACGGCTGTGTCATCGACCTGAAACGGTTGAATCAAAGCCGCTTTGGTGGCATTGATCAGCATATTGTCCAGTTTGGAAAGTCCAGTACTTTCCTGAATCGTCGCTTGCGTGATTTGCCCGGTTTCATCGGCAACAACCCTCACAATTGCAGCACGATCTTGTTGATTTAAATCGGCATCTGAATATTCAAGTTGAGGCGTTCTGGCCCATTGTAGTCGCGTGGTTAAATGTGCAGGCAGTGCAGCACTTTTTTGAGCGCTCAGTTGCACATTGGCTGCAGGTGACTGTGCATGGCTATGCGCAAAGGGCACGCAAAGGAGTAAAGACAAATAAACAAAGGCTTTCATACGTCGTTCTTTATAGGAAATTAAAATTAAAATATTGCGAAAGTATTCCCTGTTTAAAGAATACTCGCAACAAGAAAATGTCTAATGTTCTGAACTTTTAGTGATATCGACTTTAAACAGGTCTTTGGTCTTGGCCCAACTCAGTGCCACCACCACGAGGGTCATACAGCCACCAAATACCGTTGCTGCGATGGTTCCCATATATTTTGCTGCCAGCCCCGATTCAAATGCACCCAGTTCGTTACTGCTAGAAACAAACATTCCGTTGACTGCTGCAACGCGTCCACGCATATTTTCAGGTGGAAAAATCTGCAAAATCGTTTGACGAACCACCACGGAAATACTGTCGCATGCACCGGTCATGGTCAGTGCGAAGAGCGAAAGCCACATGTGGGTTGAAAATGCAAACACAAGGGTAAAACCACCAAAGCCTGCCACTGCCAAAAGCATATTGCGCCAAGCATGCTGAGTCGGCGGAAAACGTGTTAACGCAATCATGGTGATCAGCGCGCCAATGGACGGTGCTGCCCGTAAATAGCCGAGTCCCGCTGGACCAACTTTTAAAATATCTTCAGCAAAAATAGGCAGTAAAGCGATCACGCCACCAAATAAAACCGAAGCCAGATCCAATGAAATCGCCCAAAGTACAATTTTAGTTTTCCAGATAAAGCGAAATCCTTCACTTAAACTACTCCATAACTGATCATGTTCAATGGCAGGAAAAACACGCTTTTTGAGCAAAGAAATTAGAACAAAGCAGACAAATAGCAATATGGCCACACTAATAAGACTGGTTTCTCGACCTAAATATGCCAGCATAAAACCGCCCAGCATCGGACCAATAATCACACCACTTTGCCAGCCAATCGTGGTCCATGTGGCACCATTGGCATAGAGTTCACGCGGGATGAGAAAGGGTTTAAGTGATGTGGCCGACGGGTTATAAAAGCCGCGTATCGTACCGAGTGCAAAAATTACGGCATAAATTCCTAAAGCTAAGCTGTGGGTGGATAAGTGTCCGAGCGTATAAGCATGAAATAACCCCAAAAGTACCAGAGGCAAAGGAAAGGAGAAAAACAGACAAATTTTCATAATGCGCTGTTTATTGAACTTATCGGCAAAATAGCCACCCCAAAGCGAAAGCCCTATAAATGGAATCGCTTCTGCCAGTCCGATCAGGCCCAGAGTCAGTGGATCTTTGGTAATGGTATATAACGAGTACGCAACGATAATTTCTTGAATTAAAATGGCCAGCGTTAAGCAAAACTGGTTGATGGTCACAATAGAGAAATCACGATAGCGTAATGCGGCAAAAGCATCCTGTTGAGCGTTCATAAATATCGTATATTGATAATTTTTACTCAGTATAAGTTTGAATTCTTAAAAAATAGCCATTTATATTGATTTTTTAATGATGAAGAATCTTGCAGTTATTTCACGATAAAGAGGGAACAGAATCAGTAAAACTGCTTTTGTTTTAAACAAAGATACGGTATGATTTCGCCTTCCTTACCTGCAGGTCGGTTTGCAATGGTGCAAACGCGCCGAACAGGTGCCTAAAAGAGGTTACTATGGCTAAGTTAAAAACTCGCCGTGGTGCAGCTAAACGCTTCAAAGCGACTGCAAACGGTTTCAAGCGTAAACAAGCGTTCAAGCGCCACATCTTGACCAAAAAATCTGCGAAACGTATTCGTCAATTACGCGGCTGTGTAATGGTTCATGTTTCTGACATGAATTCAGTTCGTCGTATGTGCCCATACATCTAAGGAGATTATAAATGGCTCGTGTAAAACGTGGTGTAGTGGCTCATCGTCGTCACAAAAAAATTCTTGCTCGCGCTAAAGGTTACTATGGTGCTCGCTCACGCGTTTACCGCGTAGCGTTCCAAGCGGTAATCAAAGCTGGTCAATACGCTTACCGTGACCGTCGTCAGAAGAAACGTCAATTCCGTGCTCTATGGATTGCGCGTATCAACGCGGGTGCTCGTCAAAACGGTTTGTCTTACAGCCGTATGATCGATGGCTTGAAAAAAGCTCAAGTGATCATCGACCGTCGCGTATTAGCTGACATCGCTATGCATGATGCAGTAGCATTTGCTGCTTTAGCTGAAAAAGCGAAAGGCGCTTTGGCTGCATAAGCTAGAGATTCAAAAAAAGACCGCTTTTTAGCGGTCTTTTTTTATGTCTAAAAATGTGCTTGAGGTATATCGATCAACTACGCCTCTTTAAGTTCTAAGTCTTGAAAATGACTAAAGATGTACACAATTGCCACAGGATGAATAAGACAGGCTTACATGCTTCTTCATACAGTAATAGGAATACAGTAATAAGAAAAGGAGCGTACGCATGAAAGTATTGGTTGAGGGAATCGAGCAAGGCGCGATTGAAATTGAACTGGGACTATTGCCGCGTTTGGGAGAGAGCATCCGGGTTTTTTATGGGCCAGATGCAGAAGTGGAGGGCGTGGTAGAAGGTGTACATCATGTGATTAATCAACATGATGGCGGTCATAAAATTATTCTTAAAATTAAACCCACCTTTTAAAAGTGCTTAAAGGCTTCTGCACGATTAAGCACCTAGTCAGGTTTAGCCGACTTATAGCCCAAAATAATAGGCACATGCACAGATAATAATGGTTAAAAGCACCAGTTTAATTACACTGGGCGAGCCGACTTTATGTGAATGCTGTGGAGTGCTGTTTGCAATCTGCGCGGTTGGCGTATGTGCCAGTTGTGGCTCAAGTGGAGAGGCTACTGGCGCAGCAGGAAGCGGATGTGCCGATTGGTAGTGATTGGCTACGCGTACAATCAGCTTGGCATGCATATCCTCAATTTTTTCGGCAAACTGGCGTAGTGCAATCTGCTCTTCAGGACTGAGCATCTCACCTGTTGCATGATAAGGATGCTGCCGCTTTTGCTGAATAAAATGGCTTAAGCGTTCTACTTTATGGAGTAACTCATGTGCCAGTTGGGCGGGATACTCGCTCGGCAATAGTGGGAGATATTGGCCTGTTGCTTCGCTCGAGGCTAAAGTATCTGTACCATAATAAGGCTTGCCGTTCGACTCAAGATCTACTCCCTGAGCTAAGCGCTGTTCAAATAACTCACGAGATAAAAACGCCGAGATGTCTTTCCAGTTGGCAGTTTCCAGATCGGCTTGAACTTTTTTTGCGAGTTTGTCACTTAAATCGTAGCGCCAAAATGTTGTTTCACGAGTATCGGAACGTTGGTTTAGGGGAATCTCAAAAGCTTGATCACTTAAATACCACTCGGCAAGTTCCTGACCCATAATCCAGGCTGTTTTTTGTGTTTTACTGTGCGTCACCACTACATGACTCGACAGCAACTCAACATTTGGATTTGGATTTTTTTCATCGATCAGTAGATTCGAGGCATGAAGACTAATCCGGTATACGCCTTGCTGTTTAAGCCCTTCAAGCCAAACCTGAAAATGCTGAGCCAGTAAATGCTGTGTGATCAGATCTCGAAAATACAGTGCATGCCGTGTAAAGATGCTGTGCTGCTTCCAGCCTGAAAAGCTAAGATCATGATTCAGATATTCATTGCCATAACTGACCAATGCGAGTTGTTGTTTCCAGATTTGATCAAGTGCCATTGTCGAGTTTCTCATTCACACCAGCGCTCATCTTATACGTTTTATAAATACCCTGCCTAGTAATTTTCCTGCGTTTATGCTTCATCAATCCGTTTAAAAACTGTTAGAATGCAGAGTTTTATTTTCTTTATAACTTTGTTGCTTTGAGAGTTACTATGTCACTGGAAGCCCTGACCACCGAAGCGCTTGCTGCAATAGCAGCGGCTGAAGACCTTGCTGCACTCGATCAAGTACGAGTTTTGTTTACAGGGAAAAAAAGCCAGCTTGCAGAACAATCGAAAGCACTGGGAAAAATGGATCCCGAGCAACGCAAAGTGCAAGGTGCGGCCATTCATGCTGTACGTGAAGCCATTAATGCTGCCTTGACCGAACGCCAAACTGCATTACAACAGGCAGCGTTACAACAAAAACTGGCCAGTGAAATGATTGATATCACCTTACCGGGCCGCGGCCAGCGCATGGGGAGCATTCATCCGGTCACTCAAGTACAAGAACGAATTTGCCAATTTTTTACCAAAGCTGGTTTTACCGTTGCCACTGGGCCTGAAGTTGAAGATGACTATCATAACTTTGAAGCCTTGAACATTCCGGGGCATCATCCAGCACGTGCAATGCACGATACTTTCTACTTTGATGTGAATCATTTGTTGCGTACGCATACATCGGGCGTACAGATTCGTACCATGGAAACCAGCCAACCCCCGATTCGTATTGTGTGTCCAGGGCGTGTGTATCGTTGTGACTCAGATCAGACGCACTCACCGATGTTCCATCAAATTGAAGGACTTTATGTGGCAGAGCACACCAGCTTTGCTGAGCTTAAAGGGCTGTTGATCAATCTGTTAAATGAATTTTTTGAAAAAGACTTAAAGGTTCGTTTTCGTCCATCTTACTTCCCGTTTACAGAGCCAAGTGCTGAAGTAGACATTATGGATGAACGAGGCCGCTGGTTAGAAGTATTGGGCTGCGGTATGGTGCACCCAAATGTACTGCGTGCTGCAGGCATTGATCCTGAAAAATACAAAGGTTTTGCCTTTGGTCTAGGTGTTGAGCGTTTTGCCATGTTGCGTTACGGCATTAATGACTTACGGATGTTCTATCAGAATGATGTGCGTTTCTTGCGTCAGTTTGCCTAACAGTTTTTCAGGATTAGATTTAAGGTTTTATAAAGATGAAAATTAGTGAAAGTTGGTTACGCACTTGGGTTAATCCAGCCATTGATAGCGAAACGTTGACCGATCAACTGACCATGCTTGGGCTAGAGGTCGATGAGTTGGCACCGATTGCCAAGCCATTTACTGGGGTTGTCGTGGGGGAAGTGTTGAGCGTTGAGCAGCATCCAGATGCAGATCGCTTGCGTGTCACTACGGTCAATATTGGCAATGGTGAGCCATTACAAATTGTATGTGGTGCACCGAATGTACGTGTGGGCATGAAAGCACCAGTTGCGACCATTGGTGCGGTATTGCCGGGTGATTTTAAAATTAAAAAGGGCAAGCTACGCGGTATTGAATCACAAGGCATGCTGTGCGGCGCATCTGAGATCGATCTTGAAGATAAAATCGATGGGTTACTCGAATTGCCACAAGATGCACCTGTGGGCACCAACATCCGCGACTATTTGAAGCTGGATGATCATGTGATTGATATCAGTATCACGCCAAATCGCGGTGATTGTTTTAGTATTCGTGGTATTGCACGTGAAATCGGTGTCATTAACCAGTTAGCAGTTACGCCACCTGTTATTGCTGCGGTTGAATCTAGCATTTTAGAACAAAAGCAGGTTCATCTCGCGACAGATGGTGCGCCACGTTATTTGGGCCGTGCCATTAAAAATGTCAATGTGCAAGCACAAACGCCTGATTGGATGGCACATGCACTTAGCTGCTCAGGTATTCGCACGCACAGCATTCTGGTCGATATCACCAACTATGTATTGATGGAACTTGGCCAGCCGATGCATGCTTTCGATTTGGCAAAAATCGACGGCGATATTCATGTTCGTCAAGCAGCAGATCAGGAAAAGCTGGTCTTATTGAATGAGCAAGAAGTTGAGCTGAATCCAGATATTATGGTCATTGCAGACAATAGCAAAGCTTTGGCAATTGCTGGAATTATGGGTGGCCTAGACTCAAGTGTCACTGATGAAACCCGTGATATTTTCCTTGAAAGTGCCTTTTTCGCGCCGCTAGCGATTGCGGGCCGTGCACGTCGTTTCGGTTTGCATACCGATTCATCACAGCGCTATGAGCGTGGGGTCGACTTTGAATTGCCAATGCTGGCGATGCATCGCGCCAGTGAATTGATTCAGCAATATGCCGGTGGTGAGTTTGGACCAATCAGCGTGGCTGAAAAAGCAGAGCTATTGCCAAAGCGTGATCCGATTACGCTGCATCAATCGCAAGTCGATGCATTACTTGGGTATCGTGTCGAAACCGATTTTATTACCGATGCACTACAGCGTTTAGGTTGTGAAGTGACTGTGGTTGCCACAGGCGAATGGCATGTTGTGCCCCCATCACATCGTTTTGATCTCGCGATTTATCAAGACTTAATTGAAGAAGTTGCGCGTATTCATGGCTACGACAATATTCAGATTGCCTTGCCAAAAATTGATGTTCAGCTTGCACAGTATCAAGATCATCTTGAATTGGCAGCACTGCGTCAAACCGTTGCAACTTTGGGATATCAAGAAGCCATCAGCTTTAGCTTTGCAGACCTCAAGCTTGAAAAGCAGCTCAATCCGAATGTAAATCCGTTGGCCTTGGCTAATCCGATTTCAAGTGATTTGGCTGTGATGCGCAGTACCTTGCTTTCAAGCTTAATCCCATGTGTGCAACATAACTTGAACCGTCAGCAAAGTCGCGTACGTTTCTTTGAATTGGGGTTGCGATTTGATTATCAGCATGCAGCATCAATTCACGATTTACAGCAGATCCCGACTTTAGCTCTAATTGCGGTCGGCTCACGTACACCGGAGCTCTGGCATGGCAAAGTACAGCCAATGGATTTCTTTGACCTAAAAAATGAAGTCGAGCAAATTTTAGCTGCGGGTCGTCTCAATGTGAGCTATGTTCGTTCAGAGCGTGTTTGGTTGCATCCGGGTCAATCTGCCGAGATTTTAGTCGATGGACAGTCGATTGGTTATTTGGGGCGTTTGCACCCATCATTGGAAAATGAACTAGATTTGGGCACAACATGGGTTGCTGAAATTGATCAGAAGGCGATTTTGCAATCTTATGTATCTAATTTTACAGAATTATCACGTTTTCCATCGGTTCGACGTGATATTGCCTTATTAATCAGTGATAAGATAAATGTGAGCGATATTCAGCAGTTAATTAAACAAACAGGTGGTGATCTACTCGATTCGACTTGGTTGTTTGATGTGTACACGGGTCAAGGTGTTGAACAGGGTAAGCGTTCGCTAGCGTTTGCACTTCTATGGCAGCACCCATTTCGTACGCTTGAAGATGCTGAAATTAAGTCAGGTATGGATAATATAATTCAAGTGTTGGAAAACACTTATCAAGCGACATTGAGGGCCTCATGACAGCATTAACAAAAGCAGACATGGCAGATCATTTAAGCGAACTCACAAGCCTAAATCGCCGCGAAGCGAAACAAATGGTCGAGTTATTTTTTGATGAAATCAGCCAAGCGTTGATTACAGGCGAACACGTAAAACTTTCTGGGTTTGGTAATTTTGAATTGCGTGACAAACGTGAGCGCCCAGGTCGTAATCCTAAGACGGGAGAGGAAATTCCGATTTCTGCCCGTCGCGTTGTGACTTTTAGAGCGGGTCAGAAATTTAGACAGCGCGTAGGAAATGAGCAGGAATAACCTGCTCATTTTTTTATTCTTTTTTTAAATGCCGATGCTATATTGGCCATGTGTTGAGCTGTGTACGTCGAGTAATTGATTTGATTGTGTCGGTTTGGTTATCAAATTTTCTTGATCACCAGACATAAAAAAAGAGAGCCATAAGGCTCTCTTTTTTTCAAATAATCTAAAATCTAGATTATTTAGCAGCAGCTGAAGAAGCAGCTTTAGCAGCGTCAGTAGCAGCAGCAGCAGCGTTAGTTGCAGCGTCAGCAGCAGCAGCAGCAGAAGCAGGAGCTGAAGTAGCAGCAGCGTCTACAGCAGCTTGAGCTTCAGAAGCAGCAGCAGTTGCTTGAGAAGCAGCTGTGTTAGCGTCAGCAGCAGCTTGTTCAGTTTTCTTTGCACAACCAACGAAAGCTAAAGTAGTAGCGATAGCAGCAGCAATTGCGATTTTCTTGAATAACATGGCATCACTCTCATAAAAAAATTGAGATTAAAAAAAACCTACGTTAGCCTGTTTGTGCTTTAATTATTCCTAAAACGTGGTTAGGTAACAACGCATAGAGCAGTCTAACTGGTCTGCGGATATGCTATCACTGCCCTTTGCGAATTACTACTGCCTGATGTGAAAAAGTGGCTAAAAAAACGATAAAATTGTCTGATTTTTAACAGAAAATAACAATCAAGACTGAATTTTATATTGGATGAACACGGGTTAACTAGTTAAATTTTATACAGTTTTTATAATTGAAGATGATATTAATCAAGTGCTTACACGAAATTTAACATAGAAAACCGTCAATTGTATATTTATGTAAATTAAGTCAACCAAACAAAAAAGGCTGTCGTTATAGACAGCCTAGATTGAGTATTCGCAACAAAACTTAGTTTGCGGCTTTACGCTTCATTTGGTCAAAGAAATCATCATTGGTTTTGGTTTCTTTCATACGATCCAGTAAGAACTCCATTGCGGCAAGCTCATCCATAGGATGAAGCAATTTACGCAAGATCCAGACTTTACGCAGGTTATCTTCGTCCATCAGGCGTTCTTCACGACGCGTACCAGATTTCTTGATATTCATCGCAGGGAAGACACGTTTTTCAGCAATACGGCGATCTAGGGTAATCTCTTGGTTGCCTGTACCTTTGAATTCTTCGTAGATCACATCATCCATTTTACTGCCAGTTTCAATTAAGGCAGTTGAGATGATGGTCAGTGAGCCACCTTCTTCGATATTACGTGCAGCACCAAAGAAACGCTTTGGACGCTCAAGTGCATGCGCATCGACACCACCAGTCAAGACTTTACCCGATGATGGAATCACCGTGTTGTACGCACGTGCAAGGCGGGTAATCGAGTCAAGCAAAATCACCACATCTTTTTTGTGTTCAACCAGACGTTTGGCTTTTTCAATCACCATTTCGGCCACTTGAACATGACGTGCAGGCGATTCATCAAAGGTTGAAGCAACCACTTCACCGCGTACGGTACGTTCCATTTCGGTGACTTCTTCTGGACGTTCGTCGATCAGAAGAACAATCAGGAACACTTCTGGGTTATTGCGAACAATCGATTGTGCAATACTTTGCAACAACATGGTTTTACCGGCTTTTGGCGGCGCAACGATAATTGAACGCTGACCTTTACCAATCGGTGCGATTAAGTCGACTACACGCGTCGTTAAATCTTCTGTGGTGCCGTTACCCAGCTCCATCACCAGTTGTTCGGTTGGGAAAAGCGGTGTGAGGTTTTCAAATAAAATTTTATTACGCGAGTTTTCAGGCGTATCGTAGTTAATCTGGTTAACTTTAAGCAATGCAAAGTAACGTTCACCTTCTTTAGGTGGGCGAATCGTTCCTGTGATGGTGTCACCGGTGCGCAAGTTAAAGCGACGGATCTGGGACGGGCTCACATAAATGTCGTCTGGACCTGCCAGATAAGAACCAGCAGCTGAACGTAAAAAACCAAAACCATCAGTGAGAATTTCGAGAACACCGTCGCCAAAAATCTCTTCGCCATTCATTGCATGACGTTTCAAGATGGCAAAGATAATATCTTGCTTGCGGTTACGAGCCATACCTTCAAGGCCCATAAACTCTGCAATCTTAATGAGTTCGCCAATCGGTTTTTTCTTGAGTTCGGTTAAATTCATAAGTGGTCAGATAGATAAAAGGAGTGTGTGGAGCACAGAAATGGAAAGAGATAAAGGTCAGCCGCAAGCATTCAAATGACGATAAGAATCGCACTTGCACAATCACAAACGCAGAAGTTTGTTTGGTTATTTCAGTATAGAAATAGGTGAAGCAATTTCTGTTGCCGAGCGGCGATCTTATGTTTTGTGTCTTGCGAAAAGGAGGCAAATGAAGTGATTTTCCTTCAGCACTTCCTGCTCAAGAACTATAAGTCAGATCAGGGTGATTGTCAATTTCCATGCAAAAAAAATACGCTATCGAACAATAGCGTATTTGATGATGGTGCGTATAAATCGGCTTATACGTTGTCATCGATAAATGCAGCAAGTTTTGAACGCGGTGCAGCGCCAACTTGTTGAGCAACCACTTCACCATCTTTGAAAAGTAAAAGTGCAGGGATGTTGCGAATGTTGTATTTCACTGCAGTATCTTCACATGCAGTTACATCCACTTTTACAATTTTGACTTTACCTTCGTATTCACGAGACAGGTCTTCAAGAACAGGTGCAATTGCTTTACAAGGTGCACACCAGCCTGCCCAGAAATCTACAAGAACGGGAGTTTCAGCATCTAAAACGTCTGCTTGGAAGTTAGCATCAGTTGTATTTACAATAGTGGCAGACATAGGTCGCTCCAAATTTATTTTTTGCGGATATAGAAGTTAGACAAATACAGAAATTAAGTATGACATAACCTTCTAGATCAATATAAGGGTTGATTCGTATTATTCAAGGTTATGTGAATTTTGTCTAATGGATGCTTGCGATACTTGTAATCGTAATTCACTATCGTAAAATGGCGATCTAAGGGGAAATCAAGCTTAAAAGATCAGCGAAATGGCTTTTCAATTGGGTGCGTGTGAATTAATCTTAGCGACAATTTTATAAAGGTTTATATCAATAATGGCTGATTTTTTGATAGATGAAGAATTACTTGCTGCCATCGATATGGGATCGAACAGTTTTCACTTGGCCATTGCACGTGTAGATCATGGCGAAGTAAAAAAAGTGGCTTCTATGTCAGAAAAGGTTCAGCTGGCAGCGGGCCTAGATGAAAATAAAAATTTAACCGAAGCTGCACAACAGCGGGGGCTTGCATGTCTGGCTCGTTTTGTCGGACGTTTAGGGTCGGTGCAGCCCAATCGTTTACGAATCGTGGCGACCAATGCGCTTCGACAAGCCAAAAATGGTCATGAATTTATTCAGCGTGCGGCTGAAATTTTACCTAAACCCATTGAAATTATTGCAGGGCGTGAAGAAGCTCGCCTGATTTACTTGGGCGTATCGCATACCATGGCCAATGGTGGGCGTCGTTTGGTCGTCGACATCGGCGGCGGGTCGACCGAATTTATTATTGGCGAAGAATTTGAGCCGATTCAAACTGAATCCTTACAAATGGGCTGTGTGGCATTTACTAAAGCTTATTTCGCTGAAGGGGAAATCAGCGCCAAGATTTTTGATAAGGCTGTCGTGGCTGCTCGCAAAGAGCTTTCGGCAATTGCCAATATCTATAAAGCTGAAGGGTGGGATACCGTTGTGGGATCCAGCGGTACCATCAAGGCGGCCAAACAGATCATGGTCAATATGGGGCTAAGCGACGAGCAAGAAAATGTTACGCGTGAGGGCCTTGAAAAATTAAAAGACAAATTATTGAAGTTTCGTCATATCAGTGAAATTGATTTTGAGGGACTAAAAGAAGATCGACGAGCAGTTTTGCCAGCTGGATTGGCCATTTTGTTCGCAGTATTTGATGTTTTGAATATTGATAAACTCGCTTATTCAGACGGCGCACTGCGTGAAGGGGTGATGTACGATCTGCTTGGGCGCTTCAAACATGAAGACATTCGTGACCGCAGTGTACAGGCCTTAATGGGGCGCTACAATGCTGACACCAAACAGGCCGAGCGAGTGGTGAATACTGCACAGCAACTCTTTGATCATGTTGCTGGTCGTCTGGATTTACTCAGTGAAGACAGTGACTTATTGCGTCGCGCTGCCTATTTACACGAAATTGGTTTGGCCATCAGTCATGGTGGATACCATCGCCATGGTGCATATTTATTGCAACATTCTGATATTCCCGGCTTTTCACAAATTGACCAAAACCATCTGTCGCATCTGGTTGCACATCATCGCCGTAAATTGCGCAGTGATGTTAAAACCGATGTTTTAAAGGTGGGTGGGGTCAAACTGATGTATTTATGTTTACTTCTTCGCCTTGCTGTTTTACTCAACCATAGTCGCAGCGATCAGATGCTTCCTGCCATTGAATTAAACATTGTAAATGATCAACAATGGCAACTTAGCGTTTCTGGTGATGCCAAACAATGGCCATTGCTGGTTGCCGATTTGCATGATGAGCAAGAGCAATTTAAGCACTGGGACATTGAGTTGAATATTCAGTCGGAAAAATTTATCGATTAACTCGATTTGGTTAATTTAGGGATAATGCTCGACTTATGAAAAATAAAGCTGCTCAGTCTAAAGCGTGGACAACGGTTCAAATTGCGCGACATCCAGATCGTCCGCAGTTTTTAGATTATGTCGGTGAAATCTTCACTGAATTTGATGCGCTGCACGGTGACCGTCTATTTGGTGATGACGGTGCGATGGTGGGTGGTTTGGCTCGCTTTGAAGGTCGTCCTGTGATGGTCGTGGGTCAACATCGTGGCCGTAGTACACGTGAAAAACTCAAGCACAACTTCGGGATGTGTAATCCTGAAGGCTACCGCAAATCACAACGTTTGCTCGATATGGCAGAACGTTTTAACCTGCCGGTATTTACGTTTATTGACACCATGGGTGCTTATCCGGGTGTAGGTGCAGAAGAGCGCGGTCAAGCTGAAGCAATTGCAACCAGTTTGGCACAGCTTTCAAGCCTAAAAGTACCTGTGATTGCTACAGTATTGGGTGAAGGTGGTTCAGGTGGTGCACTTGGAATTGGTGTGGCAGACCGCGTTATCATGTTATCGCACAGTATTTATTCAGTGATTTCACCTGAAGGCTGCGCATCGATTTTGTGGAAAACGGCTGAAAAAGCAGAACAAGCCAGTGATGCTTTGGCATTGACCGCAGATAAACTACAAAAAATCGGTATTGTAGAGTATGTGGTCGATGAAGGTGAAGGCGCGCATGTCAATCCAGATCAGGTTATGCAAAATCTGCAAGTCGTGTTAAAACAAGCGCTCGATGAATTGCTAGCTATGGATGCAGATGAACGATGCGAAGCGCGTTACCAACGTTTAATGAAATTTGGCAGCGAAAATTTAGGCATCGCCTCTTAATACAGGCCCAGCAATTCTCTGCTGATTCGGTCTTTCTCATTGGATGCAGTGGTGGTATGGATTCCATGCTACTGCTGCATGTAATGTCTGAACTCTTTCCTCATAACATTCGTGCCATTTATATCGACCATCAGCTGCAATCGAGCAGCCGTGCATGGGGCGATTTTATCCAGAATTTTGCACAGCAACGTCAGATTCCAGTCACCATTCAACCCGTCGATGTTGAGGCAGGCAACCTTGAAAATCAGGCACGCCAAGCACGTTATGCTGCCTTTTTACGCCATGCGCAGCCCAATGATATTCTGGTGTTGGCGCATCATCAAAACGATCAGGCCGAAACCGTATTACTTCGCCTCCTTTCAGGCACTGGTGTTCAGGGCTTAGCGGCCATGAAGGAACACGATCACATTCAGACACTTCGTCGCTGGCGTCCTTTTTTATCACTGTCTCGGCAGCAGATTCAGGCGTGGGTAGATCAACTTGCATTGCCTTATGTACAAGATGAGACCAATTTTGACACACGCTATGATCGTGCTTGGTGTCGGGAGCAGCTTTGGCCGCTACTTGAACAACGCTTTCCCAAGATGCAAGACGCGGTTGCGCGTACCAGTGTATTGATGCAAGACGCGCAAATCATTTTAGATGAGGTGTTGCAACAAGATTTAGCTGCCACGGGTTCGGACAACCATCTGGTGCTGCAACCATTTTTACAGCTTTCAGCTGCCCGCCAGAGGCAACTGTTATCGTTTTGGATGAAAGGCAAAGAAACGTACAGGCCTTCTCTGGATATGGTGAATCGTCTGCAAGAGGAAGTCATTCACGCTAAAGCCGATGCTCAAGCTACCTTACATTGGAACGGTTTTTATTATGTTCGCTATCAGCAGATTTTGCATCGTATTGCACATGCCGCTTATACCGCTCAAACATTGCCTCAGCAGCAAACACTTGCTGACTTGAAACTCGATCACATGCTTGAGTTGTCATCGGGTCGTTATATCTTAAAAGCAGCAGATATTGGACTATCTAAAGCTCTTCTGGCACGTGAGCTCACTGTGCTGGCACGTCAGGGCGGCGAAAAGATTCATCTTTATGGTCGGGTTGGACATTGGCCACTTAAAAAAGCGATTCAAGACGCACAAATTTTCCCTTGGTTACGTCACACAATTCAAATATTGCTGGTAGATAATGTTATGCTAGGGGTTTTTACGCCCAATGGGTTTTGGCTGGCACAATCTGACTATTGTGAAGTCGGGGGATGGCAACCTTATTTAATTTCTGACGTCAATCATTTGCGAGTTGAGCATAATTCATGAGTGCGACATTAAATTCAAATATCACATTTATTGGTGGTGGTAATATGGCGCAAGCCCTGATTGGGGGGCTGGTTGCGCGTGGATTACCCTCAACTCGGATTACCGTTTCTGATCCGGTCGAAGCAATTCGCCAAGTACTTCAAGAAAAAGAAATTCATGCCATCGATGATAATCTTCAAGCGATTAAAAATGCAGATGTTGTGGTATTGGCTGTTAAACCGCAGGTATTGGCTCAGGTACTTAAGCCACTTCAAGGCTTGTTTGAAGATAAACTGATTGTGTCTGTGATTGCTGGTGCAGAGATTGCAACGATTGCCGCTTTAACCGGAGCCGAGCGTATTGTGCGTGTAATGCCCAATACACCAGCTTTGGTACAAACGGGTGCACATGGCTTGTATGCACACGAGACAGTCAGTGCAAAAGATCGTGAACTGGCTAGCCAAATTCTAGCAGCTACAGGTCTGACCATCTGGGTACAGTCTGAGGCACAGATCGATGCAGTCACAGCGGTTTCTGGCTCTGGTCCGGCGTACTTTTTTTACCTGATGGAAAGCATGATCCGTGCGGGTAAAAACATGGGACTAGATGAAAAAGTTGCCACCGCATTGACGCTGCAAACCGCATTGGGTGCAGCGCAAATGGCCATTACCAGTTCGAGCACTCCGTCTGAGTTAAGAAAAAATGTGACTTCTCCAAACGGAACGACTCAGGCCGCACTTGAAGTATTTGATCGTGCTCAAATCTCTCAAAATATTCAGGCTGCGCTTGCCGCAGCGCAAAAAAGAAGTCAAGAGTTAGCCCGCGAGCTCAGCGACAGCACCAAAACGACTTAAGTAGGATAGGAACACTATGGCGAGTTCTGCGCTCATTTTTGGTATTTTAATTAATGTTGCCATTTTATTGGTATTTTTTCGATTTCTCATCCAATTGACCGGGGTTACTCCCTATAATCCTGTGGTTTTATCTACCGTTAAAGCCACCAAAATTGTAGATATTTTTAGCCGTATTTTTCCAACGGTTGCCAAAGGCCGCGTGAATCTTGCAGCGATTGCGCTTTTGGTCGTGCTGTATTTACTTAAGATTTTTGGTGTGATGTATCTTTCGGGTGCAATGCCAAATAGTCCGATTCATTTGCTGATTCTGACTTTTGTCACCATGATTCAGGATTTAATCCGTTTTTGTCGTTACCTGATTTTTGCCACGATTATTTTGAGCTGGGTGGTGATGTTTACCCAGTCTCGCTCGCCTTATATCGAAGTGATTCAAGAGCTTGCCGAACCTTTACTGGCACCTTTTCGCCGGTTATTGCCAAACATGGGCATGATTGATTTATCGCCTATTTTGGCCTTTTTGGCGCTGTATATTGCTGAAATTCTGATGAATGAAGTGGCTAAAGTTCTTCTGACCGGACTATAAGTTGCTTTAAAAAAAAGGCCGATTTGATCGGCCTTTTTTTATGGAACATGCTTAATGGGCTTCTTCCCAGTTTAAACCTTTACCGACTTCCACCAGTAAAGGAACCGAAATATCTACCACCGATTGCATGGTGGCTGCAAGCTGTGGTGCAAGCTGGTCTGCAACTGCCGCATCGACTTCAAAAACCAGTTCATCGTGTACTTGAAGCAGTAACTTGGCTTGATCTTTTGGCAGCATTTTATCGACTTTAATCATCGCCAATTTAATAATATCGGCAGCACTGCCTTGTAGCGGCGCATTAATTGCGGCACGCTCGGCACCTTTACGTACCATCATGTTGCGTGCATCGATATCTGGCGTATATAAGCGTCGTCCTAAAATGGTTTCGACAAAACCTTGCTCCAGTGCAATCTGGCGCGTGCGCTGCATGTATTCATAAATACCCGGATAGCGCTGGAAATATTGCTTGATGTAATTTTGCGATTCTTCACGAGTGAATCCCAATTGACGAATCAAACCAAATTCAGACATACCATAGAGCAGGCCAAAATTGACGGCCTTGGCTTGTCGGCGCTGATCATTGGTGACGTCTTCCAGTGCGATGTTGAGTACTTCTGCCGCGGTACGTCGATGTACGTCCTGACCATTTTTAAACGCGTCAAGTAAGGCGTCATCCTGAGAAAAGTGCGCCATTAAACGCAATTCAATCTGTGAGTAATCGGCAGCCAACAACACTCGGCCTTCAGGTGCAATGAAGGCTTTACGAATTTGACGACCAATTTCACCGCGAATTGGAATATTTTGTAGGTTGGGATCAGACGATGACAAACGGCCTGTCGCAGTCAAGGCCTGATGATAACTGGTATGAACCCGATGCGTTTCGTTATGAGACTGCTCGACCAAACGGTCGGTATACGTGTTTTTGAGTTTAGAAAGCGTGCGGTGTTCTAAAATCACCTCGGCAATCGGATGGTCAACTTTTTCCAAAATGCTTTCACTGGTACTGTGTTGTCCGGTGGCCGTTTTTTTGCCGCCTTTAAGCCCCATCTTATCGAACAGGATTTCACCCACCTGTTTGGGTGAGCTGACATTAAAGGTTTCACCAGCCAGTTCGATGGCCTGATCTTCAAGCCCTTGAATGGTGTTTGTGAATTCCCCACTTAACCGACCCAGAAAGTCATGGTCAAGTTTAATGCCTGCTTCTTCCATTCCTGCTAAAATACGCGCTACAGGGACTTCAATCTGGTACAAAAGCTGTTCAAGTTCTGGACTCTGTTTGAGTTTTTGCGCCAGTACCTCATAGAGTCGGTAGGTGACATGCGCATCTTCTGCGGCATAATGCGCAGCCACTTCAAGATCAATCTGATTAAAAGTTTTTTGTTTAGCGCCTTTACCTGCAATTTGCTCAAAGGTGGTGGTGAGATGACTTAAATAGACCCGTGCCACATCATCCATACCATGTCGTGTTGCGACCGAGTTCAGCACATAAGAGGCCAGCATGGTATCGAAGTACCAGCCTTTAAGTTCAATGCCATGATTCGCGAAGATATGTGCATCATACTTAAGGTGATGGCCAATTTTACCAACCTGTTCATCTTCTAAAATGGGTTTAAGCTGAGCCAGTACCTGCTCACGGTTCAATTGTTCAGGTGCGTGTTCATAGTCATGAGCCAATGGCACGTAGTAGGCGTCTTGTGCATCAAACGCCACAGAGAAGCCCACCATTTGTGCTACACGATAATCTAAACTGGTGGTTTCAGTGTCGATTGCAAAGTGCTTTTCGCTCTGGAAGCGTTGCAATAAGGCATCCCAAGCAGCTTGTGTTAGTACTGTATGATAATTTGCCGTGCCAAGTTGATCATCTTCACTGGTCAGGCTGGCCTGATCTTCAGTTTCAATCGCAGGTGCAGCGTGTATCTTTTCAATTTCTTGATTGGCTGCTTTGTAGCTGCTGCTTACTGGATTGTTGGGATGATCTAGCGACTGTAACTGGTTTCTAAATTCAAGCTCGGTGTATAAATTGCGCAAGCTTTCCACATGCGGTTCACGTAGTTGTAAGTCATCCCAAGTCAGTGCAATATCGAGATCACACACAATACTGGCCAACTGATGGTCAATCGCAATACCATCTGCATGTTCCTTGATGTTTTGCCCGACTTTTCCCTTAATCTTGTCGACATTTTCCAAGATACCGCCAATCGAGCCATATTCTGTAAGTAATTTGGCTGCGGTTTTTGCGCCTACGCCCGGTACCCCCATAATGCCATCCGAGGCATCGCCCATCAGGGTGAGGTAGTCAATAATCTGATTTGGCCAGACACCAAACTTATCAAATACACCCTGAATATCCATAGGTTTGTCTTTGAAGCTGTCTTCAAGCGTGACTTTTTCAGTCACAAGCTGTGCCATGTCTTTGTCGCCCGTCGAAATCAGAACCTGATGTCCTTCCTTTTCAGCGCGTTTGGCCAGTGTTCCAATCACATCGTCGGCTTCTGCACCCGGGAGCATATATAGCGGAATTCCCAAGGCCTTAATCAAGGCATGCAAATAAGGGATTTGCTGTGCGAGTTCCTCTGGCATGCTTGGACGATCACCTTTATAAATTGGCGAAAGTTCGTGACGAAATGTCGGTTCAGGAGTATCAAAAATCACAGCCATGTGCGTCGGCTGGGTACGACGCATTAACTTTTGAATGGCGGAAATGGCACCACGAATGGCATTGGTCTGAAGGCCTGTTGACGTGGTCAAGGGGGGAAGTGCATGAAACGCACGAAACAAAAAGTATGAGCCATCAACCAAGACAAATGGTGGCATTGAACATTTCCTCACAAACAATTGGCTCTTATTCTACGTGAAAAAGCATCAAAATGCTGAGATTCACTTTTACGGTTGTTTTGTATGTCTAAATATACGCTCAAGACATCATGGTTTAAAATGAGAGTTCAATCCATGTGTTTGTTTTTTTGATCATGTATAAAAACGATAAACAAAAGATCAGCATCATCGTGCTTATGCTGGGCGTGGGCACAGTGATGAGCTATGTACTTCACGCGGCAAATCTAGCGGTTGTGCTGGGTACATTGATGCTGTTTGTGTTGATGTATTATCTCAATCGTTTAGACAAACGCCTTCAGCAGCTTGAGCAGCACCATGCGGTTGCCTTTTCAGTCACATCTATGCGTGGTTGGCAGTCTGGTGTTTGGCTGGGTGTATTGATCGCACTGATCGGTGGGTTTATTGGCGTTGTATGGATGCCAATCCTTGGTGCCGTGATCGGACTGTGGAGCTTGTTGCAGATGTTTAATGCTCTGACGGAGCGTTTAAATCATATTGAATCTCTCACATCCACACAGCACACAGATCGTCAGGTTTCTGATACAGCGTTCGATCGCCTAAAGACCGATCCCTCAATTTCATCTTCTTCATCTGTACTCTCGACCTCGGCGCATCCCATTCAGGATGCGCAGTCACAACATACGCTACAGCCGCAGAATGTATTTTTATCTGAAGTCGCGCCATCGACTAATGCAGTATTAGCTCAGACCAAAACTTCAAATGCAGCAACATGGTGGCAGCCTGTTCAACACTGGTTATTGCACGGTAATCCAATTTTGCGTGTCGCGATTGTGGTGCTGATGATCGGGGTCGTGCTGTTGCTTCGTTTTGCCAGTGAGCACTGGCAATTAAGTTTGAGTGCGAAATTGCTGGCCATTGCACTAACGGGTGGTGCGGCGACAGTGCTTGGATTTTACTTGCGTCATAAAAATGCACTGTTTGCAGTGGCTTTACAAGGTGCAGGCCTTGCCATCATTTTCTTAACCTTGGTATTTGCGAATCACTTTGAGGTTATTGAAGAGCTGATGACCGCTAGCCTGTGTTTCGCAGTCTTACTGCTAATCACGATTGCCCTCAGTCTCTTTCAAAATGCACTGTATTTATCGATACTGGCACTGTCGATGGCCTATCTTGCGCCTCTTTTGATTCCACAGTACCACCCAGAGAGTGTGTTTTTACTCAGTTATTATTTGGTCATCAACCTTGCGGTTGCGGCGATTAATTTTGTCAAACCATGGAAGCTGCTTCATCAATTGGCTTTTGTGGCCACGGGTCTGATCGCGGGAAGTTACATCAGTGTATATGCCAAGCCCGAGCAGTATGCGGTTTTAGATCAAATTCTCTGGCTGCATATCGGATTATTTATCTGGCTGAGCATACGTTATAGTCAATTAATTAAAAAAGAATATCTAAGTCTTAAAGCACATAATCAGTTTGTGTTGCCGCCGTTAATAGATGTGGGGCTGATATTTAGTGTGCCTATTCTGGGTTTTTCAATGCATGCGGTCTTGATGCAGCAGTCAAGTACGGCACTGACATTGGGAGCACTGGCACTCGGTGTGACCTATAGCGGACTCGCGTGGTGGATCAAGCAAAAACAATCAGAATTATCGGTACTGGCCAAAAGCTTTTTTATCTTGGCAGTGGCCTTTATTTCTTTAATTTTTCCACTCTGGAAAGGTGCGCACTGGAGTGCCGTAGGATGGGTGGTGCAGGGGGCTGCACTGATTGTGTGGGGCGTGACTGAGCGTTATTCAGTTAGTCGTTATTTAGGTTGTGTTTTGGTATTTTTAAGTTCTTTGGCACTATTTGATCAGTTTTGGTCTGTTCAGGGATTTCCGACGTTAAGCACCACCATTTATGCAATTGCCCAGTTTGTTGCTGCCTACTTTTTGTTTCAATTTGCCGAGCGGCAAAAACAACCGCCTGTTTTGGCCAGTCTCTTTTTGGCTTTAGGGCTTTACGCTGGCGCATTGGCTGGTGTACATGCCTTGGCATGGCAATCGAGTGGTTTAAGTCCATATTTAGCGATCAGCGCGCTGTTGTTGTTTGGATTTGCTCGTTTTGTCGCGGCCAGAAAACAAAACACTAGCCATACGGCAGAACTCATTTTAGCTACGGTCTTATTATTGCTCAGCTACGTAGAACTGGTTAACTATGGTTTGTTTGCAAGTTTTAAATGGCTGAATTTGATTCAGCAGTTGAATTTTGTGGTGGCACAAGGGTTCGTGTTGTTGTTGTTTTTACGTACCACGCGTTACGCTGACGCTTTCTTAATCATGCAGCACGTTGCTGCTTCGGTGGTCTGGTTAGCACTTGCAGCACTCGGTCCAGTGCTGTGGCCAGCAGAAGCTATTTTATCTTTGGCACTCGCTCCGGTGGTGTATGCAATGGTCTGTATGTCTCGAGGTACTTCAGGTGTAATGCAGTATCCTGCGGTATGGGGCATCACTTGGATTTGGCTCATTGTGGTGAGTTTGCAGCAAGCGCCATTTACCGCGTATCTATTGCCTGTGTTGAATCCGGTAGATGGATTGTCATTGATGGTACTGATGGCTTTACTCTGGGCAATTTACCGAAAAGAATTTTTGCCTCAACAGCATGGCTTAGAGTGGGCGAGTAAAGTCATAAGCATTTTAATGGCTCTTTTGGTACTCAGTAGTATCGTGGTGCGTGCATTACATGTTTATATGGGAACACCGCTTTGGGGGATATCGATCTGGTCGAATGGTGCAGTACAACTGAGCCTGACTTTGCTGTGGGTCATTTTGGCCTTTGTGTTGATGACTTTTTCCAGCCAAAGACACATTCGTCAGATCTGGTTTGTCGGTGCAGCCTTACTGGGAATAGTGGTGATCAAACTGGTCAGTCTGGATTTGTCACAAAGTGGCACCTTAACTCGAGTGGTTTCGTTTATTGGTGCTGGAGGTGTGATGTTGGTCATTGCTTATCTGGCGCCTTTACCGCCTGCCAGCAAAATAGCAGATAAAAACGATACTTAGAGGGGCTAAATTTTATCTTATGTGCGCGTGAGTTGAGTCTGCCGATATATCGTGATATGAGACGTTTAGAGTTTTTAATATCTGCTAGTCAAACGATGGGTCATTGATTTTTAGAACGTAAGGTTGAGATGAGTGGTGTGCCAATCCGTTGTGGGTGGCACACTGTAAACAAAATGGTTGTTAGTCTAAGTTAAGCTTTAGGTTCACGCTTAAGTGACTCTTTATTGGCATATTGATCGATTTCATCTTCGTTTAGCGCGCTAATGGGCGGGCGATCAACAAAGCCCATCTTCGGTACTGGAATTTCAATTTGGTTTTCTAAAAAGCCATTGCGGATGCGTTCTTGCAATTCATCGCGTGATTTTAAGAAAAATTCCTGCCTGCACCATACGGTAAATAAAAGCTCGATTGAAGATTCACGAAAAGCGGTAACGGTCACCTCAGGTTTCGGTTCATCTAGAGCCAATGGGTATTTAGATGCCACATCCAACAATACCTTGCGAACTTTCATGATGTCTTCTTGGAAGTTGATGGCTAATGTAATGGGAATTCGTCGAATCGGATACTTTGACAGATTCATTACGGGTGCACGAATCAGTTGCTCGTTTGGCAAACGTACATATACATTATCTAAGGTGAGCAGTTTGACCGACAGCAAATCGATTGAAATGACTTCGCCTTCAATGGTTTGACCACGTATTAGAGTAATCTGAATGGTGTCACCCACCTCAAAAGAGCCTTCACCAATCAGGAATAGTCCACTAATCAAGTTACTGGCCGAAGTTTGCGAGGCAAAACCCAGCGCTACGGTAAGAATCCCTGCTGCGCCTAAAAATACACTGAGCTTAAAGCCCGCTTCTTTTAGGCTGGCCATCACAAAGATTAAGAAAATAAAATAAAAAATCCCGCGTCGCCACACCATGCTTTGATGGGCATTAAAACGATGCCCAATGGTACGAATAAAGGTATTCGAGACCAGTCGGGCAATGATAAACCCGATTAAACACAGTACAAGTGCAACCAGCAATTCGCTCAGACGGTCCAGATTGATATTGGTAAAAATCCCTTTAAGACTCACGGCAACATCTTTCGGGATATTGGAATCAGCCATACTACGTCCTAGAAAAATGAATCAAACATATTAAACAATGCACCACCTGGTGAACGCGGTGGATGTACATAAATGACTTCACCGGCCAAAGGTGGCGTCCGGTTTTCAATCCGAATACGCGGTGGCTTGTCGTAGCCTTCATGCAAAACTTTAATTTGTGAGGTCCATAAGCGCTGTGTACTTTCACTGTAAAACAGAGGCAATGCAGCCACGGGGACATTCATCCGGTCAAATCGCAATTGCTGACTGCTGGTGTTGTGGAATTCGACAGGGGTTACGGCACGAAAGGCGCGTGGCTTGAGTTGGTTGATATCGGTACGCCCATCCACTGCGGTGGCATAACAGATTTCACCATTACGACGATCTGGGCCAAACCAAGTATCTTTAGGCTGAATCACTGGAAGATCAAACAATGGTTCACGCTGACCTTCGACAAAGCCTGCGATCCAAAGTGGCGTACTGATATATAAAGTACCGCGCTGGCCTGCCGGAATATAAATGGGATCGACTGGCTTAATCACCACAGAACGATCTGCAAGGCGTGGCATTAGCTGAAAGGTTTCATGGGTTTTTTTAAACATGTAACGTTCAATTTTACGCGGCTGTGGGCAGGCAAAATTGGTATCGGTAATTGAATGCCAGTTTTGTTCGTAATCGTATTGATATTTGGGACGATGATATTCTAGCCGCCATTCATTGATCCCACGCGTCAATCGAAAAAGCAGAGAACCAAATTGCCAAGCTTTGACTTGGTGTAATTCAAATGTATGCTCGCCCCACCATTTTAAATGTGGGGATGCAAGCTCTTGAAGGTCATGTTGTTGAGTCAAGTCGAAAAAATCCTCTGCTGAGTTTATCTAAAACGGACTTCACGCTGTCATACGCTTAGAGTACACTCAAAACTATCTTTATGATCATTATAAATTTGTGATGCAAATACTCAAACAAATACAAATTCCTTATAGTTTTGCAAAACGTCATGGTGTCTTGTTGAGATACGACGGTGATCAGGTTTTTATTATTCGAAAACAAACAACCGCATGGATTGCATTACAAGAAGCACGCCGAATCGTGGGCAGGGCGGCACAATATGAACTCTGTGACGAGCAAAAGTTTAATGCCTTGCTCAGTTCTAGCTATGCTGGAGATCGTGGAGAGTCGCAGCAGGTCGCTGCAGGGCTAGAAGATCATCCTGACTTATTGAGTCTGGCCGATCAAGTACCCGAAGCAGAAGATTTAATGGATCAGGAGGATGATGCCCCGATTGTTCGTCTGATCAATGCCTTACTGTCAGAAGCAATTCGCGTCAATGCATCGGATATTCATATTGAGGCATTTGAGAAAAAGCTTTCCGTGCGGTTGCGTGTCGATGGTCAATTACGTGAAATTGTGCAGCCGCGCCGTGAACTGGCACCACTGTTGGTGTCACGGATTAAAGTAATGGCTAAGCTGGATATTGCTGAAAAACGTATACCTCAAGATGGCCGTATTTCTTTGCGTTTAGCTGGCCGTGAAGTCGATGTGCGTGTCTCGACTTTACCGTCATCGCATGGTGAGCGGGTAGTGATGCGATTGCTCGATAAGCAGGCCGGTCGTTTAAATATGACACATTTGGGGTTGATGCCCGAAGATTATGAGCGTCTGGATTATTTGGTCCATCGTCCACATGGGATTATTTTGGTCACGGGGCCTACAGGTTCAGGAAAAACCACGACACTTTACGCGGCTCTATCTGATTTAAATGACAATACTCGAAACATTCTAACGGCTGAAGATCCAATCGAATATCAGCTAGAGGGGATTGGTCAGACGCAGGTGAACAACAAAGTCGACATGACATTCGCGCGTGCCTTAAAGGCCATGTTACGGCAAGATCCAGACGTGGTCATGGTCGGCGAAATTCGTGATCTTGAAACGGCTGAAATTGCAGTTCAAGCCTCACTGACGGGTCACTTGGTTTTATCTACCTTGCACACCAATACGGCCATTGGCGCCGTGACACGTTTAAAAGATATGGGAATTGAACCCTTTTTATTGTCGAGTTCATTAATTGGTGTGATTGCACAGCGACTGGTTCGAACTTTATGTTCGCACTGCGCTACATGGCGCGAGGCAGACGACTTCGAACGGCAAATTTTTCAAAATGTTCAATCTGATCGAACGCATCTTCAATTGCCAGAAGCTCAAGGGTGTGAACATTGCTCCTATCTTGGATTTACTGGTCGAACAGCCATTTATGAAATTGTCCCTATCGATGAACATATCCGTCGTCTAATACATGGCAATGCTGCCGAATTTGAACTAGAAGCCTATGCGCGTCGTAGCGCAGGTTCAATCCGAGACGATGGACTCAAAAAAGTACTGGCGGGTAAAACCACACTCGAAGAAGTACTTCGTGTGACCAATCAAGCTGAAGAATAAAAAAAGCACCTCAATGGAGGTGCTTTTTTACAAACTGCTCAATCAATTAAGCATCGGTAACAATATTGAAATCGACATCAATGTTATTACGTGTTGCATTTGAGTATGGGCAGACAATATGCGCAGCATCGACCAGTTTTTTCGCTTCATCTGCATCCATGCCTGGCAAGTGAACATGAAGTTTGACTTCAATACCAAATCCAGTTGGGATTGGACCAATGCCAACATCGCCTTCAACAGAAGCGTCTTTTGGAATATTGAATTTGTCACGGTTGGCAACAAACTTCATGGCACCAAGGAAACATGCAGAGTAGCCAGCTGCAAAAAGTTGTTCTGGGTTGGTACCACCACCTGCACCGCCCATTTCTTTAGGCACGGTCAGTTTTACATCCAAGATATTGTCTGAAGATGTTGCTCGACCATCACGGCCACCGGTTGCTTTAGCGTGTGCTGTGTATACAACTTTTTCTAATGACATTTTTAAACCACCTTTAATTTGTGTACAAATATATCGTACACGATATAAATAGGTGTGCAAGAGGTTTTTTTGTAATCAAATGCATTTATTTGCTGATATTTGTACGAAGTGCTTCGAGCTGAGACTTAAGCTGCATTAATTCATCTAAATCACATGCACTGGCTTGGGCGAGCTGATGTGGAATGTCTAGCGCCTGTGATTTAAGCTGTGCGCCTTGATCTGTGAGTGAAATAATCACTTGACGCTCATCGCGCTTTGATCGCTGGCGTGTGAGGAGTTGTAACGATTCGAGTTTTTTTAACAGGGGTGTCAGGGTAGACGATTCTAAAAACAATTGTGCACCAATATCCGATACCGTTATATGATCCTTTTCCCAAAGCACCAGCATGACCAAATACTGTGGGTAGGTGAGTCCGAGGGGGGCCAGTAACTTACGATATAACTGATGCAGCGCCAAATTGGTTGAATAAATCAAAAAACACAATTGATTATCAAGATGTAAAATAGAACTGTCTTGCTGCATAAAGGCCTCATGAGTCATTTGGCAAGTCTCAAGTATAGCCTTGTTTTCGCTATAACGACCAGTTAAGCGATGGCTTAGAAAGAAATGAATTAAAACTGGATGAGCTTGCGATGCTGCATTAAGGGCATTGACTCACGAATCTGCTGCTGCTCAGCACTGTCAAAATCAATTGTGATTAATCCAGCACCATCGTTTTGAATAATATCCAGCAGTTGTCCGCGACTATTCGCCGCAGCAGTGTGTCCCCAAGTTTGACGTTTTTCACCATGCCAGCCTTGTTGCGCGGCACCGAGTACATGGCATTGTGTATCCATTGCACGTGCTTGCAACAAGAGCTGCCAATGCATCTGACCCGTGGTATAGGTAAATGCAGCAGGTGCAGTTAATATTTGTGCATTTTGGGCACGCAAAGTTAATGCAAGTTCGGGGAAGCGTAAGTCATAGCACACCATTAAACCAATATGTCCAAATGGTGTATTGACGACAACAGGCTGATCACCCGGTTCAAAAAACTTTGACTCCTGATAACCACCCACCGCGTCGCCAACCTGAACATCAAATAGATGAATTTTGTCGTAGCGAGCTTCTGTACCTTCTGGGCTAATACATAAGCTTGACGTTCTGACACGACCATCCCGAATCACACTACCATCTGGGCGAAACGGACAGGGTAATGTACCTGCAACAATCCAGATGTTGTGTCGATGAGCCAGTTCTTCCAACTGGGCTTGTATCGATTCAAATTGAGCAGCAGTTTCACGTTGTTTGCCGGCAGCAAAACAAATGAAATTTTCCGGGAAAACAATTAACTCAGCCTGTTTGGCTTTACTTTCCTCAATCAGAGATTCAACGATACAGAAATTTGCTCCAATATCGTTTTGAGAATTCATTTGTGCAACAGAAAGTAAAGTCATGAGGTATAAGTCCGTTTAGGCGTCAAGCATTTTGCTTGGTGCAGGCCTGATCCAGAGTATCTTGTTCTTTTTGTAGTTGTTTCACAAGCGGCTCAAACATATTTTGGTTGTTTTCGTTGAGTCGCATTAGGGTTTTGTGCGCATCTAATACCGTGGTCAACATGGCATTATGAGTGATATGTTCTTCGGTGAGTTCCAACGTGCATACGTTTGGATCGCCGCAATAATTCAAGATGACAAAAACCTGCCCAAGCCCCATGCTGTTGGCCAAGGTACTAATATCTGGGTTGGTCGACAGCATAACTGCCTGAATGTGGTGCGTTTGCTTAAGTTTAAGACCCAGCTTTGCCAGAATGCCGAGAACTGTGCTGTCAATAAATGTCGTTCGGGTAAGATCTACGATCGCACCAACGACATTTTTCTGCTGTTCAATTCGGTTTAAAAGTTTATCAAGACTGATGCAAGATTGAGCACGCACTTCACCAATAAGTTTGAAAATATGCGTTCCATCTAAACTTGCATATTCAACATGACCTGTTGACATATAAATGCCATTTTCAGAGAAGGATAGCAAAATTATCACATAGGGTGAATCGATACTCAAGTGCTTGACAGTCGCATAATGATTTCAAAAGAATTAACCTATTGTTTTTTAAATTAATTCATTCTACATAAGCTTAAAATAGCAATGTCGTCTGCAACATGATCGGGTGCTTTGAATGATTGTTTTTGCAAATGATCGAGGAGTTGGGAAAACTGTTCATTCAATCCACCATCGAAAGGTTCAAGTGCACCGTCCGAGCAAACAATAAAACGTGTATGACGACTTAATGTACATTCATGTTCTTCAAAATCCAGCTCATCAGTCAGCCCTAAAGGGAAACTACTGGTGGTTAAAATTTTTGGTGGTTGATCGGGTTCAAAAATAATCGGCGGTGGATAATGGCCAGCACTTGACCAGCGAATTTGATGCGTTTGCAGATTTAAAATACCCGCCACAATCGTAATATGTTTTTCGATATTTTCTTGTAACAGCATTCCATTTAGTTTTTTCAGCAATTGACGAGGTGTTTTTGAGCGGCCGTGAAATGCAGCCATCCAAGAAGTCAGTAGACTGCTGGTCACACCATGGCCTGAAACGTCGGCCAAATAAAACAAGACTTCTTTGTCATTGAGCTTCCAGTAATCGTACCAGTCTCCAGACAAATACGCAGAAGGCTGAAAAAAAGCTTCAATCTTGTAATCTAGTAAGTCAATTGGATTGGGAAGTAATTTTTTTTGTAATTCAGCAGCAGCGGGCAGATCACGACTGTCTTGGTTACGTTTATATTTGGCATCAATTTTCAATAATGCTTCATTCGAGTTTTTAGGCAGACTTCCCCAGATCCAGCCTGCTAAAGCACCCATTTCCCATGCTTGTGAAAGCGCGGCACCTTCATGTTCAAATCCAAGTACAATCGTTGGTAACGACCACTGATAGTGTAGATAATCCTGCACATCAGCAATCGCGATAATCGTTGGATCGTAAAGGTCGATATCTTCTATGTGAATCACTTGTAGATCGGGCAACGCCTGAAGCGTTTCGTCTAAATTATAAATAGAACGAGTCGGTTGAATGAGATACATAGAGGATTGAACACTGCCTTTACAAGAAAACCGTATTTACCATAGTAGTAGATGTACTATAGAAAACAAAAGATTGCTAGAAGATGTCACATCCAGATAGCAATCTTCTTATTGGAAATAACGTTAGGGTTGTGGTGTGTCGCTGTCGTCTGACCCGTCATCATCGGTATCCACAAAATTAATTTGTTCAGACGAGTTTCCTTTCTTCTCTGCAATCTGGAAATTTTTACGTTGCAAATACAAGTCGCGAATTAGAGCGTACTTATCACCTTGTAAAATTTGTTCGATATCGAGCACTTGAGCACGTGTGTCAATTGCTTGCAGCACGTTAGTAGACCAATACAAACCATCTTGATCGTCCATAACATATTTTTGTGGACGAGCCTGACTGTCTGCTGCTAAGCCAACAGTATCACGTAATGTACTTGGCCCAAAAAACGGCAACATTAAGAATGGACCAGACGGGACACCATAATAACCCAGCGTGACGCCAAAGCTTTCTTCTTCAGGTGGTAGTCCAAGTCGACGCGCAGGGTCTGCCAGACCAAGCGTAGTTAAGGTGTTAATTGTAAAACGTCCTAATGTTTTTGCCGCACGGGTTGGTCTGCCTTGAATCAGCTGATTGACTGCATTCCAAGGTTCGCCTAGATTTTTTCTAAACTGACGATACGAACCTCTTACATCTTCAGGTGTTTTAGCCACATATTGTACGGCCACAGGGCGGATTACATTACGATCTAAATAATCATTAAAAGCATAAAACTGACGGTTTAAGGGCTGTAAAGGATCTTTCACTTCATCGGGCTGAGATGCTTTTGCATTTACCTTAAAGTCACTGGCTTTAACATTTTTTAATTCAGACTTGAGATTACGTAAAGATTGAAAGTGAGTTGATGATTGCGTAGAGGGTTCTACATCGGCTTGCATACTGTCAGAAGCCACAGCGTTGGCATTAGTATTTTGCTCCGCGGTGTCTTGGGCAAACACATAACCAGATAGACCTGCCGACAAGAGACCAGCAAAAAAAAGTTTTGAATAATGCATAGAATTCCTTAACCACCATCTCGAAGGTGAAAGCTTATATGATTTTAAATAAGATCATTTTTATTTAACAGTTTCCTTATAGCTACTATTAAAGCAAAAAAACTTTAAAAAAGGCATAAAAAAAGCAAAAAAGAACAAAAACTGTTCGCTTGAAAAAAAAGAAAGGCGAAAGGGGTTGTAAAGGAATGGGGATGGTGTAGAATGCACATCCATCGGCGGTGATGCAGATAGAAACTTGTTGAA